>NZ_JBJQJA010000009.1:0-206337 GCF_046487665.1 Escherichia sp. WS1152 | reverse complement strand
GACGGAACCGTCCGCTTTTCCTGATACCCTGCCGGGTTACACCGAATATGGCCGGGACAACGGCATCCGTCTGTCTGCCGTGTGGCTGACGCACGACCCGGAATACCCGGAGAATTTACCTGCCGCGCCGCTGGTGCGCTATGGCTGGACGCCGCGCGGCGAACTGGCGGCAGTGTATGACCGCAGCAATACACAGGTGCGCAGCTTTACTTACGATGATAAATACCGGGGCCGGATGGTGGCGCACCGTCACACGGGCCGGCCGGAAATCCGTTACCGTTACGACAGCGACGGGCGGGTGACAGAACAGCTAAACCCGGCAGGCTTAAGCTACACGTATCAGTATGAGAAAGACCGCATCACCATCACCGACAGCCTGGACCGCCGTGAAGTGCTGCACACGCAGGGCGAAGCCGGGCTGAAGCGGGTGGTGAAAAAGGAACACGCGGACGGCAGCGTCACGCAGAGTCAGTTTGACGCCGTGGGCAGGCTCAGGGCACAGACGGATGCCGCAGGCAGGACAACAGAGTACAGCCCGGATGTGGTGACGGGCCTCATCACGCGCATAACCACGCCGGATGGCAGGGCATCGGCGTTTTACTATAACCACCACAACCAGTTAACGTCAGCCACCGGGCCTGACGGGCTGGAATTGCGCCGGGAATATGATGAATCCGGCCGTCTGATTCAGGAAACCGCCCCTGACGGCGATATCACCCGCTACCGTTATGATAATCCACACAGTGACCTCCCCTGCGCAACGGACGATGCCACCGGCAGCCGGAAAACCATGACGTGGAGCCGTTACGGCCAGTTGCTGAGCTTCACCGACTGTTCCGGCTACCAGACCCGTTATGACCATGACCGCTTCGGGCAGATGACGGCGGTGCACCGCGAGGAAGGGCTGAGCCAGTACCGCGCATACGACAGCCGTGGACAGTTAATTGCCGTGAAAGACACGCAGGGCCATGAAACGCGGTATGAATACAACATCGCCGGTGACCTGACCGCCGTCATTGCCCCGGACGGCAGCAGAAACGGGACACAGTACGATGCGTGGGGAAAGGCCGTCCGTACCACGCAGGGCGGGCTGACGCGCAGTATGGAATACGATGCTGCCGGACGGGTCATCCGCCTGACCAGTGAAAACGGCAGCCACACCACCTTCCGTTACGATGTACTTGACCGGCTGATACAGGAAACCGGCTTTGACGGCCGCACACAGCGTTATCACCACGACCTGACCGGCAAACTTATCCGCAGCGAGGATGAGGGTCTGGTCACCCACTGGCACTATGACGAAGCAGACCGCCTCACGCACCGCACCGTGAAGGGTGAAACCGCAGAGCGGTGGCGGTATGACGAACGTGGCTGGCTGACAGACATCAGCCATATCAGCGAAGGGCACCGGGTAGCGGTGCATTACAGGTATGATGAGAAAGGCCGCCTGACCGGTGAGCGCCAGACGGTGCATCACCCGCAGACGGAAGCACTGCTCTGGCAGCATGAGACCAGACATGCGTACAACGCGCAGGGACTGGCGAACCGCTGTATACCGGACAGCCTGCCCGCCGTGGAATGGCTGACCTACGGCAGCGGCTGGCTGGCAGGCATGAAGCTCGGCGACACACCGCTGGTGGATTTCACCCGCGACCGCCTGCACCGGGAAACGCTGCGCAGCTTCGGTCGTTATGAACTCACCACCGCTTACACCCCTGCCGGGCAGTTACAGCGTCAGCACCTGAACAGCCTGCAGTATGACCGCGATTACACCTGGAACGACAACGGCGAACTCATCCGCATCAGCAGCCCGCGCCAGACCCGGAGTTACAGCTACAGCACCACCGGCAGGCTGACCGGCGTTCACACCACCGCAGCGAATCTGGATATCCGCATCCCGTATGCCACGGACCCGGCGGGCAACCGCCTGCCCGACCCGGAGCTGCACCCGGACAGCACCCTCAGCATGTGGCCGGATAACCGTATCGCCCGTGACGCGCACTATCTTTACCGGTATGACCGTTACGGCAGGCTGACGGAGAAAACCGACCTCATCCCGGAAGGGGGTATCCGTACGGATGATGAGCGCACCCACCGGTACCATTACGACAGTCAGCACCGGCTGGTGCACTACACGCGGACACAATATGCAGAGCCGCTGGTCGAAAGTCGCTATCTTTACGACCCGCTGGGCCGCAGGGTGGCAAAACGGGTATGGCGACGTGAACGGGACCTGACGGGCTGGATGTCGCTGTCACGGAAACCGCAAGTGACCTGGTACGGCTGGGACGGCGACCGGCTGACCACGATACAGAACGACAGGAGCCGCATCCAGACGATTTATCAGCCGGGGAGCTTCACACCACTCATCAGAGTTGAAACTGCCACCGGTGAACTGGCCAGAACGCAGCGCCGCAGCCTGGCGGATGCGCTTCAGCAGTCCGGCGGCGAAGACGGTGGCAGTGTGGTGTTCCCGCCGGTGCTGGTGCAGATGCTCGACCGGCTGGAAAGTGAAATCCTGGCTGACCGGGTGAGTGAGGAAAGCCGCCGCTGGCTGGCATCGTGCGGCCTGACCGTGGAGCAGATGCAAAACCAGATGGACCCGGTGTACACGCCGGCGCGAAAAATCCACCTGTACCACTGCGACCATCGCGGCCTGCCGCTGGCGCTCATCAGCACGGAAGGGGCAACAGCGTGGTGCGCAGAATATGATGAATGGGGCAACCTGCTGAATGAAGAGAACCCGCATCAGCTGCAGCAGCTTATCCGGCTGCCGGGGCAGCAGTATGATGAGGAGTCCGGCCTGTATTACAACCGCCACCGCTATTATGACCCGCTGCAGGGGCGGTATATCACTCAGGATCCGATTGGGCTGAAGGGGGGATGGAATTTTTATCAGTATCCGTTGAATCCGATCTCAAATATAGATCCATTAGGATTAGAAACACTAAAATGCATTAAGCCACTGCATTCAATGGGCGGAACTGGTGAAAGAAGCGGTCCAGATATATGGGGGAATCCGTTCTATCATCAATATCTTTGTGTCCCAGATGGTAAAGGGGACTATACTTGTGGTGGCCAAGACCAACGGGGAGAATCAAAAGGAGATGGTCTATGGGGGCCAGGTAAAGCAAGTAATGATACAAAAGAAGCTGCTGGCCGTTGTGACCTCGTTGAAACCGATAATAGTTGTGTGGAGAACTGTTTAAAAGGGAAGTTTAAAGAGGTAAGGCCGCGTTATTCTGTATTGCCTGATATATTCACACCTATAAATTTAGGGCTATTTAAAAACTGCCAAGACTGGTCTAATGATTCTTTAGAAACATGTAAGATGAAGTGCTCCGGAAATAACATTGGACGTTTTATTAGATTTGTATTCACCGGAGTGATGTAATGAAATATATTATTTTTTTATTCAGAGCTATATGGCTGGCTTTATCGCTTTTAATACTATTCTTTTCCATGCATAGACTTTCACTATTAGACTCCACTCGTGATGTGAGCGAGTTAATTAGTCTCATGTCTTATGGAATGATGGTAATATGTTTTCCAACAGGCATAGTATTCTTTATTGCTCTAATATTTATAGGGACTGTATCAGACATTATTGGCGTAAGGATTGATAGTAAGTATATTATGGCGATAATAATATGGCTTTATTTTCTGTCAGGAGGGTATATTCAATGGTTTGTATTAAGTAAGCGCATTATAAACAAATAAATTAAGTTAATTGCTCTTATTATTATATGTAACCTGGGCATTGATATCCCGTATGCCACAGACCCGGCAGGTAACCGCCTGCCCGACCCGGAGCTGCACCCGGACAGCGCCCTCAGCATGTGGCCGGATAACCGTATCGCCCGTGACGCGCACTATCTTTACCGGTATGACCGTCACGGCAGGCTGACGGAGAAAACCGACCTCATCCCGGAAGGGGTTATCCGCACGGATGATGAGCGCACCCACCGGTACCATTACGACAGTCAGCACCGGCTGGTGCACTACACGCGGACACAATATGCAGAGCCGCTGGTCGAAAGTCGCTATCTTTACGACCCGCTGGGCCGCAGGGTGGCAAAACGGGTGTGGCGGCGTGAACGGGACCTGACGGGCTGGATGTCGCTGTCACGGAAACCGCAAGTGACCTGGTACGGCTGGGACGGCGACCGGCTGACCACGATACAGAACGACAGGAGCCGCATCCAGACGATTTATCAGCCGGGGAGCTTCACGCCACTCATCAGGGTCGAAACTGCCACCGGTGAGCTGGCGAAAACGCAGCGCCGCAGCCTGGCGGATGCCCTTCAGCAGTCCGGCGGCGAAGACGGTGGCAGTGTGGTGTTCCCGCCGGTGCTGGTGCAGATGCTCGACCGGCTGGAAAGTGAAATCCTGGCTGACCGGGTGAGTGAGGAAAGCCGCCGCTGGCTGGCATCGTGCGGCCTGACGGTGGAGCAGATGCAAAACCAGATGGACCCGGTGTACACGCCGGCGCGAAAAATCCACCTGTACCACTGCGACCATCGCGGCCTGCCGCTGGCGCTTATCAGCACGGAAGGGGCTACAGAATGGTGCGCAGAATACGATGAATGGGGCAACCTGCTGAATGAAGAGAACCCGCACCAGCTGCAGCAGCTCATCCGCCTGCCGGGTCAGCAGTATGATGAGGAGTCCGGCCTGTATTACAACCGCCACCGCTATTATGACCCGCTGCAGGGGAGGTATATCACTCAGGATCCGATTGGGCTGAAGGGGGGATGGAACCTGTATGGATATCAATTGAATCCGATATCAGACATCGACCCCCTGGGTTTATCTATGTGGGAGGATGCAAAATCGGGGGCATGTACTAATGGTCTTTGCGGCACACTATCCGCTATGATAGGTCCAGATAAATTTGATTCTATAGATAGCACCGCATATGACGCCTTAAATAAAATAAATAGCCAATCTATTTGCGAAGATAAAGAGTTCGCTGGTTTAATATGTAAGGATAATAGTGGCAGATATTTCTCAACAGCACCTAACCGAGGAGAAAGAAAAGGATCATATCCATTCAATAGCCCTTGCCCTAATGGTACTGAGAAAGTATCAGCTTATCATACTCATGGTGCAGATAGTCATGGAGAATATTGGGACGAAATATTTTCAGGTAAAGATGAGAAAATAGTTAAAAGTAAAGATAACAATATCAAGTCATTTTATTTAGGTACGCCCAGTGGTAATTTTAAAGCAATAGATAACCACGGGAAGGAAATAACAAACGGAAAAGGATTACCTAATGTCTGCAGAGTTCATGGTAATATGTAAAAAAATATTGTTTAGGAAATGTGTCATTGTATCTTTGTTTGTTTTTACATACAACACATGGGCGCAGTGTAATAATAATATTAAAATAATGCGCAAGTATGAAAGTGAAGGTAAATATACCGTTAGAAATTTGGTTAAAAATAAAGCTATAGCATTGGAATTAGCTGAGATATATGTTAAGAATCGTTATGGACAGGATGCCGCAGAAGAAGAAAAACCATACGAAATCACTGAGTTAACAACAAGTTGGGTTGTTGAAGGTACCATTCACTCAGACCAAATTGCTGGTGGGGTTTTTATTATAGAAATAGGCAAAAATGATGGGAGAATTCTGAATTTTGGCCACGGAAAATAAGTATGTAAGGATAATCAAACATCGTGTGCGCTGATGGCAGAGTAGGTGGAGGACTCCAGACAGTCAAACGATAAAAAAAGATAGCCTTTGTGGAGGTTCCTGCAATGTCAAATACATACCAGAAAAGAAAGGCAAGTAAAGAGTATGGTTTATATAATCAATGTAAGAAACTAAATGATGATGAATTATTTCGCTTACTTGATGATCACAATTCCTTGAAAAGGATTTCATCTGCCAGAGTATTACAGTTAAGAGGTGGGCAAGACGCTGTTAGATTGGCAATTGAGTTCTGCTCTGATAAAAATTATATCCGTAGAGATATCGGAGCATTTATACTCGGGCAAATAAAAATTTGCAAAAAATGCGAAGATAATGTTTTTAATATTTTGAACAATATGGCATTGAATGATAAGAGCGCTTGCGTTCGAGCTACGGCAATCGAGTCAACGGCTCAGCGATGCAAGAAAAACCCAAATTATTCACCTAAAATAGTAGAACAATCTCAAATTACTGCTTTTGATAAATCGACTAATGTCAGACGTGCTACAGCATTTGCTATTTCTGTTATCAATGATAAAGCAACAATTCCACTATTGATTAATCTGTTAAAAGATCCAAATGGAGATGTCAGAAACTGGGCCGCATTTGCAATAAATATCAATAAATATGATAATAGTGATATTAGGGATTATTTTGTGGAGATGCTTCAGGATAAAAATGAGGAAGTCCGTATTGAAGCAATAATCTGACTTTCCTACAGAAAAGATAAAAGGGTTTTATCTGTTTTATGCGATGAGTTAAAAAAAAATACTGTTTATGATGATATCATTGAAGCTGCGGGTGAATTAGGTGATAAAACGCTACTTCCTGTTTTAGATACTATGTTGTACAAGTTTGATGACAATGAAATTATAACTTCCGCTATTGATAAGCTGAAGCGTTCATAGCGTGAGTTGCCTATGCACAGTGGGGGATTCCCGCCGGCACGGTGCAGATGCTCGACCGGCTGGAAAGTGAAATCCTGGCTGACCGGGTGAGTGAGGAAAGCCGCCGCTGGCTGGCATCGTGCGGCCTGACGGTGGCGCAGATGCAAAACCAGATGGACCCGGTGTACACGCCGGCGCGAAAAATCCACCTGTACCACTGCGACCATCGCGGCCTGCCGCTGGCGCTTATCAGCACGGAAGGTGCTACAGAATGGTGCGCAGAATACGATGAGTGGGGCAACCTGCTGAATGAAGAGAACCCGCATCAGCTGCAGCAGCTTATCCGCCTGCCGGGGCAGCAGTATGATGAGGAGTCCGGCCTGTATTACAACCGCCACCGCTATTATGACCCGCTGCAGGGGCGATATATCACTCAGGATCCGATTGGGCTGAAAGGGGGATGGAATTTTTATCAGTATCCGTTGAATCCGATAACTGATATTGACCCGTTGGGATTAGCGACCTGTTTATACAGCATAACTTTAAGTATGCTTTCATGCGTTTCAGATACGCAAAATGATGATAACTCTTATGATGTGCTTACTATTCCTGTCGCCTCTGGTAATAATGGTAATAATATGCAATGTAAAAATAATCCTGGTTGTACACACTTACAAAATAGAGGTCCAATACCTCAAGGGGTATGGAGCTGGAATGTTAATGGTCCTGGAGCAACCAATAGAAAACCTAATGGTATACGTTTAGTACCGTCAGCAAATACAGAAACATATAATCGTGATGGATTTTTAACACATAGTTGTTTAAACGCTTTCGGTCCGTCTTTAGGACCTCGATTCTGTTCCGAGGGTTGTATAACTGGTTCATCTAATGACATGCAAAAATTAAATGAGTTAATATTTTCAGAGCCAGATAGCACATTAACAGTTACGGACTAAAAAATATGGCAAAGTTATTAACAATTGTATTTTTTTTCTCTATTTCTGCGAGTGCAGTTACTGCAAGACAATTTCAGAGAGAGTTAGATTTGGCAGACAAAGCAATATTATGGGCACTAATATCAGCCAGTACTAAAGAGGGACGAAAAGCGTGTTCACTTAGCTATTTTGCCTGTAAGGCCGCAGAGGCTGAACTCGGACTGGCATATATGGCTGCGAATGATAACAAGGAATTTCTCACATCCTTATCTAATATAATGAGGTACAAAATAGATGCTGGACTTTCCGAATCCTATACATGCTATTTATTAAGTAAGGGAAAGATCATAAGACCATATCTGAAAAATCTAAATCCACTCCAACTTGCCGCTGATTGCATTGAAACAGTAAATAAAACAAAAGATAAGAATAAAAAAATCATTGATATAAATTCAGTTAATATTTGTAGTGATGATAAAAATATAAAGTGGAGAGTTAATAGTACTATTATGGCCATTGATGATTCTATAAAATGCATCGATGAATAATAACTTAATTTTATTTAAAAATATATTAACAAGTCACTCTCCAGGAGTTTTTTTAACTTGGTTTTATAATGAACACGATAATTAAAAGTGAAGAAGAAAATAGTTGTATACATATATTCCATGACCCTACATTGTGATCTATAGATTAAATATTTTTTAAATGTGACTGTCATCCTTCAGATAATAAAGCCATCATCGCAATAGATGGAAAAGCACTCCTGCTCTTTTTTGATTAGAGCCGTCGCAGGAGGAACAACTCATATCATCATTGCGATCTCGACAATGTATAGTCTGATCCTTCGGCAGATCAAGACGGATAAAAAATCCAATGAGTTCACACTCATCCCGAACTTCTTAACATAATGGATATTAACGAAAAATCATCACAGCCGATGAAATAATATGCAAAAATAATTAGTCCTTACAGGGAGCAAAGTTCCATAATCTCCCCCTTCCCCCTCAATGATCCAAATAAAGATAATGCATCCAGCTGGTCATTCTTAGCAGCACTTTTCGCATCACCGAAACATGGCTGAAATGGTCGGAGTAAACTGCCACCTGGGCGTAAATGCCGTCGGGTAAGGCATCGATATCATCGTTAGGGTCCAGTTCAATGGTTCCCAGCACACCGTCCGTGCCGGGCACGACCGTTAATGATTGCAATACCCCCTGCGCCTGATAAGAACCGCCTGGCACGACAGGTAAAATACTGGTCAGTTTGCCGTGGAACACCTGCCCAGGTAGCGCGTTAAACACCACTTCCGCATCATCGCCAGGTTTCAGACGTAACAGCGAGTTTTGCCGAAATTGGGCGACAATTTGCCGTTTTTGCTCGGGGATGAAAACCATCACCGGACGCAACGGCAAGGCAGCTGCGTATGTGCCTGGGCGGATCAGTACCTGAGTGACGTAGCCATTGCTTGGTGCGCGAATGACAGTCTGCTCAAGATTATATTTTGCTTCAGTAAGTTGCGCTCTTAAGCTCACAATCTGCGATTGCTCGCCGTTGACCATACTGTCGAGCTGACTCTGGATCTGCGCCTGCTCCGCCACCGAGCCTTTCACTAACGCATCCTGCGCGAGGAAATTTTGCCGCGCATCGTCGATGTCACGTTCCGAGAACGGATTCACCGCCGCCTGGCTGCCTTTCAGGTAACGTTGATAATTTTTAAACAGACGGTCGCGCTCCGCTGAAACCTGGGTGGTGTTGGCCTGCGCTTCAGTGAGCTGGGCGCGCAGCGTTTTTATATTATGCGTCGCCGTCATCAGGTCAGCCTGAAGTCTGTCAACTCGCGCCTGGTAACGAACCGGGTCGAGCTTAAAAAGCACCTCGCCCTTTTGAATAAGCTGATTATTCTTGTCAGTGACTTCAGTAACAATTCCCGTCACCTGTGGCGTGATAGGGATCGCTATCACTGCCTTTTGCGCGGTAAAAGTGTAAGGGTGGTTGTAGTTCATCAACAAAATCAAACCACTCACCAGAAACACGCCTCCCAGCGCCGCCGTCGCCAGCGTCCACTGATTTACCGGAATGCGGAAGATTTTAAAGACCGCCCACGCCAGCGCCACGTAAGTTAAAACAATCAATAGATCCATAATTAGATCTCCGGGAACGTGGAATAGTCAGTCTTTTTCTCGGCGGCGAGTTGATGCTCCAGCCGGGAAATTCGGTCAGAAAGTGAGGCGATTTCCGGGTCAGTTGCTTTCTCCTGCGACGCAACATGTGACTGCATACCCCAGCCACGCTCCGGTTGATAGAGCGTCGCCCAGATCCACAGAAACGGCCAGATAACATGCAGAGTAAACAGGCTCACCCAGCCCGCCGTATGAATAGCGTCGGCATGGGGGTGATTGCGCTTTTTGGCAATCAGATAAGGGATGTCATGTATCGCGATGATTCCATAAAAAATCACCAGAAAGACGAAGATCAGCACTCCCAACGCGAAATAGTTTAGAAACATATCTGCCTCGGATTCACGTTTATCAGTGTTGTTTTTGGGCTGGCAGCCAGAAGGGAGTCAGGCTGATATTTTGACAATAATCCGGGTTCGCGATTCTCGCCATAACACCAAAGAATAATTTTTAGAGGTGATGAGTTGCTTAGTTACATAACGATTGTATGACGAAGGCATAACATGCTGTAGATCACATCAGGTGAACGCCGTAAGAAAATATCTTGTGATTCAGATCACAAAGATTCAACAAACCATCAAAACAAAAATGTGACACTACTCACATTTAAATGCCATTTTTAGCGAAAATCGCCGTCTTGTTGCTTTTTTACACAAGCGTTTTGTGATGAGTATCACGTCAATTACCTCTCTACCCCCTATATTTATGTGACTGATATCACACAAAAGGCCGTCGACTGGACAGTTAACCGATTCAGTGCCAGATTTCGCAGTATCTACAAGGTCCGGCTACCTCTGCCGCCACATTAACAAAAAACCTCGGGCTTCCAGCCTGCGCGACAGCAAACATAAGAAGGGGTGTTTTTATGTCATCCGATATTAAGATCAAAGTGCAAAGCTTTGGTCGTTTCCTCAGCAACATGGTGATGCCAAATATCGGCGCGTTTATCGCGTGGGGTATCATCACCGCGTTATTTATTCCAACAGGGTGGTTACCGAACGAGACGCTGGCGAAGCTGGTCGGGCCGATGATCACTTATCTCCTGCCGCTGCTGATCGGTTATACCGGTGGTAAGCTGGTAGGCGGCGAACGTGGCGGCGTAGTCGGTGCCATCACCACCATGGGCGTTATCGTCGGCGCAGACATGCCGATGTTCCTCGGTTCTATGATTGCAGGTCCGCTGGGCGGCTGGTGCATTAAGCACTTCGACCGCTGGGTAGACGGTAAGATCAAATCCGGTTTTGAGATGCTGGTGAATAACTTCTCCGCAGGCATCATCGGGATGATCCTCGCCATTCTGGCATTTCTCGGCATTGGCCCGATTGTTGAAGCCCTGTCCAAAATGCTGGCTGCGGGCGTTAACTTCATGGTTGTCCATGACATGCTGCCGCTGGCGTCTATCTTTGTTGAACCGGCGAAAATCCTGTTCCTCAACAACGCCATTAACCACGGTATCTTCTCGCCGCTGGGTATTCAGCAGTCCCATGAACTGGGTAAATCCATATTCTTCCTGATTGAAGCTAACCCAGGTCCGGGTATGGGCGTGCTGCTGGCGTACATGTTCTTTGGTCGTGGTAGCGCTAAACAGTCTGCGGGCGGTGCGGCAATTATCCACTTCCTGGGTGGTATCCACGAAATTTACTTCCCGTATGTGTTGATGAATCCGCGTCTGATCCTGGCCGTTATCCTCGGCGGTATGACTGGCGTGTTCACGCTGACTATCCTGGGCGGTGGTCTGGTTTCTCCGGCATCTCCGGGTTCTATCCTTGCTGTACTGGCGATGACACCAAAAGGTGCTTATTTCGCTAACATCGCGGGTGTGTGTGCGGCGATGGCTGTCTCCTTTGTTGTCTCTGCTATTTTGCTGAAAACCAGCAAAGTGAAAGAAGAAGATGATATTGAAGCAGCAACTCGTCGTATGCAGGACATGAAAGCTGAGTCTAAAGGTGCATCTCCGCTGTCTGCGGGCGATGTGACTAACGACCTGAGCCACGTACGTAAAATCATCGTTGCCTGTGACGCCGGTATGGGTTCAAGTGCGATGGGCGCAGGCGTGCTGCGTAAGAAAATTCAGGATGCAGGTCTGTCGCAGATTTCGGTCACTAACAGTGCGATCAACAACCTGCCGCCAGATGTGGACCTCGTCATCACTCACCGTGACCTGACCGAACGCGCTATGCGCCAGGTTCCGCAGGCACAGCATATTTCGCTGACCAACTTCCTCGACAGCGGCCTGTACACCAGCCTGACCGAACGTCTGGTTGCTGCCCAGCGCCATACTGAAAACGAAGTGAAAGTGAAAGACAGTCTGAAAGACAGCTTTGACGATTCCAGTGCTAACCTGTTCAAACTGGGCGCGGAGAACATCTTCCTCGGTCGCAAAGCGGCCACCAAAGAAGAAGCGATTCGTTTTGCTGGCGAGCAGCTGGTGAAAGGCGGTTACGTTGAGCCGGAATACGTTCAGGCGATGCTGGATCGTGAAAAACTGACCCCGACTTATCTGGGTGAGTCTATCGCGGTGCCACACGGTACGGTTGAAGCGAAAGATCGCGTACTGAAAACGGGCGTGGTGTTCTGCCAGTACCCGGAAGGCGTGCGCTTCGGTGAAGAAGAAGATGACATTGCCCGTCTGGTGATTGGTATTGCTGCCCGTAACAACGAGCACATTCAGGTTATCACCAGCCTGACCAATGCACTGGATGATGAGTCCGTCATCGAGCGTCTGGCACACACCACCAGCGTGGATGAAGTGCTGGAACTGCTGGCAGGTCATAAGTAATCCAATCCCACCCTCTCCACATGGAGAAGGTGGGGCTAATTGCCTAATGCGCTACGCTTATCAGGCCTACAGGATGCATCACAATTTGTTGAATTTGCACGTTCTTGTAGGCCGGATAAGGCGTTTACGCCGCATCCGGCGCGGCCCCTCTCCACATGGAGAGGGTTTGGGTGAGGGAAAAGCCTCACCCCAGCCCTCTCGGGTAAAAACATTGATGAAGGTTAATACTATGAAAGCATTACATTTTGGCGCAGGTAATATCGGTCGTGGCTTTATCGGTAAACTGCTGGCAGACGCGGGTATACAACTGACGTTTGCCGATGTCAATCAGGTGGTACTTGATGCCCTGAATGCCCGTCATAGCTATCAGGTTCATGTGGTAGGTGAAACCGAGCAGGTAGATACCGTTTCCGGCGTCAATGCTGTCAGCAGCATTGGTGATGATGTCGTTGATCTCATTGCTCAGGTTGATTTAGTCACTACCGCCGTTGGCCCGGTAGTGCTGGAACGTATTGCTCCGGCTATCGCCAAAGGGCTGGTGAAACGTAAAGAACAAGGTAATGAATCTCCGCTGAACATCATCGCTTGTGAAAACATGGTCCGCGGCACCACGCAGCTGAAAGGCCATGTGATGAACGCCCTGCAGGAAGACGCCAAAGCGTGGGTAGAAGAACACGTTGGCTTTGTCGATTCCGCCGTTGATCGCATCGTACCGCCTTCGGCTTCTGCAACTAACGATCCGCTGGAAGTGACGGTGGAAACCTTCAGCGAATGGATTGTCGATAAAACGCAGTTCAAAGGTGCACTGCCGAACATCCCAGGCATGGAGTTAACCGACAACCTGATGGCATTTGTCGAACGTAAACTCTTCACCCTGAACACGGGTCATGCTATAACCGCGTACCTCGGAAAACTGGCCGGTCATCAGACCATTCGTGACGCTATTCTCGACGAGAAAATCCGCGCGGTGGTAAAAGGTGCGATGGAAGAAAGTGGCGCGGTACTGATCAAGCGTTACGGCTTTGACGCTGACAAGCATGCGGCGTACATCCAGAAAATCCTCGGCCGTTTTGAGAACCCGTATCTGAAAGATGATGTAGAGCGCGTAGGCCGTCAGCCGCTGCGTAAACTGAGCGCAGGCGACCGTCTGATCAAGCCACTGCTCGGTACGCTGGAATATGGTCTGCCACATAAAAACCTGATTGAAGGTATTGCCGCTGCAATGCACTTCCGCAGTGAAGATGATCCGCAGGCTCAGGAACTGGCAGCACTGATCGCTGACAAAGGTCCGCAGGCGGCGCTGGCACAGATTTCCGGTCTTGATGCCAACAGCGAGGTTGTATCTGAGGCGGTAACCGCTTATAAAGCAATGCAATAATGGTGGACCAGGCGCAGGACACCCTGCGCCCGAATAACAGATTGTCAGATATGCAGGCAACAATGGAACAAACCCAGGCCTTTGAAAACCGTGTGCTTGAGCGTCTGAATGCTGGCAAAACCGTGCGAAGCTTTCTGATCACCGCCGTCGAGCTTTTGACCGAGGCGGTAAATCTTCTGGTGCTTCAGGTATTCCGCAAAGACGATTACGCGGTGAAGTATGCTGTAGAACCGTTACTCGACGGCGACGGTCCGCTGGGCGATCTTTCTGTGCGTTTAAAACTCATTTACGGGTTGGGCGTCATTAACCGCCAGGAATACGAAGATGCGGAACTGCTGATGGCATTGCGTGAAGAGCTAAATCACGACGGCAACGAGTACGCGTTTACCGACGACGAAATCCTTGGACCCTTTGGTGAACTGCACTGCGTGGCGGCGTTACCACCGCCGCCACTTTTTGAACCAGCAGACTCCAGTTTGTATGCAATGCAAATTCAGCGCTATCAACAGGCTGTGCGATCAACAATGGTCCTTTCACTGACAGAGCTGATTTCCAAAATCAGCTTAAAAAAAGCCTTTCAAAAGTAAGCAACGTCTGCTTACTGCCCCTCTACCTGCTTCGGCCGATAAAGCCGACGATAATACTCCAGACGTTGTAGATATAACGGCACGCTTTCATCGGGTATTCCGGACGGAATCGCGTTACGGGGAGGAAGTTTTTTCAGATACTCCCGGAACGCCTGGCTTGATGCCATGAAATCTACGGCTTTATCGATAAGAAGCGGAACGTTTTCACCTAATTTGCCCATGATGATATCTCCGTATTACCCCGCGCCGGGAATGCGCGGCCGCCAATTTTAGTTTAGGTTCCCGGTAAAGATGACATTAAGGAAAACGTGCTGAATCCTCAATAATCATCCGCTTCTGTTTATTATCTTTTTTCTATAGATTTCTTAATTAATCAATAAATTGCGTAGTTTTTAAGCATATTAATGATTACGTTGCGGAACTATTGCAATGTCATCAGTTGTGAACAAAGCACCTGGTCGCGCATACTAGGGGCTATAAATTTATCTTTATCAGAAGCCATCACATGAAAGAAGTCGAAAAAAACGAAATCAAACGTCTCAGCGATCGTCTGGACGCCATCCGCCACCAGCAGGCCGATCTGTCGCTGGTTGATGCCGCAGACAAATATGCCGAGCTGGAAAAAGAGAAAGCCACGCTGGAAGCAGAAATTGCCCGCCTGCGTGAAGTTCACAGCCAGAAACTGAGTAAAGAAGCACAGAAGCTGATGAAGATGCCGTTTCAGCGCGCAATTACCAAAAAAGAGCAGGCTGATATGGGCAAGCTGAAGAAAAGTGTTCGCGGACTGGTGGTTGTTCACCCAATGACCGCGCTGGGCCGCGAAATGGGCCTGGAAGAGATGACTGGATTCTCTAAGACTGCGTTTTAAGCCCCTCAGACGATTGGTACGATCGTATCAACCCGCATCTGGCTTGCGTTAGCTGGTCAATGCGGGGACTCCCCTGTCTGCTCGCCTAATTACTGAACAATCCACTCCCTCTACATCAATTTACCGCTGGTTGATATTCTGAAAATATATTTTTACCGAAATAGCAACCTATAAACAATAAAAATATATAGAAGTTATCATTTGTTAATTAACAAGCATTTACGTCTCTTTTTTCGGATTTAATTGTGAAATTTTAATCATCATATTCATAAAATCAACTATCCGTAAAAATTTTTCCAGATATGGTTTCTTCCATGTTTTACATTTATTAATAATCATCCTTAGAATCCACAAAAATAATATATTCATACAAACACAGACATCTTTTGAAACGAATGATACATTTTTATGATGAATGCTTAAAACAATATTTAATCGACACCCATCACTGTCATTAATGTAAAGCAACATAGATCACCAATAATACAATGGACAACTCTACCGGCATTGATCGCTGGTCGGAGGCAATAAGGATTTTTACATGAACTTGAAGAAGATTTTTTTCAGTGCTGTCACTGTTTCAGTTCTCTGCACATTAACGGGATGTGACTACATTGAAGAAGGCAAGCCAGAAAGTAGTTTACTGAAATAACAAGAAGAACATAACAATAAAATTGAGCTAATTGAAAAACAACAAGCACAGCTAAAGAGTCAACTGGAAACTATTCAAAAACAACAAACTGGCATAATAACCAGTACAAAGACTTTAACTCACGTAATTAAATCCGTTAAAGATCAACAAAACACTTTTATTTTTACCGAGTTTAATCCGGCAAAAACGAAGTATTTCATCCTGAACAATGGTTCGGTGGCTTTAGCGGGCCGAGTGTTATCCATTGACGCAACAGAGAATGGCAGTGTTATTCATATTTCACTGGTCAACTTATTAAGTATACCAATCTCAAACATTGGTTTTAATGCGACATGGGGTGGTGAAAAACCTGTCGATGCCAAAGAGTTTGCCCGGTGGCAACAATTACTTTTCAACACATCAATGAAATCCACATTGAAATTATTACCAGGTCAATGGCAAGACATTAATTTGACACTGAAGGGTGTATCGCCGAATAACCTGGGATATCTGAAGTTAGCCATCAATATGGAGAATATTCAGTTTGACAACCTTCCCTCTGCTGAAAATCGGCAGAAAAGAAGCAAAAAATAAATGCAGCTTCTGCGCTTATATCAAGGAATAGAGAACATCATTAATGAACAAAATATTTAAAGTTATCTGGAACCCTGCGACAGGGAATTATACTGTTACCAGCGAAACGGCAAAAAGCCGTGGCAAGAAATCCGGGCGCAGTAAGCTGTTAATTTCTGCCGTGGTTGCGGGTGGGTTGTTGTCGTCGTTTGAGGCACTGGCAACAGGTAATGAACCTGGTACACCTGTTGGCACAGGATCTGGCTGGGTTGCTATAGGCCAGGAATCACAGGCAAATGCTTTTACCGATGGTAATGGTGCCAGTACTGCAGTGGGTTATAAAGCTTTCGCTGAAGGAACATGGAGTTCCGCTATTGGCGCCATGACCCATGCAATTGGTCCGGCTTCAATGGCATTCGGGGTTAATGCCGTCTCAACCGGTCAACGAAGTATCGCTATGGGCGCATCGTCAAGTTCAGTGGGTCAATATTCGATGGCACTTGGGCGATATGCGAATTCGGGTGGTGATTATTCGATCGCGCAAGGGGATAAATCCAATGCTGCTGGTCTGAATGCCATTGCAGTGGGAAGAAGCAGTAGTGCGGCAGGCGAGAAAGCCACTGCGCTGGGCAACGCAGCTAAAGCTACTGAGATTATGAGTATTGCTCTTGGCGACAGCGCCAATGCGTCAAAAGCGTATTCAATGGCGCTGGTAGCAAGTAGCGTCGCATCTGAAGAAAACGCAATTGCCCTGGGGCGTAGCAGTTAGCTAGCGGTACTGACAGCCTCGCATTAGGCAGACAAACACTTGCCAGTACAGCGAACGCTATTGCGATAGGTGCTGAGAGCAAAGCCGCTGAAAATGCGACGGCCGTTGGTACCAAAGCGGAGGCCAATGGACTTAATAGTATCGCGTTGGGCTCTGGGGGTATTGCAGATGCCGATAACACGATTGCTCTGGGCAATCAAAGCCTGGCAGTAGCTGCTGGTGCAATTGCCATCGGTCAGGGGAATAAAGCTGACGGCGCAAATGCTATCGCGCTGGGTAATGGTAGTGTTACAGGTGGCGCAAATGCTATTGCTCTTGGACAAGGTAGTTATGCCGGTTTAGAAAATGGCATTGCAATTGGTGGTCAAGCCAGTGCTCAAGGGACAAATTCCGTTGCTCTGGGTGCGGGTTCTGTAGCGACTGAAGATAATTCCGTCTCTGTGGGTAACACAACAGATCAGCGAAAAATTGTCAATATGGCAGCAGGTGATATCAGCACTAGCAGTACTGATGCCATAAATGGATCACAGCTTTATGCTATCAGTAAGTCAGTAGCGGACCGTCTTGGTGGGGGGGCTACCGTCAATGCGCAAGGTGTCGTTACTGCCCCGAATTACAGACTGAAAAATGGTATTTATGGCAATGTTGGCGATGCTTTAGCGGATCTAAACAATAACACGATACAATGGGACTCCGTTAAAAAGGGATATAGTGCGGCACATGGTACAGATGCCACCAGCACCATCACAACGTTAAAGCCGGCACTATTTCTGCTACCAGTACGGATGCGGTTAACGGTTCTCAGTTGAATGCGACGAATATGATGATTGAGCAGAACAGCCAAATCATCAATCAGCTTGCTGGTAACACCGACGCAACCTATATCGAAGAAAATGGCGCTGGTATCAACTACGTTCGTACTAACGACAACGGTTTAGCCTTTAACGATGCAAGCGCCTCTGGTGTCGGCGCTACAGCTGTAGGTTATAACGCTGTCGCGTCTGGTGCCAGCAGCGTAGCCATTGGTCAGAACAGCAATAGCACCGTTGATACCGGTATTGCGCTGGGTAGCAGCTCCGTTTCCAGCCGTGTGATTGCCAAAGGTTCTCGTGACACTAGCGTAACGGAAAATGGCGTGGTGATTGGTTATGACACCACTGACGGCGAACTGCTA
The DNA here is from genome assembly GCF_046487665.1 of Escherichia sp. WS1152. NCBI lineage: Bacteria > Pseudomonadati > Pseudomonadota > Gammaproteobacteria > Enterobacterales > Enterobacteriaceae > Escherichia > Escherichia sp. WS1152. The sequence continues at coordinate 187,875 of NZ_JBJQJA010000009.1, read as the reverse complement.
GGTGCATTGTCAATTGGTGATGACGGTAAATACCGCCAAATCATCAACGTAGCTGATGGTTCCGAAGCCCATGACGCCGTTACGGTTCGTCAATTGCAGAATGCGATTGGTGCGGTCGCAACCACGCCAACCAAGTACTTTCACGCCAACTCAACGGCAGAAGACTCACTGGCCGTTGGTGAAGACTCGCTGGCAATGGGTGCGAAAACTGTCGTTAATGGTAATGCAGGTATTGGTATCGGTTTGAACACTCTGGTTCTGGCTGATGCGATCAACGGCATTGCTATCGGCAGTAACGCACGCGCAAACCATGCAAACAGTATTGCAATGGGTAACGGTTCTCAGACCACCCGTGGTGCACAGACTGGCTACACCGCCTACAACATGGACGCACCGCAGAACTCTGTAGGTGAGTTTTCTGTTGGTAGTGAAGACGGTCAACGTCAGATCACCAACGTCGCAGCTGGTTCAGCGGATACCGATGCGGTCAACGTAGGTCAGTTGAAAGTAACGGATGCGCAGGTTTCCCAGAATACCCAGAGCATTACTAACCTGAACAATCAGGTCACTAATCTGGATACTCGCGTTACTAATATCGAAAACGGTATTGGCGATATCGTCACCACCGGTAGCACCAAGTACTTCAAGACCAATACCGATGGTGTAGATGCCAGCGCGCAGGGTAAAGATAGCGTCGCGATTGGTTCTGGTTCCATTGCTGCCGCGGATAACAGCGTCGCACTGGGTACAGGGTCTGTGGCAACCGAAGAAAATACGATCTCTGTAGGCTCATCTACTAATCAACGTCGTATCACCAACGTAGCCGCAGGTAAAAACGACACCGATGCTGTTAACGTGGCACAGTTGAAGTCTTCTGAGGCGGGCGGTGTACGTTACGACACCAACGCTGATGGTTCTGTTGACTATAGCAATATCACCCTCGGTGGGGGCAACGGCGGTACGACTCGTATCAGCAACGTCTCCGCTGGCGTCAACAACAACGACGCGGTGAACTACGCGCAGTTGAAGCAAAGCGTGCAGGAAACGAAGCAATACACCGATCAGCGGATGGTTGAGATGGATAACAAACTGTCTAAAACTGAAAGCAAGTTGAGCGGTGGTATCGCTTCTGCAATGGCAATGACCGGTCTGCCGCAGGCTTACACTCCAGGTGCCAGCATGGCCTCTATTGGTGGCGGTACTTACAACGGTGAATCGGCAGTTGCTTTAGGTGTGTCGATGGTGAGCGCCAATGGTCGTTGGGTCTACAAATTACAAGGTAGTACCAATAGCCAGGGTGAATACTCCGCCGCACTCGGTGCCGGTATTCAGTGGTAATGATCCATTAAGTTAGTGTGACTAAGGGCAAACGCCAAATTGCCTGATGCGCTACGCTTATCAGGCCTACAGGGTGATTCTGCACATTCCTATAGGCCGGGTAAGGTGTTCACGCCGCATCTGGCAAGATAAGGCGCACCGGGTCAACAATCTAAGGGCAATTCTCTGATGAGGATTGCCCTTTTCTTTACCAGACATCTCCCCCCCACAAGAATTGGCCCTACCAATTCTTCGCTTATCTGACCTCTGGTTCACAGTTCCCCAATTAAAACTCACATAAATGTTGCCAATACATAACATTTAGTTAACCATTCATTGTCATTATCCCTACACAACATAATTGGCAGTGCCACTTTTACACAACGTGTGACAAGGAGATGAGCAACAGACTCATTACACGATGTGCGTGGACTCCAGGAGACCTGCAATGAATCTCTGGCAACAAAACTACGATCCCGCCGGGAATATCTGGCTTTCCAGTCTGATAGCATCGCTTCCCATCCTGTTTTTCTTCTTTGCGCTGATTAAGCTCAAACTGAAAGGATACGTCGCCGCCTCATGGACGGTGGCAATCGCCCTTGCCGTGGCTTTGCTGTTCTATAAAATGCCGGTCGCTAACGCGCTGGCCTCGGTGGTTTATGGCTTCTTCTACGGGTTGTGGCCCATCGCGTGGATCATTATTGCAGCAGTGTTCGTCTATAAGATCTCGGTGAAAACCGGGCAGTTTGACATCATTCGCTCGTCTATTCTTTCGATAACCCCAGACCAGCGCCTGCAAATGCTGATCGTCGGTTTCTGTTTCGGCGCGTTCCTCGAAGGAGCTGCAGGCTTTGGCGCACCGGTAGCAATTACCGCCGCATTGCTGGTCGGTCTGGGCTTTAAACCACTGTACGCCGCCGGGCTGTGCCTGATTGTTAACACCGCGCCAGTGGCATTTGGCGCGATGGGCATTCCAATTCTGGTTGCCGGACAGGTAACAGGCATCGACAGCTTTGAGATTGGCCAGATGGTGGGGCGTCAGCTACCGTTTATGACCATTATCGTGCTGTTCTGGATCATGGCGATTATGGACGGCTGGCGCGGTATCAAAGAGACGTGGCCTGCGGTCGTGGTTGCAGGCGGTTCGTTTGCCATCGCACAGTATCTCAGCTCCAACTTCATTGGGCCGGAACTGCCGGACATTATCTCTTCGCTGGTATCGCTGCTCTGCCTGACGCTGTTCCTCAAACGCTGGCAGCCAGTGCGCGTATTCCGTTTTGGTGATTTGGGGGCGTCACAGGTTGATATGACGCTGGCCCACACCGGTTACACTGCGGGTCAGGTGTTACGTGCCTGGACACCGTTCCTGTTCCTGACCGCTACCGTAACACTGTGGAGTATCCCGCCGTTTAAAGCCCTGTTCGCATCGGGTGGCGCGCTGTATGAGTGGGTGATCAATATTCCGGTGCCGTACCTCGATAAACTGGTTGCCCGTATGCCGCCAGTAGTCAGCGAGGCTACAGCCTATGCCGCCGTGTTTAAGTTCGACTGGTTCTCTGCCACTGGCACCGCCATTCTGTTTGCTGCGCTGCTCTCGGTTGTCTGGCTGAAGATGAAACCGTCTGACGCTATCAGCACCTTCGGCAGCACGCTGAAAGAACTGGCTCTGCCCATCTACTCCATCGGTATGGTGCTGGCATTCGCCTTTATTTCGAACTATTCCGGACTGTCATCAACACTGGCGCTGGCACTGGCGCACACCGGTCATGCATTCACCTTCTTCTCGCCGTTCCTCGGCTGGCTGGGGGTATTCCTGACTGGGTCGGATACCTCATCTAACGCCCTGTTCGCCGCGCTGCAAGCCACCGCAGCACAACAAATTGGCGTCTCTGATCTGTTGCTGGTTGCCGCCAATACCACCGGTGGCGTCACCGGTAAAATGATCTCCCCGCAATCTATCGCTATCGCCTGTGCGGCGGTAGGCCTGGTGGGCAAAGAGTCTGATTTGTTCCGCTTTACTGTCAAACACAGCCTGATCTTCACCTGTATGGTGGGCGTGATCACCACGCTTCAGGCCTATGTCTTAACGTGGATGATTCCTTAATGATTGTTTTACCCAGACGCCTGTCAGACGAGGTTGCCGATCGTGTGCGGGCGCTGATTGATGAAAAAAACCTGGAAGCGGGCATGAAGTTGCCCGCTGAACGTCAACTGGCGATGCAACTCGGCGTATCGCGTAATTCACTGCGCGAGGCGCTGGCAAAACTGGTGAGCGAAGGCGTGCTGCTCAGTCGACGCGGCGGCGGGACGTTTATTCGCTGGCGTCATGACACATGGTCGGAGCAAAACATCGTCCAGCCGCTAAAAACGCTGATGGCCGATGATCCGGATTACAGTTTCGATATTCTGGAAGCCCGCTACGCCATTGAAGCCAGCACCGCATGGCATGCGGCAATGCGCGCCACACCTGGCGACAAAGAAAAGATTCAGCTTTGCTTTGAAGCAACGCTAAGTGAAGACCCGGATATCGCCTCACAAGCGGACGTTCGTTTTCATCTAGCGATTGCCGAAGCCTCACATAACATCGTGCTGCTGCAAACCATGCGCGGTTTCTTCGATGTCCTGCAATCCTCAGTGAAGCATAGCCGTCAGCGGATGTATCTGGTGCCACCGGTTTTTTCACAACTGACCGAACAACATCAGGCTGTCATTGACGCCATTTTTGCTGGTGATGCCGACGGGGCGCGTAAAGCAATGATGGCGCACCTTAGTTTTGTTCACACCACCATGAAACGATTCGATGAAGATCAGGCTCGCCACGCACGGATTACCCGCCTGCCCGGTGAGCATAATGAGCATTCGAGGGAGAAAAACGCATGATTATTTCCGCAGCCAGCGATTATCGCGCCGCAGCGCAACGCATTCTGCCGCCGTTCCTGTTCCACTATATGGATGGGGGTGCATATTCTGAATACACGCTGCGCCGCAACGTGGAAGATTTGTCAGAAGTGGCGCTGCGCCAGCGTATTCTGAAAAACATGTCCGACTTAAGCCTGGAAACGACGCTGTTTAATGAGAAATTGTCGATGCCGGTGGCGCTAGGTCCGGTAGGTTTGTGTGGCATGTATGCGCGACGCGGCGAAGTTCAGGCAGCCAAAGCGGCGGATGCGCATGGCATTCCGTTTACTCTCTCGACGGTTTCCGTTTGCCCGATTGAAGAAGTCGCGCCAGCCATCAAGCGCCCAATGTGGTTCCAGCTTTATGTACTGCGCGATCGCGGCTTTATGCGTAACGCGCTGGAGCGAGCAAAAGCAGCGGGTTGTTCGACGCTGGTTTTCACCGTGGATATGCCGACACCGGGAGCGCGTTATCGTGATGCGCATTCTGGAATGAGCGGCCCGAACGCGGCAATGCGCCGCTATTTGCAGGCGGTGACGCATCCGCAATGGGCGTGGGATGTGGGCCTGAACGGTCGTCCGCATGATTTAGGAAATATTTCGGCTTACCTCGGCAAACCGACCGGACTGGAAGATTACATCGGCTGGCTGGGGAATAACTTCGATCCGTCCATCTCATGGAAAGACCTTGAGTGGATCCGCGATTTCTGGGATGGCCCGATGGTGATCAAAGGGATCCTCGATCCGGAAGATGCGCGCGATGCAGTACGTTTTGGTGCTGATGGGATTGTAGTTTCTAACCACGGTGGCCGCCAGCTGGACGGTGTACTCTCTTCCGCTCGTGCGTTGCCCGCTATTGCAGATGCGGTGAAAGGTGATATAGCCATTCTGGCGGATAGCGGAATTCGTAACGGGCTTGATGTCGTGCGTATGATTGCGCTCGGTGCCGACACCGTACTGCTGGGTCGTGCTTTCCTGTATGCGCTGGCAACAGCGGGCCAGGCGGGTGTAGCTAACCTGCTAAATCTGATCGAAAAAGAGATGAAAGTGGCGATGACGCTGACTGGCGCGAAATCGATCAGCGAAATTACGCAAGATTCGCTGGTGCAGGGGCTGGGTAAAGAGTTGCCTGCGGCACTGGCTCCCATGGCGAAAGGGAATGCGGCATAGTCGTTTGCGCCCCCTCCCCCTAACCCTCTCCCTCAGGGAGCTGTCTCTTGATCAGATCTCCTGATCAAGAGACAGGGGGAGGGCCGGGGTGAGGGGAAAAGGCCGCACGGTTCACCAATTTTCTGCTATCCTGCCCCCGCACTAAGGGGGCAGTATGCTAAACATCGTACTTTACGAACCAGAAATTCCGCCAAATACTGGCAACATCATCCGTCTTTGCGCTAATACCGGCTTTCGTCTGCATATCATCGAACCGATGGGATTTGCCTGGGACGATAAGCGCCTGCGCCGCGCGGGGCTGGACTATCACGAGTTTACCGCCGTTACGCGTCATCATGACTACAGCGCGTTCCTCGAAGCAGAAAATCCCCAGCGCCTGTTTGCCCTCACCACGAAAGGTACGCCTGCTCACAGCGCCGTAAGCTATCAGGATGGCGATTATCTGATGTTCGGCCCGGAAACACGCGGCCTGCCAGCGAGCATTCTTGATGCCCTGCCCGCTGAACAAAAAATTCGCATTCCGATGGTGCCAGACAGCCGCAGCATGAACCTGTCCAATGCGGTGTCGGTAGTGGTGTATGAAGCCTGGCGGCAGCTGGGATATCCGGGAGCGGTGTTGAGAGATTAGTTACGCCATGCCGGATAGATGATTACATCGCATCCGGCACGATCACAGGACATCAGATCCCATCCCCATACTCAAATGTATGGTTAATACCGTTGAAATGCTGGTCCATATCCATTGATGGCTTATCGCTGTCTGGTTTACCGACAATGCGTGCCGGAACGCCAGCGGCGGTGGTATGCGGCGGCACCGGTTGCAGCACCACGGAACCTGCGCCAATCTTCGCGCCGCGACCAACTTCAATATTGCCGAGAATCTTCGCGCCCGCGCCAATCATCACGCCTTCACGAATTTTCGGGTGACGGTCGCCGCTAGTTTTCCCAGTACCGCCAAGGGTGACGGATTGCAGAATCGACACGTCGTTTTCAATCACCGCCGTTTCACCCACAACGATACCCGTGGCGTGGTCAAGCATGATACCGCGACCAATTTTTGCTGCCGGGTGAATATCAACCTGGAACGTCACAGAAACCTGGTTTTGCAGAAAGATTGCCAGTGCGCGACGCCCCTGATTCCACAACCAGTGACCGATGCGATAGGCCTGCAAGGCATGAAAACCCTTCAGGTATAACAACGGGGTTGAGTATTTATCGACTGCCGGGTCGCGGGTACGCACCGCCTGAATATCACAGGCCGCAGAGGCGATCATTTCCGGGTCAGCGGCGTAGGCTTCTTCCACCACTTCACGGATAGCAATAGCAGGCATAATTGGCGATGACAGCTTGTTCGCCAGCATGTAGCTCAGTGCACTGCCAAGGTTTTCGTGCTTGAGTAGCGTCGCGTGGTAAAAACTGGCCAGCATTGGCTCACAGTCCGCCAGCGTTCTGGCTTCGGCTTTAATATTGTTCCAGACAATTTCCAGTTCTTCACACGACATTGCTTACTCCACACGATGAGATAATGACCGGCCCGTTCTGCGCGGGCCGGGTCATAGCGGTAACAAAGGTTCCCTGGGGTTAGTGGCTGCTGCGCTCGTCCTTGCGTGCACGACCTAATAACGTCAATGCTGCCTCGCGCGCGTTTTTTCCGCAATATAATACTTGATAAATTTCCTCGGTTATTGGCATTTCAACGCCGAAGCGATGCGCCAGTTCGCGGACTTCTTTCGTATTGCGGTAGCCTTCCACCACCTGACCAATCTTCTCCTGCGCGCTTTGTACATCCATGCCCTGACCGAGCATCATGCCAAAACGGCGGTTACGCGACTGGTTGTCGGTACAGGTAAGCACCAGATCGCCCAGCCCCGCCATGCCCATAAAGGTGGCAGGATCGGCACCCAGCGCCGCGCCAAGACGCGACATTTCAGCCAGGCCACGGGTGATTAGCGCCGTACGCGCATTCGCGCCAAAACCGATACCGTCGGACATCCCCGCGCCAATGGCAATGACGTTTTTCACCGCACCGCCAAGCTGCACGCCAATGAAATCCGGGTTACTATAAACGCGGAAACTTTTGCCACAGTGCAGCAACTGCTGAAGATCATCAGCAAAAGTTTGGTCGGTCGAGGCCAGCGAAATGGCTGTCGGTAAACCTGCCGCCAGTTCTTTCGCAAACGTTGGGCCAGAAATAACCGCCAGCGGAATTTGATCGCCTAACGCCTCGCGCGCCACGTCCTGTAACAGACGCCCGGTTTCCGCTTCCAGCCCTTTGGTCGCCCACACCAGACGCGCATCAGGACGCATCAGCGGTTTAATCTGGCGCAGCACTTCACCAAAGACATGGCTGGGTACGACGACGAGAATATTACGGCTGGCTGCCAGCGCAGTGGCGAGATCGCTTTCAAGATGGAGTGTATCGGGAAAAGGCACATCGGGGAGAAACGCGGCGTTACAGCGGTCGCGTTCAAGCGTTGCGATATGTTCAGGGTCATGGCCCCAGAGGACAACCTCGTGGCCATTTCTTGCCAGGGTAATGGCAAGAGCGGTGCCGTACGAGCCGGCACCGATCACAGTCATTGAAGCATTACGTTGGTTCATCAGGCATCCTGATGTTCTTCAGTACCTTCGCCAGCCTGCTGCTGCAAATAGTTCATGAACAGCGCATCGAAGTTAACCGGCGCAAGGTTCAGTTGCGGGAATGTACCGCGGGATACCATGCTGGTGATGCACTCACGAGCATACGGGAACAGAATGTTCGGGCAGTATGCGCCCAGGCAATGTGCCATCTGGGTGCCTTCGATACCCGCAATGGAGAAAATACCGCCCTGCTGAACTTCACACAGGAACGCGGTTTCTTCGCCCAGGGAGGCCGTTACGGTAACACGCAGTACCACTTCGTAAACGTCATCTGCCAGTTGAGTAGATGCCGTATCCAGATCAAGTTTAACTTCTGGCTGCCAATCTTTCTGGAAAACGTGCGGCGCGTTCGGCGCTTCGAAAGAAATATCCTTGGTATAAATACGTTGGATCTGGAAAGTCATTTCGGTGTTGTTTTGTTCTGACATGTGTAGAAAACCCTTAAGTGTTGTCCTTAAATACTGCGCAATGTAATGCCAACGTTCACACGTTATTTCAGCAGGGGATCCAGTCCACCACGTGCATCCAATGCATACAAGTCATCACAGCCGCCAATGTGCTGTGCGTCAATAAAAATCTGGGGAACCGTGGTGCGACCGCTGCGTTTGATCATCTCTTCACGCTTGGCGGCGTTGCCATCGATCGGCAGCTCCTGGAAACTCACGCCCTTGCTGCTCAGCAGTGCTTTTGCACGATGGCAATACGGGCAGGTTTCTTTGGTATAGATTTCAACATTGGCCATAAATTAGCTCCTGTTTTTTTACCCTGAAATTTCATGTTGCAGGGCGGCAGCAAAATGGAGTGTCCCCAGAAGCTTATAACAATAAGTCGCTGGGGGCCTAATTGCAGCTAACGGCCTACATCATGAAAGACGACAGGTAAATTATTTGCCGCGCACCAAAGGCAAGTTTTCGCCAGCCCAGCCAGCGACGCCTTCTTTCAGCACGAATACTTGCGCAAAACCAGCTTTCGTCAGCGCGTTTGCAGGCTCCTGGCATTGCATGCCAGAACCGTCTACCACGATAACCGGTTTGTCTTTGTGCTTCTCAAGCTCACCAACATTGTTGGCTTTGATTTCGCTCGGCAACAGATTAATAGAACCTGCGATATGGCCTTTACGGAAGTCATCACGCTGACGTAAATCCACAACCACAGCGTCTTCTTTGTTGATCAGACGCGTAGCTTCACCACGAGTAATCACCTTCACTTTCGAGGTCAGGCTCTTAAACGTAGTCACAAGAACCGCCACCAGTAACGCGATCCAGGCGATACTCAGTATGGGATGACGGCCAACAAATTGCATAATTTCTTGCATGGGGGGTAACAACTCCCGACGTAGTGATTAAAAAAACCAGGAAAGGAGTATACCTGCGCGGTGCGGCAAATACAGCCAGCGCGTTAACTGGAATGCAATTTTGCGGGGCACGACGAAAAAAAAGCGCAAATCTGGCATCGGCTTGCCGCGAGCGGTCGTATATTTTGATCTTCAGAGGCTATTTTATCGATTCAGCTGTAGTAAAATTACGCAAATTTTGACTCTTGAGTATGAGGTTGTCGCAATGTCGGTTTCTAAAAAACCTATGGTACTGGTGATTCTGGATGGCTATGGCTATCGCGAAGAACAGCAGGATAACGCCATTTTTAGTGCTAAAACCCCGGTAATGGATGCACTGTGGGCCAATCGTCCGCATACCCTGATCGACGCTTCCGGTCTGGAAGTCGGTCTGCCTGACCGTCAGATGGGTAACTCCGAAGTAGGCCACGTTAACCTGGGTGCCGGCCGCATCGTGTATCAGGACCTGACTCGTCTGGACGTTGAAATCAAAAATCGCGCTTTCTTTGCTAATCCAGTGCTGACTGGCGCGGTAGATAAAGCGAAAAACGCAGGCAAAGCGGTACACATTATGGGTCTGCTCTCCGCAGGCGGCGTACACAGCCACGAAGATCACATCATGGCAATGGTAGAACTGGCAGCTGAACGCGGCGCAGAAAAAATCTACCTGCACGCATTCCTTGACGGTCGCGACACACCGCCGCGCAGTGCTGAATCCTCGCTGAAAAAATTTGAAGAGAAATTTGCTGCGCTGGGTAAAGGCCGCGTAGCGTCCATCATTGGTCGTTACTACGCGATGGACCGCGATAACCGTTGGGATCGCGTTGAAAAAGCTTATGACCTGCTGACTCTGGCGCAGGGTGAGTTCCAGGCCGATACCGCCGTTGCTGGTTTGCAGGCTGCTTATGCTCGCGACGAAAACGACGAGTTCGTGAAAGCGACCGTTATTCGTGCAGAAGGTCAGCCAGATGCGGCAATGGAAGACGGCGATGCGCTGATTTTCATGAACTTCCGTGCTGACCGTGCGCGTGAAATCACTCGTGCTTTCGTGAACGCTGATTTCGATGGCTTCGCGCGTAAGAAAGTGGTTAACGTGGATTTCGTGATGCTGACCGAATACGCCGCTGACATCAAAACTGCGGTTGCTTACCCACCCGCTTCCCTGGTTAACACCTTCGGCGAGTGGATGGCGAAAAACGACAAAACTCAGCTGCGAATTTCCGAAACCGAAAAATATGCCCACGTCACTTTCTTCTTTAACGGTGGTGTAGAAGAGTCGTTCAAAGGCGAAGACCGCATTCTGATCAACTCACCGAAAGTGGCAACTTACGATCTGCAACCGGAAATGAGCTCCGCAGAGCTGACCGAAAAACTGGTTGCGGCAATCAAGAGCGGCAAATACGACACCATCATCTGTAACTACCCGAACGGTGACATGGTAGGTCACACCGGGGTGATGGAAGCAGCAGTTAAAGCCGTTGAAGCGCTGGATCACTGCGTGGATGAAGTTGCGAAAGCGGTTGAGTCTGTAGGTGGACAACTGCTGATCACCGCTGACCACGGTAACGCTGAACAGATGCGCGATCCGGCAACGGGTCAGGCGCACACAGCACACACCAACCTGCCAGTTCCGCTGATTTACGTTGGTGATAAGAACGTGAAAGCGGTTGAAGGCGGCAAACTTTCTGACATCGCGCCGACCATGTTGTCGCTGATGGGTATGGAAATCCCGCAAGAGATGACTGGTAAGCCGCTGTTCATCGTGGAATAATCCCTCCCCATGAGGGGAAAGGCGATTAATACCATGACACGGGCCGTGAAACCGCGCAGGTTTGCAATCAGGCCCATCATCTACGCCAGCGTTCTTAGCGCTGGCGTATTGTTGTGCGCCTTTTCCGCCCACGCGGATGAGCGTGACCAACTCAAATCTATTCAGGCCGATATCGCCGCGAAAGAGCGCGCGGTACGCCAAAAGCAACAACAACGCGCAAGCCTGCTCGCACAATTGAAAAAGCAGGAAGAAGCGATCTCTGAAGCCACCCGTAAGCTGCGCGAAACGCAAAACACGCTCAATCAACTCAATAAACAGATTGATGAGATGAACGCGTCGATTGCCAAACTGGAGCAGCAAAAAGCCGCCCAGGAGCGCAGCCTCGCCGCACAACTGGATGCCGCATTCCGTCAGGGCGAGCATACCGGTATTCAGCTGATTCTCAGCGGTGAAGAAAGCCAGCGTGGACAGCGTTTACAGGCTTATTTCGGCTATCTCAACCAGGCGCGACAAGAAACCATTGCCCAGTTGAAGCAAACGCGTGAAGAAGTCGCCATGCAGCGTGCTGAACTGGAAGAGAAACAGAGCGAGCAACAAACGCTGTTATATGAGCAGCGCGCCCAACAGGCGAAACTGACTCAGGCGCTGAACGAGCGTAAAAAGACGCTGGCAGGGCTGGAGTCTTCCATCCAGCAAGGTCAGCAACAGTTGAGCGAGCTGCGCGCCAACGAATCCCGTCTGCGTAACAGCATTGCCCGTGCGGAAGCCGCGGCGAAAGCGCGTGCAGAACGAGAAGCACGTGAGGCCCAGGCGGTTCGCGACCGCCAGAAAGAAGCGACGCGTAAAGGCACCACCTACAAACCGACTGAAAGCGAAAAATCGCTGATGTCCCGTACCGGTGGTCTGGGCGCGCCGCGTGGTCAGGCATTCTGGCCGGTTCGCGGGCCGACGCTGCATCGCTATGGCGAACAGCTACAGGGTGAATTACGCTGGAAAGGGATGGTGATTGGTGCCTCTGAAGGTACTGAAGTTAAAGCGATTGCCGACGGTCGGGTGATTCTGGCTGACTGGCTGCAAGGCTACGGTCTGGTGGTGGTGGTTGAGCATGGTAAAGGCGACATGAGTCTTTACGGCTATAATCAGAGCGCACTGGTGAGCGTTGGTTCGCAGGTTCGCGCGGGCCAGCCAATTGCACTGGTGGGCAGCAGTGGCGGTCAGGGTCGGCCTTCACTCTATTTCGAAATTCGCCGCCAGGGTCAGGCGGTCAATCCACAGCCGTGGTTGGGAAGATAAGTTTTGTTTCCATTTCGTCGTAACGTTCTTGCATTTGCCGCTCTGTTGGCGCTCTCCTCCCCCGTACTTGCTGGCAAACTTGCCATCGTCATTGATGATTTTGGGTATCGCCCGCACAACGAAAACCAGGTGCTGGCGATGCCTTCCGCTATCTCCGTCGCTGTATTACCCGATTCACCGCACGCCAGAGAGATGGCGACCAAAGCGCATAACAGCGGCCACGAAGTGTTGATTCATCTGCCAATGGCACCATTGAGTAAACAGCCGCTGGAGAAAAATACGCTACGCCCGGAGATGAGCAGCGACGAAATTGAGCGCATTATTCGTAGTGCGGTCAATAACGTGCCCTATGCCGTGGGGATCAACAACCACATGGGCAGCAAGATGACCTCTAACCTGTTTGGTATGCAGAAAGTGATGCAGGCGCTGGAGCGTTACAATCTTTACTTCCTCGACAGCGTAACCATTGGTAATACCCAGGCGATGCGCGCCGCGCAAGGCACTGGCGTGAAGGTTATTAAACGGAAGGTGTTCCTCGACGATTCACAGAACGAAGCGGACATCCGTGTGCAGTTCAATCGCGCAATTGATCTGGCGCGTCGCAACGGTTCAACCATTGCCATTGGGCATCCTCACCCTTCAACGGTACGCGTGCTACAACAGATGGTTTATAACCTGCCGCCAGACATTACGCTGGTGAAAGCCAGCAGCTTGCTGAATGAACCGCAGGTTGATACGTCTACACCGCCGAAAAACACTGTGCCCGACACACCGCGTAATCCGTTCCGTGGCGTGAAGCTGTGCAAACCGAAGAAACCGATAGAACCTGTTTATGCTAATCGCTTCTTTGAAGTATTAAGCGAAAGCATCAGCCAGAGCACGCTGATCGTTTACTTCCAGCATCAGTGGCAAGGCTGGGGCAAACAGCCCGAAGCGGCGAAACTTAACGCTAGCGCAAATTAAAGGCGCTACGCGTAATGCGATGGTGCGACCGCGTTTTGTCGCGCCATTGCCATAAGCGGAAAGACCACAGTAACGCCTGGTAACCCACCTTCACGCTGCGCACATTGGTAATCAGGCGCTTATACATACCGGAAGTAAATATCTCGGCAATCATCCGTTGGCGGGTAAGAATATCCGGCTCTTTGCGCACCGCATGGCAAACACGCAATGCTTCGTAAGTTATTTGCTGATGAAATTCCGGATAAATCGTAATTTTGTCGGCATAATTTCGATTTAATTTCTCCAGCAGGCGGGTAATCTTAATATAGTGACGTTGATAATTAAGGTTTTTATTCCCTTGTCTATGCAACCGACTCACTGACGTATTATGCAGATAATATTTATATAATGATTGCTCGGTATATCGCGCACGCAGCGCATTAAACATGAATTCTGTTGTCCAGACAATATCCTGATGATGTAATCCGGCAATAAATTTAATGTTATTTTTAACAATAACATCGCGGCGATAAACCCCCATCCAGACAACGTGAGTCCAACGGCGCGAAGAAAGCCCCATCCGCAGCCAGTCCGGGCCGGTTAATACACCGGTTGAGCGAAGGCGATCGCTGGGGATGGATTGCCAGGTTTCTCCCGTTTCACGAAAACACCAGTCAGCGTTGCACTGCGCCACGTCGAGGTCGTCCTCTAACGCCATGGTCATCAGCGTTTCGTACATGGTGGGATAGACTTCATCGTCAGCATCGACAAAAGCGACATATTTGCCCGTTGCCACTTCAATCCCACGATTACGCGCCACCGATGCGCCAGCATTCGCCTGATGCAACAAACGAACGTGCGGATAGTTTTCTGCGTAATGCTTTGCTATTTCAACAGAATTATCCGTTGAACCATCGTTAATAATAATGATTTCCAGAGCAGTCCAGGTTTGCGTAATTAAAGATTCCATACAAGTGCGAAAATCATCGCCCGCATTATATAACGGAATAATAACACTAAGTTTATTGGTGCTGTTCATCATAAATTACCGACGACCTCTGAAGTTATCCTGACGTTTTACAGGCTTTGTATTAAGAAACTATTAAGCCTGTGAGATATTATTTTTACAGGTGAGAGAGTCACTTCAGGGTAGAGAGATAATGAGAGCAGCTATATAAGAGATCAGCGCAATTACGATATCTTTATTACACTGACAGGATTTTACATATTTAACGGATTATCCTCAGATAAAAGGGCTGGAATACCAGCCCTTGTTCGTGTTAATCCCAGCTCAGAATAACTTTCCCGGACTGGCCCGAACGCATAGCGTCAAAGCCCTTCTGGAAATCATCGATAGAGAAACGATGGGTAATGATCGGCGAGAGATCGAGGCCAGACTGAATCAGCGCCGCCATCTTGTACCAGGTTTCAAACATCTCACGACCGTAAATGCCTTTAATGAACAAGCCCTTAAAGATCACTTTTGTCCAGTCTATCGACATGTCAGAAGGTGGAATACCCAGCATCGCAATACGACCGCCGTGGTTCATGGTGTCGAGCATGGTACGAAACGCTGGCGGCGCACCGGACATTTCCAGACCGACATCAAAGCCTTCGGTCATCCCCAGTTCTGCCATCACATCATTAAGGTTTTCTTTAGCGACGTTGACCGCACGGGTGATACCCATTTTGCGCGCCAGTTCGAGACGATATTCATTAACATCAGTGATCACCACATTGCGTGCACCAACGTGTTTCGCCACCGCCGCAGCCATAATACCTATCGGACCTGCACCAGAGACCAGCACATCCTCGCCAACCAGATCGAACGACAGCGCGGTATGCACGGCGTTACCGAAGGGATCAAAAATGGAAGCCAGGTCGTCGGAGATATTGTCTGGGATTTTGAAGGCGTTGAACGCCGGGATCACCAGATATTCGGCGAAGCAGCCCGGACGGTTAACGCCGACGCCGATCGTGTTGCGGCACAGATGGGTACGACCGCCACGACAGTTGCGACAGTGACCGCAAGTGATATGGCCTTCGCCAGAAACGCGATCGCCAATCTTGAAGCCTTTCACTTCCTGACCAATACCTACCACTTCACCGACATATTCATGGCCCACGACCATCGGCACCGGGATGGTTTTTTGCGACCACTCATCCCAGTTATAGATGTGAACGTCAGTCCCGCAGATGGCTGTTTTACGGATTTTAATCAGCAGATCGTTATGCCCGAGTTCCGGTACAGGAACGTCGGTCATCCAGATGCCCTCTTCCGCTTTCAGTTTGGATAACGCTTTCATCTCACATCCTCAGGCAATAACGCCCAGTTGTTTACCAATACGCGTGAATGCTTCTACTGCACGCGTAATTTGCTCAGGGGTATGCGCCGCAGACATCTGGGTACGAATACGCGCCTGACCTTTCGGAACGACCGGATAGAAGAAACCGGTGACGTAAATGCCCTCTTTTTGCAGCTCACGGGCAAATTTCTGCGCCACTACCGCATCACCAAGCATGACCGGAATAATGGCGTGATCGGCTCCCGCCAGGGTAAAGCCCGCCGCCGACATTTGCTCACGGAACTGACGCGCGTTCGCCCACAGACGGTCACGCAGCTCGCTACCCGCTTCAACCATCTCCAGTACTTTGATGGATGCGGCAACAATGGCCGGTGCCAGCGAGTTGGAGAACAGATACGGACGAGAACGCTGGCGCAGCCACTCAACCACTTCTTTGCGCGCCGCAGTATAACCACCAGAAGCCCCGCCCAGCGCTTTACCAAGCGTACCGGTGATAATATCGACCCGGCCCATCACATCGCAGTATTCATGGGAACCACGACCATTTTCACCGACAAAACCGACCGCGTGGGAGTCGTCTACCATCACCAGGGCATCGTATTTATCTGCCAGATCGCAAACGCCCTTCAGATTGGCAATCACGCCGTCCATCGAGAACACACCATCGGTGGCAATCAGCACATGACGCGCACCGGCTTCACGCGCTTCTTTCAGACGAGCTTCAAGCTCCTGCATATCGTTGTTGGCATAGCGATAGCGTTTAGCTTTACACAGACGCACACCATCAATAATAGACGCGTGGTTCAGTGCGTCGGAGATAATGGCGTCTTCCGCGCCCAGCAGCGTTTCAAACAGGCCACCGTTAG
Source organism: Escherichia sp. WS1152 (assembly GCF_046487665.1). Classification (NCBI taxonomy): domain Bacteria; kingdom Pseudomonadati; phylum Pseudomonadota; class Gammaproteobacteria; order Enterobacterales; family Enterobacteriaceae; genus Escherichia; species Escherichia sp. WS1152. Next base: position 171,340 of record NZ_JBJQJA010000009.1, on the reverse strand, counting down.
CATCAAAGCAGGAAGAGTAGAGAATCGCATCTTCCATCCCCAGGAATGCCGCCAGTTTTTGTTCAAGCTCTTTATGGCTGTCCTGAGTGCCGCAAATAAAACGCACCGAAGCCATGCCGAAACCGTGAGAATCCATTCCCGCCTTTGCCGCCGCAATCAGATCCGGATGATTCGCCAGCCCGAGATAGTTATTGGCACAAAAGTTAATGACGTGGCTTCCATCAGCCACAGTGATATCTGCTTGCTGCGCAGACGTAATAATGCGCTCTTCTTTAAACAACCCTTCCGCCCGTGCGGTTTCCAGATCGTTGGTTAACTGCTGATAAAATTCTCCACGCATTGCGATTCTCCAGACAGGGCAAATTCCAGCACATATTACCCAAACTTATAGGTCGCGACGAGATGACGCGTTAACACTTCTGCAAAATTCAGGATAAATAACGTCCATCAATCTCACTTTTGGCGAATGGCTGAAGCCAACGCCGTGTAGTGATATGATAGAAGTATTCGTGTCTGAGATTGTCTCTGACTCCATAATTCGAAGGTTACAGTTATGATCATCGTTACCGGCGGCGCGGGCTTTATCGGCAGCAACATCGTTAAGGCCCTGAATGATAAAGGCATCACCGATATTCTGGTGGTGGACAACCTGAAAGACGGCACCAAGTTTGTGAACCTGGTGGATCTGGATATCGCGGACTATATGGATAAGGAAGACTTCCTGATCCAGATTATGGCTGGCGAAGAGTTCGGCGATGTCGAAGCGATTTTCCACGAAGGCGCATGCTCTTCCACCACCGAGTGGGATGGCAAGTATATGATGGATAACAACTATCAATACTCCAAAGAGCTGCTGCACTACTGTCTGGAGCGCGAAATCCCGTTCCTGTATGCATCTTCCGCGGCCACCTACGGCGGACGCACCTCCGACTTTATTGAATCCCGCGAGTACGAAAAACCGTTGAACGTCTACGGTTACTCAAAATTCCTGTTTGATGAATATGTTCGTCAAATCCTGCCTGAAGCGAACTCGCAGATTGTTGGCTTCCGTTATTTCAACGTTTATGGACCGCGTGAAGGCCATAAAGGCAGCATGGCGAGCGTCGCTTTCCATCTCAACACCCAGCTTAACAACGGTGAATCACCGAAGCTGTTTGAAGGTAGCGAGAACTTCAAACGCGACTTCGTCTATGTGGGCGACGTGGCTGATGTGAATCTGTGGTTCCTGGAAAATGGCGTTTCCGGCATCTTCAATCTCGGTACTGGTCGTGCGGAATCCTTCCAGGCTGTAGCTGATGCTACGCTGGCTTATCACAAGAAAGGCCAGATCGAATACATTCCGTTCCCGGATAAACTGAAAGGCCGCTATCAGGCGTTCACTCAGGCAGATCTGACAAATCTGCGCGCGGCGGGTTACGACAAACCGTTCAAAACCGTTGCTGAAGGTGTAACGGAATACATGGCCTGGCTGAATCGCGACGCATAAGAGCTCTGCATGAAAATACTGGTGATCGGCCCGTCTTGGGTTGGCGACATGATGATGTCGCAAAGTCTCTATCGCACGCTCCAGGCGCGCTATCCCCAGGCGATAATCGATGTGATGGCACCGGCATGGTGCCGTCCATTATTATCGCGGATGCCGGAAGTTAACGAAGCTATTCCTATGCCTCTCGGTCACGGAGCGCTGGAAATCGGCGAACGCCGCAAACTGGGTCATAGTCTGCGTGAAAAGCGCTACGACCGCGCCTACGTCTTACCCAACTCCTTCAAATCTGCATTAGTGCCTTTCTTCGCGGGTATTCCTCATCGCACCGGCTGGCGCGGCGAGATGCGCTACGGTTTACTCAACGATGTACGCGTGCTCGATAAAGAAGCCTGGCCGCTAATGGTGGAACGCTATATAGCGCTGGCCTATGACAAAGGCATTATGCGTACCGCACAAGATCTACCAAAACCGTTGTTATGGCCGCAATTGCAGGTGAGCGAAGGTGAAAAATCATATACCTGTAATCAATTTTCGCTTTCATCAGAACGTCCGATGATTGGTTTTTGCCCGGGTGCGGAGTTTGGTCCGGCAAAACGCTGGCCACACTACCACTATGCGGAGCTGGCAAAGCAGCTGATTGATGAAGGTTATCAGGTGGTTCTGTTTGGCTCGGCGAAAGATCATGAAGCGGGCAATGAGATTCTTGCCGCTTTGAATACCGAGCAGCAGGCATGGTGTCGGAACCTGGCGGGGGAAACACAGCTTGATCAAGCGGTTATCCTGATTGCAGCCTGTAAAGCCATTGTCACTAACGATTCTGGCCTGATGCATGTTGCGGCGGCGCTCAATCGTCCGCTGGTTGCCCTGTATGGTCCGAGTAGCCCGGACTTCACACCGCCGCTATCCCATAAAGCGCGCGTGATCCGTTTGATTACCGGCTATCACAAAGTGCGTAAAGGTGACGCTGCGGAGGGTTATCACCAGAGCTTAATCGACATTACTCCCCAGCGCGTACTGGAAGAACTCAACGCGCTATTGTTACAAGAGGAAGCCTGACGGATGCGGGTTTTGATCGTTAAAACATCGTCGATGGGCGATGTTCTCCATACGTTGCCCGCACTCACTGATGCCCAGCAGGCAATCCCAGGGATTAAGTTTGACTGGGTGGTGGAAGAAGGGTTCGCACAGATTCCTTCCTGGCACGCTGCCGTTGAGCGAGTTATTCCTGTGGCAATACGTCGCTGGCGTAAAGCCTGGTTCTCGGCCCCCATAAAAGCGGAACGCAAAGCGTTTCGTGAAGCGCTACAAGCAGAGAACTATGACGCAGTTATCGACGCTCAGGGGCTGGTAAAAAGCGCGGCGCTGGTGACGCGTCTGGCGCATGGCGTAAAGCATGGCATGGACTGGCAAACCGCTCGCGAACCTTTAGCCAGCCTGTTTTACAATCGTAAGCATCATATTGCAAAACAGCAGCACGCCGTAGAACGCACCCGCGAACTATTTGCCAAAAGTTTGGGCTATAGCAAACCGCAAACCCAGGGCGATTATGCTATCGCACAGCATTTTCTGACGAACCTGCCTACAGATGCTGGCGAATATGCCGTATTTCTTCATGCGACGACCCGTGATGATAAACACTGGCCGGAAGAACACTGGCGAGAATTGATTGGTTTACTGGCTGATTCAGGAATACGGATTAAACTTCCGTGGGGCGCGCCGCATGAGGAAGAACGGGCGAAACGACTGGCGGAAGGATTTGCTTATGTTGAAGTATTGCCGAAGATGAGTCTGGAAGGCGTTGCCCGCGTGCTGGCCGGGGCTAAATTTGTAGTGTCGGTGGATACGGGGTTAAGCCATTTAACGGCGGCACTGGATAGACCCAATATCACGGTTTATGGACCAACCGATCCGGGATTAATTGGCGGATATGGGAAGAATCAGATGGTTTGCAGGGCTCCGCTAAAGAGTTTAAATAATTTAGAAGCAGCGGCTGTTTATAAAGAAATTACATTGATTTAATAAATAGTAAGTGGGCATTATACCCACTTACTTAATCAACGTTTTTATTATTGCGGTTCTTTTTTACTCAAAAACGATATAGACAGGAAGAGGCACACAATCCATGATGCCGGTATTGGTTTAGCATGCGTAATGACATCACTAATGCCAAATAACATAATAGAAGCAGGGAAAACCAAAAGTATATATTTTTTCTCCCGGATACAGTAGTAGATAATTGCAACATAGAACATAATAAGAACAAGAAGACCAATTTTCCCTTTCGTGGAAAGAGCTTCAACAATTTCATTATGCATATGTACATCAAGGAATAATAAAGCTCCACTATAAATATTATTGTCTGCACTTAATGCTTTTATCTTTTCAGCACGCTGCTCAAGAGATTGCCAATTAAAACCATCAGGACTTCCTTTAATTCCTGCGTTAACCATTGCAAAACGTGCTCCGACCGAGGATTGACTGTTATTTTTTGTAGCATATGAAATAACATCAGCTTTTAATGAATTAATTCGCCTCTCAATTTCCTTATTAAATATCAAACCACAAGCAAGTAGCAATATAAAAACACCACTCAATCCTTTAAATAAAAACACTTTTTGATCACGATGCTGAAGAAATAATATGACCATAATCATAAGTGGGAATGTAAAAATTGCCGCACGCGTTCCTGTCATCATCACTGCTGCAAAGCTTAAAGCAAAGTTGGCATAAAATAGAAACCATTTATATTTCGATTGCATTTTGATGAATACAATTGAAGAATATAAAGTAGTGAATGTAATCACATAAGCCGCAATAGTCGCTGCCCCCATCTGACCAATATTCCCATTCATTGCGGAGAGGGGAATGCGGTCTGCATGCAAATATATCCCTTGATAATATGCTCTACATAGCATGATTATTTGAACTAAGATAGCTGAAATAAAATGTAGTTTTTCATTTTGCCTGAATTTATTTTTACTTAGTAATAAAAATGTCAACGAGCTAAATACTAATAGTTTTCCAGACTCAAGGTAGCCTCGATAAGCATTTCTATATACTACATCTTCTGTTTTATAAAATTCATACCATATCAGGTTCATTGCACCCAAAAGAAGTAAACCAAGAATTAATATAATGACATTTTTATTATAATTATGCTTTTTATTTACAATTAATAAGAAAAGAGAAAATGCACCTGTCGCATTAATTATTTTAGTGGTGATATTAAGATCAATTGGCACAAACAACAAACCGATTAAATACAATAAAAAAATAAAATTACAGCTATTATTTCGAAATTGCTCAATTTTTACTTCCACGTTAATATCTCACAACAAATTGAAATTAACAATCTCATTTCAAAAGAGAAAAAAAAGCCACCTTTATCCAGGAGCGTATAAACTTCATTCTTTTCTGAAGCCTTGTTCTAGGTTGTTTTTTTTCCGATGTTAATAGTCTTTCACTTTCAAGATGACTATTAAACTCATTTAAAATAGGATGTAATATTATTTCGTCTAAATAAAACTCTTTTATAATATTATGTTGATGCATTAACTTCCAGCTATCAGCTCGATAGGTGCCATAATCCTTTGTCAATTTGAGCAACTTTTGTGCCATATCTTTATTCATCAAATATGAACATGTACGCCGAATTTTATTTTTATTGAAATTAACACGCCGAAAAGTACAAGTACTTACCTTAACTTTACTAAAAAGGCTTTGCCCCAATACCGGATAATCATGTAATCCTTTCTGTCCTCCAAGCAAATACAAATTATTATGTTTTAACTTGTCTTTTTCAGAAAGATTAAAATATTGCAGAAATTTTTTAAATTTCTCATTGACGATAACATCATCCTCGAGAATGACTGCCCATTCTATATTTTTATCTATCATATCCTGATATATAAGTTGATGACTTAATGTACAAGCAATTTCTCCATCAGTCATTTCTGCGCCGACACCACTTAATCTCATTTTATCAATAATTTCTTTATTTTGAGGGTCTTTAGCATCTATGGCATCAAAAAAATCAAAATTAATATTTAATCGATGAAAAACATCATTTATTTTATTTCTTCGCTCAATATCTCTTTTAAGTGAGACAATATAAATGGGCAAGTTCATTAAAAAATCTCTGGATGATTAATCTTAATAATTATTTGGAAAAATGCTTACGCGCTATTTTCTTACTATAATAGAGCATGAAATAGTAAAATGAAGATGCAATATTACCATTTCTTTTCAAATGTCTGGATTTCACTTGATACTGCTTTTCATTCGTGGCTGGAATAAACGCCACATCATTCCAGCAAGAAGCCTGATAAGCCTCATTAAAATACTTCTGGCAGGGATAATTCGTCCAGTCGTTCCAGGGCTTCGTTACGCCAACATAATGAATCAGCTTAGTATCATCGGTAATGGTCTTTTTATAATCTTCATCGCTTTTATTTTTTAACTCATAGTCAATGCCATAAAAGCAATCATAATCGCCGCTAATAAAAATACAATGACCAAAGAACAGAATATTTAAAATATCCTGATCAAGGCATTTATATTTCGTGTGCTGCGGGTCACTTGCCAGCATAGCAATGGCTTTATTCATAAAATCATTTTTCGCCCATGCTTCAAGCTGCAGATATACTACACCGGCGTTGAAATAATTCCCTGGAAGTCCCTCTATAGCCAGACGCTTCGCTGGTTTTTCCTGCATAAAAGGCACATCTTTAATAACAGCCGCGAACTTATCGCCATCAAAATTAATATCAAGCAATCCAGCTAATGAGCCTTTACAGATGACATCAGCATCGATATATAACAGATTTTCAATAGTTTCACTCAGATACTGGAACGCAACTAAGCGGAAGAATGTTGCATAAGACCACTGTTTCAGGCTGGGGAAGATATCAATAAAGGCACTGGATACTTTATAAATTCTTACTTCAACGTTAGCATTTTTGCTGGTAAAAGCATTAACACGTTGTAGATAATCTTCATCAATGTAGTCGGTAAAGAGATGAAACTTAACCGCAAGGTCCGGGTTATGCATAACAACTGATTGCATAGATACTGCCGCACCAAATAAAAAGTTACGGTCAATACCGTAAGCGATATTTAACACACGATCGGTGTTAGCAATTTCCCCAGAGACAGCGACTTCAGTAATACTCTCAGCTAATAAATCCATGTTGGTTCCGTTTTGACTGTGTGGTTTACGCTTTGCCTTTTAATTTTTTAATAAATTTGCGTAGTTTGGTTCTGTAGATTACTGAATAGTAGCCATAATCTTTTATTTCGTTGACAATACCCAGGTGACGTTCCATGGCCAGACGATCACGAGCTTTACGCTCTGCCGTACAGCTTTTACCGGATAGGTCAATTATCCTGACACCATCTTTACTAACGATAAAGTTACCCCGGTGTGGGTCGCCCGATAGCATATTTAAGGCATGCAATTTTTCCATTGAAGCCTTAATTTCTGCTTTAACATTTTCTGGAATAATCGGCATATCATTGAGCTCTACGCCCTCGACATACTCGATAAGCATGATAAAAACACTGGCATAGTTGAAAATTTTACGCTCAGCCAGAAAATAAAAATCATTAGGAAAAGTAAGACCTGCACTTCTGACACGATCGGTTTCAACGATCAAATTCTGATAGTAGTCACCTTTTACAAAAGATTTTAAAAAACGTTCATTCCTTTTCGTTTTCGGAGCAAAGACTTTAAAAACATAGCGACCATATTTCGTATCAATCAAAGATACTTTGGTATCATCAATATTACGTAATACTTTTACTGTTTTAAAATTATAGGCCAGTATTTCATCAAAGATTTCTTTATATTTATTATCATTATCTTTGTAATAAAATGAGAAGCCGCGATAACGTATACTTGTAATCATAAGAGTAATTTATTTCTTAAGCTTGTACTTAATTAATGAAGTTATGCCTTTTATATACTCACCATGGGCAAACAGATGCTTATATTGTTTCTGCATTTCTGCAACAGTCCGCGCCTCTTTAAGAGGATATTTCTTCCAGGGAGATTGTTCACGCGCGATATTAAAGTATGATGCAGACGGATATCCAGCCCAGCTATGCCATGGTTTAGTTATCCCTGTATAGTGAATCAACACTGTTTTATCGGTAATGGTTTGCTGATACTTTCGATGACTACGATCATAAAGTTCGTTTTTCAGGGTATAAATAGTATCAAAATCCTTCGCAAGGTAGATATTATTCATATTAAATGCGATATTCAACGCATCCTGATCTAAATATTTAAGAGAGCCATATTTAGTTTCCCCTCGTAAAAGTTTGAGTAAATACGGTGTCAAATTTGCTTCATGCCATTTTTTAAGATTGACATAGATAACGCCTGCATTGAAATAACGTCCATTCATTTCGGGAATGTTGAGGCGTTTTGCACATGCCGCCTGAGTACTATCATTGTCAGGAATGACCGCAGCAAACTCATCTTTAAATATAATTTCTGTGAGAGGTTTCAGGCTTCCTTTACAAACAACATCGGCATCCAGATACAGCAGTGTGGAAATACTTTCACTCAGATATTCAAAAGACAATACCCTGAAGTATGTCGCGTACGACCAAAACTGTGACGTCGGCAGATCAGCAAAGTATTTGGGGTCAATTAAATATACAATAATTGAGGTATTAAATTGTTTTGCTGTTTCATTAAATGACTTTAAATAATCATCATCCACATAATCAGTGAAAACATGAAAGACAAAATTAATATCTGAATTATTAATCAAAACGGAAGAAATTGAAACGCCAGCACCATACAAAAAATTCTTATCGATACCGTAGGAAACATTTAGCTCTGGGGCGTTTTCTTTTTTATTATCTGCTAAATACGAAAACCGTTCTTTTATAAATTCATTCATTTAACTTTCCTCAATTTCATTTTATTATCTTTAAATAAAAATAATAAATATAATTCATTATCCCGTTAATTGGTTTGTTTTGTTTAAAATTATGCTTGGCGCAATAACGAGCATAGTTTGAGTTAACTGGCCGCATTAACGGTTCATTTTTCCAGGGCGATGCTTCTTTGGCTTTGATAAAAGGTTGCGCACTTGGATAACCGGCCCAGTAATGCCAGGGTTTTGTCGGGCCGACATAATGAATTAATACGGTTTCATCATTAATTGGACAAACAAATGATTTTTTTAATTCATAATTTAAACTAAATTGCGTATTGTATTTAGCATCAATGAATTTAACTTTCCCTAACAGGATAAGATTAAGGATATCTTGATCCATATAGGTTAAACGGGAAACGATGGCTTTATCAGCAAGCATCGACATCGCTTTAGCAGAAACGGACTCCTGCGCCCACGCTAGTGTATTAATTAACAGGACACCTGAATTAAAGTAACCCTTTTCAAGTTCATTACACTGCAGACTTTGACCCCGTAACGACCACCAGTTAGCATCGCGTTCAGTAACAACAGCAGCAACGTTATTGGCAAGATCCATTGTTATCAGCGGCTTTAAGTTTCCCTGACAGGCGATATCAGCATCCAGGTAAAGGATCTTATCTTGTTGATCAATAAAGTAATCTGCAATTACAAAACGGAAATACATGGCAATAGACCAATTTTTGGTCGTCGGTAATGCCTTAAGCCGTTCACAATTTACTAGATGGATCTGGATACAGGTACGATAGCTTTTCGCCAATTGGGCTAAACGCTGGATATCGGCTTCAGGGATATCATCAATAAAAACGTGGAAAACAAAACTCACGTCGTTGTTATGTAACAAAACTGACGTGATTGAAACACCACAACCAAAAAGAAAGTTTTTATCAATGCCATAAGCAACATGGAATGATGATGCCACTGACGCCGCTGGCCTTTCATCGAAGATGATTGTCTTATTGATCATCTCTTGTGGATTAAAATAGTGGGCACTCATATTTCTCTCCGGAAATTACAACGATTTTCGAATCGTTCTTTCCCTGATTTTTGTGGCTTTTGCTTCTGCTTGCGACAGCAGTCCTTGTTCCTGCTTGAGAATGTCTTTAAGCGGGGCGGCAAAATACACTTTCATAAACCGCCAGATATCCCGCTGAGTCAGGCCGATATTCATTGAAGAAAAATAAAGCCCTATAAGATCTTTATCGCGCCAACGACGTGGAACGCGCGTGCGAAGCTGCGCCCGGTGTAGGTCAATTACCGAAATTTTTAACTCCTCTTCCTTACCGGAAAAAGGCAAGTGCAGCAGGAAATGACAGATATAACAGTCACGATGGTTAATGCCCGCAGCATGCATATCGCGCACCATCGTCGCGACACGCTTAATAAGCATACGCTTTACGCGAACATCTGGTGGGTTGGTCGCCCAGTCAGCACAGTAATCTTCCAGACTGATGGTTGGTGTCAGATCTTCGGTAATAATAAACGAGGTTCTGGTCAGCGGATTCATGCCTTTTTCGCCGAATGCCACCCCATACATAGTATCAACGCCGACATCCCGCAGTCGATGAATCGCATTCCATTCGCGGTCTGCGCCTAATACTGGCATCCGCAATGAGAGTAAATTTTTGATTATCTCTTTCAGGGTCGTGCCGCGATGCCATTTGAGAAAATAGCTTTTGCCCGCCATTTCAAAGCGCAGAGTACGGCGAGTTTCCAGTTCACGAAATACCTCACCCTGCAAGGTTTTAACTTCCTCAAAAGGATCTTTACCGCGCCATAACGTGGCAAACGGCTCTTTAAGTTCAACCATCCAGACCACCCGTTATGATATCCGCCGCTTTCTCTGGCAGACTGTATAAATCTTGTGTATCAGCATAATGTCGCGCATTTTCCGCCCAGGCCTGGCGCAATGAAGATTGCGTTAACGCTTTGCGTAAAATCTCATTCAATGTTTCCTGGCGGAATGGCTCAGCAATAGCCTCGCCGCAATTGGCGTCGACAATATAATGCGCATAGCCACAAACGGCTGTTGTTAGTACCGGTAATCCTGCAGTAATCGCTTCCAGCAGCACAATTCCCGCCGCTTCCTGGTAGGCAGGATGCAGTAATAAATCCGCCGCCGCCATTAATTCCGAGACATCATTGCGCCCCGAGAAAAAGTGAACATTACTGCGCACGCCGCGTTTTTCTGCCAGCGCCTCAAATTTTCGCGGTTTATCCTGCCCAACAACATATAGCAATGTGTTGTGGCGCAGCGAATCCGGTAACGAAGCAAGTGCTTCAATGGAACGATCGACACCTTTACGCGTGAAGTCTGAACCGACCTGCAACAATAAATATTGTTGTTCGGTTATTCCATTCTTCTTACGGAAGATTTCACGGCTATTGGCTGGCTGCTGGCTATATTTACGATCAGGATAAATCCCCGGTGGCAGAATATGAAAACGCTCCGCTTCAGTCTGATAATGTTTCTGGAAATCGGCGATTTGCTTATCTGTCAGCATCAGCAACTGTGTCGGCTTACCCTGTTCGAAGGTTGCCCGCTCAAAGGCGGCATAATGGCGATAACGTGACGTCAGGCGATAGAAAAAGCCTTTTTCCTGCGCTACTTTCTCGGCATAACAAACATCAGCGGCATAATAAACGTCCAGCCCCGGCATTTTGTTGAATCCAACGACTTTATCGACGGGATGTTCGCGTAAATGTTTTTGCACCCAGGCAAAATACTCCGCATTGCGCCCGTGATTGGTATGCGATTTAACCGGCACTTTGATCAGTTCAAATACATCAGGGCATTCGCCTTCCCACGACTGGGTATAAACCCGAACATGATGACCTCGGGCGGCGACTGTCTGAGCAATACGCATAAAATCACGCTGCAAACCGCCAAAGGGAAAATATTTATATAAACAAAAAGCAACGATCATAACGACGTACCTGTCGTGGAGGAGGGCAGTAATTTATCGACAGCAGCAATGACATCTGCCGCCGGAATAACCGAAAGATACATCTCATTTCGGTCACGCTGATCGCGCGTTGGCATTTCCCGGTAATCTCCCGCCCAGAATTGAATCATGTTATTTGACCAGGGACGCCAGAAAATATGATCTGTCGCACCAAACAGCGATATCAGCGGCGTATTAACTGCAGCGGCAATATGCGCCGGTGCGGAATCAACGCCAATAAACAGCTGCGCATGATCGATTAACGCACCAAGTTCCGGGAAGGTCACCTTTCCAGCCAGCGCCGTTACTGGTGGCGTCTGGCATCCCTGCGCAATTTCATTGACGCAGGCCAGATCGTCTTTATCTGGGCCGGACGTCAGAACGACTTCATAACCACGAGCATGTAAGGCATCAATCACAGCGGAAAACTTGGCGTTGTCCCAGCATTTGAAGATTTGCCGCGCCGTAGGTTGGATAACCACATAATTTTGTCCAACACCAGCGTGATCAAGTTCGCGACGCATACGTTTCCAGCTTGCAGGCGGGTAACTCATGGTTGTCTGCTTCACCAACGAATCAAGTCCCAATGGTGTCAGCACGGATAAGTTACTTTCCACCACATTTCCACCCTGCAACGGCACCAAATGGGTGAAACTTTTACGCCAAAAAGCAGACTGCCGATGATGATAATCCTGGGAAATTTTCACACGAGCATTTAATAAGCGAACCAGTATAGCAACCATCCATTGATCGGTAAGATTGACGATAAGGTCATACTTATTGGCACGTAATACCTTGATGAGATGAAAAAAGTTGGCAATTTTTTCTGAGGCTTTTGCTTTTTTATTTTTTATGCCGTAGAGCGCGTTAATCTCTGGATTTTCAGACAGGATCGGGATGGTGTCCTGATAAAGCAGCACATCGATTTTTGCGTCAGGGTAATTTTTTTTCAGCGAACTAATGACGGGAGTAGTTAATAACATATCCCCATGAAAACGCATCTTAATGAGCAAAATTCTTCGAAATGGCTTATCCACAAGTAACTCTTTTTGTTGAGATTATCCGATTAAGGTGAAGCAGAAAAAGCACGCTACCGCCCCAGGCTCAACAGCTACCTGAATACTGATACCGCACTGATATTGACGCGCTAGTGTATCACTTCTTTCGCGGCAATCCGACCCGAATGATTTTTAAGCACATTGTTGATTTTCAATAAAGAAATCAATCAAATAAAATCATTAGCAACCATATTCTTTCACTGTTGCTCTGCGATTCCTTCCTGCACGTACAGCAGAAATCAATGAATCGCATAAAAATACAAAAAAAGTATAGATGTTCAGCAAGAATTGGCGGGTAAATTGCTATTTAAGTCAAAAACGGGAAAAGTAATGGTAAAGCCACAGCTAAATACATAGAATCCCCAGCACATCCATAAGTCAGCTATTTACTATGCTCGAATTGCTTTACACCGCCCTTCTCTACCTTATTCAGCCGCTGATCTGGATACGGCTCTGGGTGCGCGGACGTAAGGCTCCGGCCTATCGAAAACGCTGGGGTGAACGTTACGGTTTTTACCGCCATCCGCTAAAACCAGGCGGCATTATGCTGCACTCCGTCTCCGTCGGTGAAACTCTGGCGGCGATCCCGTTGGTGCGCGCGCTGCGCCATCGTTATCCTGATTTACCGATTACCGTTACAACCATGACGCCAACCGGTTCGGAGCGCGTACAATCGGCTTTCGGGAAGGATGTTCAGCACGTTTATCTGCCGTATGACCTGCCCGATGCGCTCAACCGTTTCCTGAATAAAGTCGACCCCAAACTGGTGTTGATTATGGAAACCGAACTATGGCCTAACCTGATTGCGGCGCTACACAAACGTAAAATTCCGCTGGTGATCGCTAACGCGCGACTCTCTGCCCGCTCGGCCGCAGGTTATGCCAAACTGGGTAAATTCGTCCGTCGCTTGCTGCGTCGTATTACGCTGATTGCTGCGCAAAATGAAGAAGATGGTGCACGTTTTGTGGCGCTGGGCGCAAAAAATAATCAGGTGACCGTTACCGGTAGCCTGAAATTCGATATTTCTGTAACGCCGCAGTTGGCTGCTAAAGCCGTGACGCTGCGCCGCCAGTGGGCACCACACCGCCCGGTATGGATTGCCACCAGCACTCACGAAGGTGAAGAGAGCGTGGTCATTGCCGCACATCAGGCATTGTTACAGCAATTCCCGAATTTATTGCTCATCCTGGTACCCCGTCATCCAGAACGCTTCCCGGATGCGATTAATCTTGTCCGCCAGGCTGGACTAAGCTATATCACACGCTCTTCAGGGGAAGTCCCCTCCACCAGCACGCAGGTTGTGGTTGGCGATACGATGGGCGAGTTGATGTTACTGTACGGCATTGCCGATCTCGCCTTTGTTGGCGGTTCACTGGTTGAACGTGGTGGGCATAATCCGCTGGAAGCTGCCGCACACGCTATTCCGGTATTGATGGGGCCGCATACTTTTAACTTTAAAGACATTTGCGCGCGGCTGGAGCAGGCAAGCGGGCTGATTACCGTTACCGATGCCACTACGCTTGCAAAAGAGGTGTCCTCTTTACTCACCGACGCCGATTACCGTAGTTTCTATGGCCGTCATGCCGTTGAAGTACTGTATCAAAACCAGGGCGCGCTACAGCGTCTGCTTCAACTGCTGGAACCTTACCTGCCACCGAAAACGCATTGAGGTTGTTATGCAAAAACGGGCGATTTATCCGGGTACTTTCGATCCCATTACCAATGGTCATATCGATATCGTGACGCGCGCCACGCAAATGTTCGATCACGTTATTCTGGCGATTGCCGCCAGCCCCAGTAAAAAACCGATGTTTACCCTGGAAGAGCGTGTGGCGCTGGCACAGCAGGCAACCGCGCATCTGGGGAACGTGGAAGTGGTCGGGTTTAGTGATTTGATGGCGAACTTCGCCCGTAATCAACACGCTACGGTGCTGATTCGTGGCCTGCGTGCGGTGGCGGATTTTGAATATGAAATGCAGCTGGCGCATATGAATCGCCACTTAATGCCGGAACTGGAAAGTGTGTTTCTGATGCCGTCGAAAGAGTGGTCGTTTATCTCTTCATCGTTGGTGAAAGAGGTGGCGCGCCATCAGGGCGATGTCACCCATTTCCTGCCGGAGAATGTCCATCAGGCGCTGATGGCGAAGTTAGCGTAGCGTTTATGCCGGATGGTATGCCATCCGGCGCGCATGAATTACTTCTGGCACTGCCGACAATAAAACGTTGCCCGCTGCGCATGTTTAGTCGCCACAATCGGCGTACCGCACACCCGACACGGCTCGCCTTTTCGCCCGTAAACCTGCAATTCCTGTGCGAAATAGCCCGGTTTACCATCACTTTGCAGAAAATCTTTCAGCGTTGTACCACCCTGCTCAATCGAACGCAGCAACACCGCTTTAATCACCCGAGCTAACAATTCACACTCTGCCAGCGACAGTGATGACGCCAGCCGATCCGGATGGATCCCCGCCGCAAACAGTGATTCGCTGGCATAGATATTCCCTACCCCTACCACCAGCTTGTTATCCATCAGCCACGGTTTAATCGCCGTTTTTTTCTTCGCGCACTTCTGATGCAGATACTCACCATTGAAATCGTCGCTAAGCGGCTCCGGTCCAAGATGAGCCAGCACGTTGTGCCCTTCCAGCTCTTTGGTCCACAGCCAGGCACCAAAGCGGCGCGGATCGGTGTAGCGCAGCACTTTGCCGTTGCTCATCACCAAATCCACATGGTCATGCTTTTCAGGGGGAAGTTCTTCTGGAAGGATGCGCAGGCTGCCAGACATCCCCAAATGAATGATAATCCAGCCCTCAGGCAGCTCCAGCAGCAGATATTTAGCCCGCCGCTGCACGCTAAGCACTGGTTGGTCGCTTAAACGGTAGATCTCTTCTGAAACCGGCCAGCGCAAGCGTCCGTTGCGCACCACCGCATGAAGAATGGTTGCACCAACGAGATGCGGTTCTATGCCGCGGCGGCTGGTTTCAACTTCGGGTAATTCAGGCATAGCATCTCCAGGAATGAACAGATGCAGTCAATATGGGGGCAAGCAGATAACAAAAAACCCCGCCGGAGCGAGGTTTTTTGTTACATCAAAGCGAGAATTATTTGATTTTCGCTTCTTTGTAGATCACGTGCTGGCGAACAACTGGATCGAATTTTTTCAGTTCCAGTTTTTCCGGCTTAGTACGTTTGTTCTTCGTAGTGGTATAGAAGTGACCAGTACCAGCAGAAGAAACCAGCTTGATTTTCTCACGAATACCTTTAGCCATGATTTATTTCCTCTAAGTACTTAGTACTTTTCGCCACGGGCACGCAGTTCAGCCAGAACTGTATCGATGCCTTTTTTATCGATTACACGCATACCTTTAGCAGATACGCGCAGGGTGACAAAACGCTTCTCGCTCTCAACCCAGAAACGGTGAGAGTGCAGGTTCGGCAGGAAACGGCGTTTAGTCGCGTTCAGTGCGTGGGAACGGTTGTTACCGGTCACCGGACGCTTGCCAGTAACTTGGCAGACTCGGGACATGTCTATTCTCCAAAAATCAAATTAGCTCGAGCTTCGTATGGGGTATTGGCGCCTCGTCAGGCTTTACAGCCCGGTCATCGCAGTTCTATGTGAACTCTCGATTGCCAGGCCCAAATGCCAAACCCGAGATTCTCAAAGGTGGCGTAGTATACGCTGACTCAGCGATGTGCTCAAGTCCCGAA
Source organism: Escherichia sp. WS1152 (assembly GCF_046487665.1). Lineage (NCBI taxonomy): Bacteria > Pseudomonadati > Pseudomonadota > Gammaproteobacteria > Enterobacterales > Enterobacteriaceae > Escherichia > Escherichia sp. WS1152. The sequence goes on along the minus strand of NZ_JBJQJA010000009.1, from coordinate 155,196 downwards.
CAGACAAAGATCCCGAAGGATCGCGCATAGCGGGTTAAATCCAGCCGCGTTCGGCAAAAGAAACATACTCTCCACGCCCAATCACGATATGGTCGAGCACGCGTAAATCCATGAACTGACAACTCTTTATTATCCGTTCAGTAATGAGTTTATCCGCTTTACTGGGTTCAGCACAACCCGAAGGGTGATTATGTGCAAGGATCAGCGCCGAGGCGTTTATTTTTATCGCTTCGCGGATAATTTCCCGAGGATGGACTTCAACATGGTTTAGCGTGCCGGAAAAAAGACGGCTATGCGTTATAACCCGGTGTTGGGAGTCGAGAAAGATCACCATAAAGATCTCCCGCTCCTCACCCGTGAGCTGGCTTTGTAAAAATTCCCTCGTCATCTCCGGGCTGAGTAAAGGGCTTTCTTCACGCATCCGCACGTTGTAGTAACGCCGCGCCAGTTCAGCAATCCCCTTTAACTGGGCAAATTTCGCCACGCCAATTCCATGAACGCCACTAAATTGTTCATATTCAGAGGTTAACAAGCCATAAAGAGAGCCGAAATTCTCCAGCATCTCTTTTGCCAGGGTTAATACATCTTTACCGCGCGTTCCGGTACGCAGAAATAGCGCCAGCAGCTCGACATCCGTTAAGGCGCTAATACCAAACTTCAGCATTTTTTCGCGCGGCATCAACAGCTGTGAATTGTTTTTCACCTTCACCTCCTTTGTGGTGCTCGCATCCTGTCATAGCCGTTCCGTTAAATCGACGGCCAGTTTTCAATCCTGGAAAGCGCCTCGCAAAGTGATTCTCAGGTGAAGGCACGACAACAAAAGTATTGTGATAAAATCGCCAACTTCTGGTGTCACCCAACAGGAAAAATCATCATGAGCCTGGCCGGTAAAAAAATCGTTCTCGGCGTTAGCGGCGGTATTGCTGCCTATAAAACCCCTGAACTGGTGCGTCGTTTGCGCGATCGCGGGGCCGACGTCCGCGTAGCCATGACCGAAGCGGCAAAAGCCTTTATCACCCCACTTAGCTTGCAGGCGGTTTCTGGTTATCCCGTTTCCGACAGTCTGCTGGACCCGGCAGCCGAAGCCGCTATGGGCCATATTGAGCTGGGTAAATGGGCTGATTTAGTGATTCTCGCCCCTGCCACGGCAGATTTGATTGCCCGTGTTGCTGCCGGAATGGCGAATGACCTGGTATCGACGATTTGTCTGGCTACACCTGCGCCTGTAGCCGTGCTCCCCGCCATGAACCAGCAGATGTACCGTGCCGCTGCCACGCAGCATAATTTAGAGGTGCTTGCTTCCCGTGGTTTGCTCATCTGGGGGCCAGACAGTGGCAGTCAGGCTTGTGGTGATATCGGTCCTGGGCGAATGCTCGATCCGTTAACCATTGTGGATATGGCGGTAGCGCATTTTTCGCCCGTCAACGACCTGAAACATCTGAACATTATGATTACCGCCGGCCCGACGCGTGAACCGCTCGATCCCGTGCGTTATATCTCTAATCACAGCTCCGGCAAGATGGGTTTTGCTATCGCCGCCGCCGCTGCCCGTCGTGGCGCGAACGTCACGCTGGTATCAGGTCCGGTTTCACTACCGACGCCACCGTTTGTTAAACGTGTTGATGTGATGACCGCGCTGGAAATGGAAGCCGCCGTGAATGCTTCTGTACAGCAGCAAAATATTTTTATCGGCTGCGCCGCCGTGGCGGATTATCGCGCAGCTACCGTGGCCCCAGAGAAAATCAAAAAGCAGGCCACGCAGGGTGATGAATTAACAATAAAAATGGTTAAAAACCCCGATATCGTCGCAGGCGTTGCCGCACTAAAAGACCATCGACCCTATGTCGTTGGATTTGCCGCCGAAACAAATAATGTGGAAGAATACGCCCGGCAAAAACGTATCCGTAAAAACCTTGATCTGATCTGCGCGAACGATGTTTCCCAGCCAACTCAAGGATTTAACAGCGACAACAACGCATTACACCTTTTCTGGCAGGACGGAGATAAAGTCTTACCGCTTGAGCGCAAAGAGCTCCTTGGCCAATTATTACTCGACGAGATCGTGACCCGTTATGATGAAAAAAATCGACGTTAAGATTCTGGACCCGCGCGTTGGGAAGGAATTTCCGCTCCCGACTTATGCCACCTCTGGCTCTGCCGGACTTGACCTGCGTGCCTGTCTCGACGACGCCGTAGAACTGGCTCCGGGTGACACTACGCTGGTTCCGACCGGGCTGGCGATTCATATTGCCGATCCTTCACTGGCGGCAATGATGCTGCCGCGCTCCGGATTGGGACATAAGCACGGTATCGTGCTTGGTAACCTGGTAGGATTGATCGATTCTGACTATCAGGGCCAGTTGATGATTTCCGTGTGGAACCGTGGTCAGGACAGCTTCACCATTCAACCTGGCGAACGCATCGCCCAGATGATTTTTGTTCCGGTAGTACAGGCTGAATTTAATCTGGTGGAAGATTTCGACGCCACCGACCGCGGTGAAGGCGGCTTTGGTCACTCTGGTCGTCAGTAACACATACGCATCCGAATAACGTCATAACATAGCCGCAAACATTTCGTTTGCGGTCATAGCGTGGGTGCCGCCTGGCAAGTGCTTATTTTCAGGGGTATTTTGTAACATGGCAGAAAAACAAACTGCGAAAAGGAACCGTCGCGAGGAAATACTTCAGTCTCTGGCGCTGATGCTGGAATCCAGCGATGGAAGCCAACGTATCACGACGGCAAAACTGGCCGCCTCTGTCGGCGTTTCCGAAGCGGCACTGTATCGCCACTTCCCCAGTAAGACCCGCATGTTCGATAGCCTGATTGAGTTTATCGAAGATAGCCTGATTACTCGCATCAACCTGATTCTGAAAGATGAGAAAGACACCACAGCGCGCCTGCGTCTGATTGTGTTGCTGCTTCTCGGTTTTGGTGAGCGTAATCCTGGCCTGACCCGCATCCTCACTGGTCATGCGCTGATGTTTGAACAGGATCGCCTGCAAGGGCGTATCAACCAGCTGTTCGAGCGTATTGAAGCGCAGCTGCGCCAGGTATTGCGTGAAAAGAGAATGCGTGAGGGTGAAGGTTACACCACCGATGAAACCCTGCTGGCAAGCCAGATCCTGGCCTTCTGTGAAGGTATGCTGTCACGTTTTGTCCGCAGCGAATTTAAATACCGCCCGACGGATGATTTTGACGCCCGCTGGCCGCTAATTGCCGCGCAGTTGCAGTAATATGACGCCGGATGACTTTTCATCCGGCGAGTTTCTTTAAACGCCAAACTCTTCGCGATAGGCCTTAACCGCCGCCAGATGTTCCGCCATTTCCGGCTTCTCTTCCAGATAGGCAATCAGATCTTTCAGGGTGATGATAGAGATCACTTTGCAGTTGTAATCACGCTCAACTTCCTGAATCGCCGAAATCTCGCCGCGCCCCCGTTCCTGACGATCAAGCGAAATCAATACGCCAGCAAGCGTCGCGCCATTAGCCTGAATAATCTCCATCGATTCGCGAATCGCCGTTCCGGCGGTGATCACATCATCTACCAGCATTACGCGTCCTTGTAACGCGCTACCAACCAGATTGCCGCCTTCACCGTGGTCTTTTGCCTCTTTGCGGTTAAAGCAGTACGGCAGGTCAAGGTCATGATGCTCCGCCAGCGCCACGGCGGTAGTGGTCGCAATCGGGATCCCTTTGTAAGCAGGGCCAAACAGCAGATCGAACTCAATGCCAGAATCCACCAATGCTTCAGCGTAAAAACGGCCTAACAGTGCCAGGTCGCGCCCGGTATTAAACAGCCCGGCGTTGAAGAAATAGGGGCTTTTGCGCCCGGATTTCAGCGTAAACTCGCCAAACTTTAACACCTGCTTGCTAAGCGCAAATTCAATAAACTGGCGCTGATATGGTTTCATGCCTTCGCTCCTCATCTTACTTTTCTACAGACAAAAAAAAGGCGACTCATCAGTCGCCTTAAAAATCAGTTTGCCAGCGCCGCCTTCTGCGTCGCTACAATGGATTCGATTCCCCCTCGGGCCAGCGCCAACAAGGTGAGTAGCTCTTCATGGGTGAACGGCTCGCCTTCTGCCGTCCCCTGCACTTCAATGATGCGCCCGTCTTCGGTCATCACTACGTTCATGTCGGTCTCTGCGGCTGAGTCTTCAACGTATTCCAGATCGCAAATTGCTTCACCGTTTACAATACCGACAGAAACTGCGGCTACCATCCCTTTCATCGGGTTGGTTTTCAGCTTGCCGTTTTCCACCAGCTTCTGTAGCGCATCTGCCAGCGCCACGCAGGCACCCGTAATCGACGCGGTACGCGTGCCACCATCAGCCTGAAGCACGTCGCAGTCCAGCGTAATGGTGAACTCACCCAGCGCTTTCAAATCTACTGCCGCGCGAAGAGCACGGGCGATCAGACGCTGGATTTCCATTGTGCGTCCACCCTGCTTACCTTTCGCCGCTTCACGAGCGTTACGGGTGTGGGTAGAACGTGGCAGCATGCCGTACTCTGCGGTGATCCAGCCCTGGCCCTGACCTTTCAGGAAGCGCGGCACGCCTTCTTCAATAGAGGCGGTACACAACACTTTGGTATCGCCAAATTCGACCAGCACCGAGCCTTCTGCATGTTTTGTATAGTTACGAGTCAGGGTAACGGGACGCACCTGATTATTGCTACGGCCTGCTGGACGCATATTGAAATCTCCGGCTTGAAACAAATGTGGCTGCGCATTATACGGACTTCCGGCGGTTATTCCTATCCTGACAAGGCATCGATGGCTATAATCCTTCCACCTCTCCTTTTATAAACAGGAACGTCTATGATCCGCAGTATGACCGCCTACGCCCGGCGTGAAATCAAGGGTGAATGGGGGAGCGCAACCTGGGAAATGCGCTCGGTAAACCAGCGTTATCTGGAAACTTACTTTCGTCTGCCGGAGCAGTTCCGTAGCCTTGAACCTGTCGTTCGCGAGCGTATTCGTTCTCGCCTGACGCGCGGTAAAGTGGAATGTACCCTGCGCTATGAGCCAGATGTTAGCGCGCAAGGTGAGCTGATCCTCAACGAAAAACTGGCTAAACAGCTGGTAACTGCCGCGAACTGGGTAAAAATGCAGAGTGACGAAGGGGAAATCAACCCGGTTGATATTCTACGCTGGCCGGGCGTGATGGCAGCCCAGGAGCAGGATCTTGACGCCATTGCCGCTGAAATTCTCGCGGCGCTGGATGGTACGCTGGACGACTTTATTGTCGCGCGCGAAACCGAAGGTCAGGCACTGAAAGCATTGATCGAGCAGCGTCTGGAAGGCGTCACCGCCGAAGTGGTCAAAGTCCGCGCCCATATGCCGGAAATCCTGCAATGGCAGCGTGAGCGTCTGGTCGCGAAGCTGGAAGATGCTCAGGTTCAGTTGGAAAACAACCGTCTGGAGCAGGAGCTGGTTCTGCTGGCACAACGAATTGACGTTGCCGAAGAACTGGACCGCCTGGAAGCGCATGTCAAAGAGACCTACAACATTCTGAAGAAAAAAGAAGCCGTTGGTCGTCGTCTGGACTTTATGATGCAGGAATTCAACCGCGAGTCGAACACTCTTGCGTCGAAGTCTATCAATGCCGAAGTGACAAACTCCGCGATTGAGCTGAAAGTGTTGATTGAGCAGATGCGCGAGCAGATTCAGAACATTGAATAACTCGTAACGCCAATTCTTACTTTTCAGCCTTCACAAATGCCGCCCACTCAAACAGAGCGGCATTTTTCTTCCCCGCAACTTCAATTCTGTTTTGCGTGCCTGCTCCAGATTTTGCGATGTTTTTTTGCCCAGCACACTGAGAACGTGAGATACTCACAACTGTATATAAATACAGTTACAGATTTACTTTCTTTGCAATCGATATCACATGGAGTGGGCAATGAACGAACATCATCAACCTTTTGAAGAAATACGGCATTATGGCACTGAAGGGCAAGAATTTTGGTCAGCTAGAGAATTGGCACCGTTACTGGATTATCGGGACTGGCGCAATTTTCAAAAGGTACTGGCCCGCGCGACTCAAGCGTGCGAAGCCAGCAATCAAGCTGCATCTGACCATTTCGTTGAAACCACCAAAATGGTTGTATTAGGTTCAGGGGCTCAACGAGAACTTGAAGATGTTCATCTCTCCCGCTATGCCTGTTACCTGGTAGTACAAAACGGCGACCCTGCGAAACCGGTTATTGCGGCAGGGCAAACTTATTTTGCTATCCAGACCCGACGGCAGGAGCTGGCTGACGATGAAGCTTTCAGGCAACTTCGTGAAGACGAAAAGCGTCTTTTTCTGAGAAATGAATTGAAAGAACATAACAAACAATTGGTTGAGGCAGCGCAGCAAGCTGGGGTAGCGACAGCTATCGATTTCGCCATATTTCAGAATCATGGTTACCGGGGGCTGTATGGTGGATTAGATCAGAAAGCTATTCATCAGCGGAAGGGGCTGAAAAAGAATCAGAAGATCCTGGATCATATGGGTTCAACAGAACTGGCGGCTAATCTCTTTCGAGCTACCCAAACAGAAGAAAAACTCAAGCGGGATGGCGTGAATTCAAAACAGCAAGCAAACACCACACACTTTGACGTGGGTCGCAAGGTGAGGCAAACCATTCAGGAACTTGGCGGAACCATGCCTGAGGAGTTGCCGACCCCGCAGGTCAGCATCAAGCAGTTGGAAAACAGTGTAAAAATTACAGAGAAGAAATAGCAGAAACTAAAAACTCTTTTTGTTGATTGAGACACCCGATGCGTAAGCCAAGGTCCAGGTGCAGTGAACACAATGGCTAAATATTGCACCTTTCTTTTCCCCCCTCAGTTTTAACCTATTTTTTCTTATGCATTTTCTCAGACAAGAAGTCAGAAGAATGCATCTCTGCTACAGAAAATAGCGATTTCACATAACTACAAGTTATCAATTTCCCCTCACCTTAAAAAATCTCAATCGTGACAATGCGCACAAATCGCTACCCTGCCAGACAGATTTTTAGGGAGAGAACCATGCTGTTACACATTTTGTATTTGGTTGGCATTACTGCCGAAGCCATGACGGGGGCGCTGGCGGCCGGACGACGGCGCATGGATACATTTGGCGTAATTATTATTGCGACCGCCACCGCAATTGGCGGAGGGTCAGTGCGCGATATTCTGCTGGGCCACTATCCGCTCGGCTGGGTCAAACACCCGGAATATGTGATTATCGTCGCTACCGCCGCAGTACTCACCACTATCGTTGCTCCTGTAATGCCTTACCTGCGCAAAGTGTTTCTGGTGCTCGATGCGCTCGGACTGGTGGTCTTTTCTATCATCGGGGCACAGGTTGCACTGGATATGGGGCACGGCCCAATTATTGCCGTTGTCGCGGCGGTAACCACCGGCGTGTTTGGCGGCGTTTTGCGCGATATGTTCTGTAAACGCATCCCACTGGTATTCCAGAAAGAGTTGTATGCCGGTGTCTCATTTGCCTCCGCCGTGCTGTACATCGCGCTGCAACACTATGTTTCTAATCATGATGTGGTAATTATCTCCACCCTGGTATTCGGCTTTTTTGCCCGCTTACTGGCGCTACGCCTTAAGCTGGGATTACCGGTCTTTTACTACAGCCACGAAGGACACTAAGGTTCAAAACCTGTGATCTGCTGGGCAGCCAGCCAACTGCCCAGCTTCTTGATTTGCGCATTTTCCTTCCATTCAATAACCTGTCTGGCGCGCCCCGATCCAGTGCCCGGCAGCTGCTGCCAGAACTGCTCCGTGCTAAATAAAAGTTGCGACCAGGACCGTTCATCACTGGCATTAAGCGCCGCCCGGGTTAGCGGTATTCCCATTGCCATCACCCAGCGAGTAAAAGGCTGCTTACGAGCCAGATTAAACTGATGCCATAGCTGCGCACTTTTACTTTTCGCGATCCCCGGCGTGTTCTGTAATTGCTCTGGCGTTAATAAAAGCCAGGAAAAGATATGCTCAAAGCGATGAGTCTGATGCAGCGCGCGCCAGCCGGCCTCACCAATGCCATCCAGCCCAAGAACCTGTTTTGCCCCCAGCCAGACTAAGCGTGAAATGAACTGTTCCTGACAAACATCAGAAGCAAAGTAGCAGGTCAACGAGTTAAAGCGGTTTTCTGGCGGTGTCGGTTTTGTACGTTCTGCACCGCGCCACACCACATCATCAATGCGAGGAATACCCTGACCGGCAAGGCTGACGAGAATCTGATCACCAGGCGCAATATCCCACTCCTGCCAGCGCCTGACGGAACCAATATTCACCCGCTGGACTTTTTTATCATCCAGCATGACAGGTGCGAGTGACGCAACCACCGATATTTTACCGCTCTTACCCACCGCAAACTGAATTGCCTTCACTTCGGCAACCTGAGCTACAGGTTGATATTTCCAGGCCACCAGCCACTCTGCCTGGCCCGGTAGCCAATGGCGGGATTCTGGCTCTTTCGCCGCTCGTACAACTACGCCATCGGTGACGAAGGGTAATTCCGCTTTCCACCACTCATTGCGTACGCGCGCAACTTCATCAGCATTTTTCACCGCACGGGTATACGTCTGCGTTAGAGTAAAACCTGCGGTAGCCAGCTCTTTTAAACGATCAGACATTAACTGCGGTCCATCCGGCCATGCCCAGACAAAAACGCCCAGAGAATTCAGCGTGTCGCTATCGTCCTGGCGCATCATCAAGCCAGCAACTTTTGCGCGGGCATTTATTCCCCCCATTTGTTGTTGGATATGCCCCTCGCGCTGGAGAAATATTTCCCCCTGAAGCGTACTGTTGGCTAAAGGCCCGCTAACGGTTTGCGGCACAGCGGAAATTAAGCTAACTTTCTGCGTCCAGTCCTCGCCTTTCAGGCCATTACCGCGACTGATTGCTTTGTTCAGTTTCCCGTCCCGATAAACCAGGGTTACCGCAACGCCATCAACTTTTGGCTGCACCCAAAGATCGCTACGTTCTCGCATCCACAGACTTAATGCGTTTTTATCCACCATTTTGCGTACACCCGTATGGGCAACCGGATGCATAACCGCACCATTTAAAGGCGGCATCATCACGTCGCGGGGCTCGCTCCCAAAGCAGCGTTGCCACTGCGTAAGACGGGCGCTTAACTGATCGTAAACACCGTCTTCCACCTCACTTTTTCCTTCCTTCCAGTAGTCATCGTCCCACTGTTTTATTTGCTGTTGCAGGCGGGAAATTTCTTCCTGTGCTCTGGCTGGCGACCAGGCCGGACAGACCGCCCACACAGATGATTGCCAGCACAAGATACTTATTAATATCGCCATCCATACTTTCATCATCACCTCCGCTGTAGGTAGTCAGGCAGATATACAACGTGATGAAAGCAAAGCCGAGTGGCAAAAACGGAGTCTGCGAGGACGCTTCCTGAAAATCGTCTTTATTGCAGTGAATGACAGGCAAATGCGGAAGCAGCTACGCAAAACGCAACAACTTTGCGCAAAAAGTGTGAGCAAGGGCTACGTCACATGGCCGCGCCGTGTATAATAAGCTCGTATGTAGGCTTTATTTCGCTAATCACATACGAAAGATACTCATGGCTCAAGGCACGCTTTATATTGTTTCTGCCCCCAGTGGCGCGGGTAAATCCAGCCTGATTCAGGCTTTATTAAAAACCCAACCGTTGTATGACACCCAGGTTTCTGTTTCACACACCACACGCCAACCGCGTCCTGGTGAAGTCCACGGTGAACATTATTTCTTTGTTAATCATGATGAATTTAAAGAAATGATTAGCAGAGATGCGTTCCTCGAACACGCAGAAGTTTTTGGTAATTACTATGGCACTTCGCGTGAGGCCATTGAGCAAGTACTGGCGACCGGTGTCGATGTTTTTCTCGATATCGACTGGCAGGGCGCGCAGCAAATTCGCCAGAAGATGCCGCACGCGCGGAGTATCTTTATTTTACCGCCGTCTAAAATTGAACTGGACCGCCGTCTACGCGGTCGCGGTCAGGACAGCGAAGAGGTCATTGCAAAGCGTATGGCGCAAGCTGTTGCAGAAATGAGCCATTACGCCGAATATGATTACCTGATTGTGAATGATGACTTCGATACCGCGTTGACCGATTTGAAGACCATTATTCGCGCCGAACGTCTGCGCATGAGCCGCCAAAAGCAGCGTCATGACGCTTTAATCAGCAAATTGTTGGCAGACTGAACCTGATTTCAGTATCATGCCCAGTCATTTCTTCACCTGTGGAGCTTTTTAAGTATGGCACGCGTAACTGTTCAGGACGCTGTAGAGAAAATTGGTAACCGTTTTGACCTGGTACTGGTCGCCGCGCGTCGCGCTCGTCAGATGCAGGTAGGCGGAAAGGATCCGCTGGTACCGGAAGAAAACGATAAAACCACTGTAATCGCGCTGCGCGAAATCGAAGAAGGTCTGATCAACAACCAGATCCTCGACGTTCGCGAACGCCAGGAACAGCAAGAGCAGGAAGCCGCTGAATTACAAGCCGTTACCGCTATTGCTGAAGGTCGTCGTTAATCACAAAGCGGGTCGCCCTTGTATCTGTTTGAAAGCCTGAATCAACTGATTCAAACCTACCTGCCGGAAGACCAAATCAAGCGTCTGCGGCAGGCGTATCTCGTTGCACGTGATGCTCACGAGGGGCAAACACGTTCAAGCGGTGAACCCTATATCACGCACCCGGTAGCGGTTGCCTGCATTCTGGCCGAGATGAAACTCGACTATGAAACGCTGATGGCGGCGCTGCTGCATGACGTGATTGAAGATACTCCCGCCACCTACCAGGATATGGAACAGCTTTTTGGTAAAAGCGTCGCCGAGCTGGTAGAGGGGGTGTCGAAACTTGATAAACTCAAGTTCCGCGATAAGAAAGAGGCGCAGGCCGAAAACTTTCGCAAGATGATTATGGCGATGGTGCAGGATATCCGCGTCATCCTCATCAAACTTGCCGACCGTACCCACAACATGCGCACGCTGGGCTCACTTCGCCCGGACAAACGTCGCCGCATCGCCCGTGAAACTCTCGAAATTTACAGCCCGCTGGCGCACCGTTTAGGTATCCACCACATTAAAACCGAACTCGAAGAGCTGGGTTTTGAGGCGCTGTATCCCAACCGTTATCGCGTAATCAAAGAAGTGGTGAAAGCCGCGCGCGGCAACCGTAAAGAGATGATCCAGAAGATTCTTTCTGAAATCGAAGGGCGTTTGCAGGAAGCGGGAATACCGTGCCGCGTCAGTGGTCGCGAAAAGCATCTTTATTCGATTTACTGCAAAATGGTGCTCAAAGAGCAGCGTTTTCACTCAATCATGGACATCTACGCTTTCCGCGTGATCGTCAATGATTCTGACACCTGTTATCGCGTGCTGGGCCAGATGCACAGCCTGTACAAGCCGCGTCCGGGCCGCGTGAAAGACTATATCGCCATTCCAAAAGCGAACGGCTATCAGTCTTTGCACACCTCGATGATTGGCCCGCACGGCGTGCCGGTTGAGGTCCAGATCCGTACCGAAGATATGGATCAGATGGCGGAGATGGGTGTTGCCGCGCACTGGGCTTATAAAGAGCACGGCGAAACCAGTACTACCGCACAAATCCGCGCCCAGCGCTGGATGCAAAGCCTGCTGGAGCTGCAACAGAGCGCCGGTAGTTCGTTTGAATTTATCGAGAGCGTTAAATCCGATCTCTTCCCGGATGAGATTTACGTTTTCACACCGGAAGGGCGCATTGTCGAGCTGCCTGCCGGTGCAACGCCCGTCGACTTCGCTTATGCAGTGCATACCGATATCGGTCATGCCTGCGTGGGCGCACGCGTTGACCGCCAGCCTTACCCGCTGTCGCAGCCGCTTACCAGCGGTCAAACCGTTGAAATCATTACCGCACCGGGCGCTCGCCCGAATGCCGCGTGGCTGAACTTTGTCGTTAGCTCAAAAGCGCGCGCCAAAATTCGTCAGTTGCTGAAAAACCTCAAGCGTGATGATTCTGTAAGCCTGGGCCGTCGTCTGCTCAACCATGCTTTGGGTGGTAGCCGTAAGCTGAATGAAATCCCGCAGGAAAATATTCAGCGCGAGCTGGATCGCATGAAGCTGGCAACGCTTGACGATCTGCTGGCTGAAATCGGCCTTGGTAACGCAATGAGCGTGGTGGTCGCGAAAAATCTACAACATGGGGACGCCTCCATTCCACCGGCAACCCAAAGTCACGGACATCTGCCAATTAAAGGTGCCGATGGCGTGCTGATCACCTTTGCGAAATGCTGCCGCCCTATTCCTGGCGACCCGATTATCGCCCACGTCAGCCCCGGTAAAGGTCTGGTGATCCACCATGAATCCTGCCGTAACATCCGTGGCTACCAGAAAGAGCCAGAGAAGTTTATGGCTGTGGAATGGGATAAAGAGACGGCGCAGGAATTCATCACCGAAATCAAGGTGGAGATGTTCAATCATCAGGGTGCGCTGGCAAACCTGACGGCGGCAATTAACACCACGACCTCGAATATTCAAAGTTTGAATACGGAAGAGAAAGATGGTCGCGTCTACAGCGCCTTTATTCGTCTGACCGCTCGTGACCGTGTGCATCTGGCGAATATCATGCGCAAAATCCGCGTGATGCCAGACGTGATTAAAGTCACCCGAAACCGAAATTAATGTTTTATGAACCCAACACGTTATGCTCGCATCTGCGAAATGCTCGCCAGGCGGCAGCCTGATCTGACCGTCTGCATGGAGCAGGTCCACAAACCTCATAACGTTTCTGCGATTATTCGTACCGCAGATGCCGTTGGCGTACATGAAGTTCACGCCGTCTGGCCTGGTAGCCGCATGCGCACCATGGCTTCGGCAGCTGCGGGTAGTAACAGCTGGGTGCAGGTGAAAACACACCGCACCATTGGCGATGCCGTCGCTCATCTGAAAGGCCAGGGCATGCAGATTCTGGCAACCCATCTTTCTGATAACGCTGTCGATTTCCGCGAAGTTGATTACACTCGCCCGACCTGCATTTTGATGGGACAGGAGAAAACGGGCATCACGCAGGAAGCATTGGCCCTGGCAGATCAGGACATCATCATTCCGATGATCGGCATGGTGCAGTCGCTGAATGTTTCCGTTGCCTCAGCCCTCATTCTTTACGAAGCCCAGCGTCAGCGGCAAAATGCAGGCATGTACCTGCGTGAAAACAGCATGTTGCCGGAAGCAGAGCAACAACGCCTGTTGTTTGAAGGCGGCTATCCGGTGCTGGCGAAAGTCGCAAAACGCAAAGGCCTGCCTTATCCCCACGTCAATCAGCAAGGCGAGATCGAAGCTGATGCCGACTGGTGGGCTACTATGCAGGCTGCAGGGTAAGTGCCATGAAAGGTCGCCTGTTAGATGCTGTCCCACTCAGTTCCCTAACGGGCGTTGGCGCAGCACTTAGTAACAAACTGGCGAAAATCAACCTGCATACCGTGCAGGATCTACTGTTACACCTTCCCCTGCGCTACGAAGATCGCACCCATCTCTACCCCATCGGAGAACTACTACCGGGCGTTTATGCCACGGTGGAAGGCGAAGTGCTGAACTGCAATATCTCCTTCGGCGGTCGGCGGATGATGACCTGCCAGATCAGCGACGGTTCCGGCATTCTCACCATGCGCTTTTTCAACTTCAACGCGGCAATGAAAAATAGCCTGGCGACGGGCCGCCGCGTGCTGGCCTATGGAGAAGCAAAGCGCGGTAAATATGGTGCGGAGATGATCCACCCGGAATACCGCGTGCAGGGCGATCTCAGTACGCCAGAGTTGCAGGAAACGCTCACGCCGGTTTATCCAACAACCGAAGGCGTAAAGCAGGCCACGCTGCGTAAATTAACCGACCAGGCGCTGGATCTGCTCGACACCTGCGCCATTGAAGAACTCCTGCCGCCGGAACTGTCACAAGGAATGATGACGCTACCGGAAGCGTTGCGCACTTTGCACCGCCCGCCGCCGACGCTGCAACTTAGCGATCTGGAAACCGGGCAGCATCCGGCGCAACGTCGTCTGATTCTGGAAGAACTGCTGGCGCATAACCTCAGCATGTTAGCCTTACGCGCCGGAGCGCAACGTTTCCATGCCCAGCCGCTGAGCGCCAATGACACGCTGAAAAATAAACTTCTTGCCGCCTTACCGTTCAAGCCAACGGGCGCTCAGGCTCGCGTGGTGGCGGAGATCGAGCGCGATATGGCGCTGAATGTGCCGATGATGCGCCTGGTACAGGGCGATGTAGGTTCCGGTAAAACGCTGGTCGCTGCCCTCGCCGCGCTGCGTGCGATTGCCCACGGCAAACAGGTGGCATTGATGGCACCAACCGAATTACTCGCCGAACAGCACGCCAATAACTTCCGCAACTGGTTTGCACCGCTCGGTATCGAAGTGGGCTGGCTCGCCGGTAAGCAGAAAGGTAAAGCGCGACTGTCTCAGCAGGAAGCCATCGCCAGCGGTCAGGTGCAGATGATTGTTGGTACGCACGCCATCTTCCAGGAACAGGTGCAGTTTAACGGTCTGGCGCTGGTGATTATCGACGAACAGCATCGTTTTGGCGTGCATCAGCGTCTGGCATTGTGGGAGAAAGGCCAGCAGCAAGGCTTCCATCCGCATCAGTTGATCATGACCGCCACGCCGATCCCCCGCACGCTGGCGATGACTGCGTATGCCGATCTCGACACCTCGGTCATTGATGAACTGCCGCCAGGCCGCACGCCAGTGACTACGGTCGCTATTCCTGATACTCGCCGTACCGACATCATTGACCGCGTGCGCCACGCCTGCATGACTGAAGGTCGTCAGGCGTACTGGGTTTGTACGTTGATTGAAGAGTCGGAATTGCTGGAAGCGCAGGCGGCGGAAGCTACCTGGGAAGAGTTGAAACTGGCGCTACCAGAGTTGAATGTTGGCCTGGTACACGGGCGGATGAAACCTGCCGAGAAACAGGCGGTGATGGCGTCGTTTAAACAAGGTGAGCTACACCTGCTGGTTGCCACAACCGTTATTGAAGTCGGCGTTGATGTGCCTAACGCCAGTCTGATGATTATCGAAAACCCGGAGCGTCTGGGTCTGGCGCAGTTGCACCAGCTACGTGGGCGTGTAGGTCGTGGCGCGGTGGCTTCTCACTGCGTGCTGCTCTATAAAACGCCGCTTTCTAAAACGGCGCAAATTCGCCTGCAAGTGCTGCGCGACAGCAACGACGGGTTTGTGATTGCACAAAAAGATCTGGAGATTCGCGGCCCTGGCGAATTGTTAGGCACTCGTCAGACGGGTAATGCTGAATTTAAAGTGGCGGATTTACTGCGCGATCAGGCGATGATCCCGGAAGTTCAGCGCCTGGCACGCCATATTCACGAACGTTACCCACAACAGGCAAAAGCCCTGATAGAACGCTGGATGCCGGAGACGGAACGTTACTCGAATGCGTAAAAGGCGGCAGTGAGAAGACCGCCATTTCAGGTTACCCTACCTTCCTGCCGGATGTGCTTCGTCCTACAAAAACTTATAAATTCAATAAATTGCGAATCAATGCGCAGCCTTGATAAGCGAAGCGTATCAGGCATTTGTCTTTGTTGCGGCGGCACTTCTACCGCCGCTTCATCGGTTAACCCGCAAAAATCGGCAACATCAAATACAGCTTAATCACCAGCGCGTTAACGATATCAATAAAGAACGCACCGACCATCGGCACTACCAGGAAGGCCATGTGCGACGGGCCAAAACGTTCAGTGATCGCCTGCATGTTGGCGATTGCCGTTGGCGTTGCACCGAGACCAAAACCACAGTGACCCGCAGCCAGCACTGCCGCATCGTAGTTTTTGCCCATCATGCGCCAGGTAACGAAGATGGCATACAACGCCATGAAGATGGTCTGTACCACCAGAATCGCCAGCATCGGCAGCGCCAGCGAAGCCAGCTCCCACAGTTTCAGCCCCATCAGCGCCATCGCCAGGAACAACGACAGGCTTACGTTACCCAGCACTGATACCGCACGCTCAAAGACGCGATAAAAGCCCATCATTGACAGACCGTTGCTCAGAATCACGCCAACAAACAGTACACAGACGAAGGTCGGCAGTTCAAAAGCAGTGCCAGCCAAAAGTTGCGCAACAATTTTCCCCACCGTCAGGCAGATAGCAATCAGCGCGATAGTTTCAATCAGCACCAGCGAGGTGATCATGCGGCCCACATCCGGCTTTTCAAACGCCGTCGGGACTTCCTGGTCATCCGGAATACCGTTCGGCGTGGTGGAGTGTTTCACCAGATAGCGCGCCACCGGACCGCCAATCAAGCCGCCCAGCACCAGACCGAACGTTGCACAGGCCATCGCCACTTCTGTCGCATTGGTGAAGCCATAACGTTCAATGAACAATTTACTCCATGCAGCTCCCGTACCGTGACCGCCGGAAAGCGTAATAGAACCGGCCAACAGCCCCATCAGCGGATCAAGCCCTAACAGGCTAGCCATCCCAATGCCAATGGCATTTTGCATCACCAACAGACCAACAACCACAATCAGGAAGATGCCAACCACACGCCCACCGGCACGCAAACTGGCAATGTTGGCGTTCAGGCCAATGGTGGCGAAGAATGCCAGCATTAACGGATCGCGCAGGGACATATCAAAGTTGACTTCCCAGCCCATGCTTTTTTTCAGTACCAGTAGCGCCAGCGCCACCAACAAACCACCCGCAACAGGTTCCGGTATGGTGTATTTCTTCAAAAAGGAGACGGAATGGACCAACTTACGCCCGAGCAGCAACGTCAGCGTTGCGGCAACAAGCGTTGCTAAAGTATCGAGATGAAACATAGTTACTCCTTTGTATCCGCATCACTCTTTCATACTCGTCATACTTCATCGCGCAGTGGCAACTTATGAACTATGACGGGTATCGAGTTATGCTTTCCTGGGTCAAATTCTCAGCTGTTAATGAACAAATGGCATGGATTTTAAGCAGAAAAATACCAAAAGTTATATAAAAAAGTGCATTTATCTCATTTAAATATTTAGATGAGGATGTGGCAAACGTTTGCTTTTCTCTTTCGGTCAGCTAAAATGCCCGCTTTGCTACCACGGGATTGTTTTCGATGTCTGTTTCCACCCTCGAGTCAGAAAATGCGCAACCGGTTGCGCAGACTCAAAACAGCGAACTGATTTACCGTCTTGAAGATCGTCCGCCGCTTCCTCAAACCCTGTTTGCCGCCTGTCAGCATTTGCTGGCGATGTTCGTTGCGGTGATCACGCCAGCGCTATTAATCTGCCAGGCGCTGGGTTTACCGGCACAAGACACGCAACACATTATTAGTATGTCGCTGTTTGCCTCCGGTGTGGCATCGATTATTCAAATTAAGGCCTGGGGTCCGGTTGGCTCCGGGCTGTTGTCTATTCAGGGCACCAGCTTCAACTTTGTTGCCCCGCTGATTATGGGCGGTACCGCGCTGAAAACCGGTGGTGCTGATGTTCCTACCATGATGGCGGCTTTGTTCGGCACGTTGATGCTGGCAAGTTGCACCGAGATGGTGATCTCCCGCGTTCTGCATCTGGCGCGCCGCATTATTACGCCGCTGGTTTCTGGCGTTGTGGTGATGATTATCGGCCTGTCGCTAATTCAGGTGGGGCTGACCTCCATTGGCGGCGGTTACGCAGCCATGAGCGATAACACCTTCGGCGCACCGAAAAATCTGCTGCTGGCAGGCGTGGTCTTAGCCTTAATCATTCTGCTTAACCGCCAACGTAACCCTTACTTACGCGTGGCCTCTCTGGTGATTGCGATGGCGGCCGGGTATGCGCTGGCGTGGTTTATGGGCATGTTGCCAGAAAGCAACGAGCCGATGACGCAAGAACTGATTATGGTACCAACGCCGCTCTATTACGGTCTTGGTATTGAATGGAGTCTGCTGCTGCCGCTGATGCTAGTCTTTATGATCACTTCGCTGGAAACCATTGGCGATATCACGGCGACCTCTGACGTTTCCGAACAGCCAGTGTCCGGTCCGCTGTACATGAAACGCCTGAAAGGCGGCGTGCTGGCAAACGGCCTGAACTCGTTTGTTTCGGCGGTGTTTAACACCTTCCCGAACTCCTGCTTCGGGCAGAACAACGGAGTGATCCAGTTAACCGGTGTTGCCAGCCGCTATGTCGGTTTTGTCGTCGCGCTGATGTTGATCGTGCTGGGTCTGTTCCCGGCAGTGAGCGGTTTTGTACAACACATTCCTGAACCGGTTCTAGGCGGCGCAACGCTTGTAATGTTTGGCACCATCGCCGCCTCCGGTGTGCGTATCGTTTCTCGTGAGCCGCTGAACCGTCGGGCGATTCTGATTATCGCGCTGTCGCTGGCGGTTGGTCTGGGCGTGTCTCAGCAGCCGCTGATTTTGCAGTTTGCCCCTGAATGGCTGAAAAACCTGCTCTCCTCCGGGATCGCCGCGGGCGGTATTACTGCCATCGTGCTGAATCTGATTTTCCCACCAGAAAAACAGTAATTCACTGGCGGCGGTAAGATAATTACCGCCGCAGTCTCACCTCTTTCACCATTCCCGCCTTGAGGATTGCGCGTAAATCGTGCATAACTCCCTTATGTGCATTTCACGGGATGGAAGACCATGAAATTTATTGGGAAGCTGCTTCTCTACATTCTCATCGCTCTGTTAGTGGTGATCGCTGGCCTCTATTTTCTTCTGCAAACCCGCTGGGGAGCAGAACATATCAGCGCATGGGTTTCCGAGAATAGCGACTATCATCTGGCCTTCGGGGCGATGGATCACCGTTTTTCCGCGCCATCTCATATCGTGCTGGAGAACGTCACGTTTGGCCGTGATGGCCAGCCCGCGACCCTGGTGGCAAAAAGTGTCGACATTGCGCTAAGCAGTCGGCAACTGACCGAACCACGCCATGTCGATACCATCCTGCTGGAAAACGGAACGCTGAATCTCACCGACCAGACCGCGCCGCTACCGTTCAAAGCCGATCGTCTGCAACTGCGTGATATGGCGTTTAATAGCCCGAATAGCGAATGGAAACTGAGCGCGCAGCGGGTAAATGGCGGCGTGGTTCCGTGGTCACCAGAAGCCGGTAAAGTGCTGGGTACGAAGGCGCAGATTCAGTTTAGTGCCGGATCGCTTTCGCTCAATGATGTTCCTGCCACCAATGTACTGATTGAAGGCAGTATTGATAACGATCGCGTTACGCTGACTAACCTGGGTGCCGACATCGCCCGCGGGACATTAACCGGAAACGCGCAGCGTAACGCCGACGGCAGCTGGCAAGTGGAAAACCTGCGCATGGCGGATATCCGTCTACAAAGCGAAAAATCGCTAACCAACTTCTTTGCGCCATTACGCTCTGTCCCGTCGTTGCAGATTGGTCGCCTGGAAGTGATCGATGCTCGTTTGCAAGGTCCGGACTGGGCGGTGACCGACCTCGATCTCAGCTTGCGCAACATGACCTTCAGTAAAGATGACTGGCAGACACAAGAAGGCAAACTGTCGATGAACGCCAGCGAGTTCATTTATGGTTCGCTGCATTTATTTGACCCGATTATAAACGCGGAATTTTCCCCGCAGGGCGTAGCGCTGCGCCAGTTCACCAGCCGCTGGGAAGGGGGTATGGTCAGAACGTCAGGGAACTGGCTGCGTGACGGGAAAACGTTGATCCTTGATGATGCGGCAATTGCCGGGCTGGAATATACCTTGCCGAAAAACTGGCAACAGTTGTGGATGGAAACGACACCCGGTTGGTTAAACAGCCTGCAACTGAAGAGATTTAGCGCCAGCCGCAATCTGATCATTGATATCGACCCTGACTTCCCTTGGCAGCTTACCGCGCTCGATGGTTACGGTGCCAACCTGACGCTGGTTACCGATCATAAATGGGGCGTCTGGAGTGGCTCGGCGAATCTGAATGCCGCCGCCGCAACGTTTAATCGTGTTGATATTCGTCGCCCATCGCTGGCGCTAACCGCCAACAGCAGCACGGTGAATATCAGCGAACTGAGTGCATTTACTGAAAAAGGCATTCTGGAAGCCACTGCCAGTGTTTCACAAACGCCACAACGTCAGACACATATCAGCCTGAATGGACGCGGTGTGCCGGTGAATATTTTGCAACATTGGGGATGGCCTGAATTACCGTTGACTGGCGACGGCAATATTCAGCTTACCGCGAGTGGAGATATTCAGGCCAATGCCCCGCTGAAACCTACCGTTAACGGGCAACTCCACGCCGTAAATGCTGAAAAACAGCAAGTGACTCAAATCATGAATGCGGGCGTCGTTTCCAGTAGCAAAGTTACATCGACAGAGCCGGTGCAGTAAAAATCAATCTCGCCGGGTACGACTCAGACGTACCCGGCATTCCATCAATAGATTACAACGTAATTGTCATCGCATTCCCTTGAGGCGTCACCACCAGCCCCTGCTCACTTTCAGCCTGCGAACCGCCTTGCAGACCATTTACTTTCACAACATTGCGCAAGCACAGCGTCCAGTTCTTCGCCTCGCCCGCACCAGTCACAGTAATCGTGTTGCCAGTACGTGCTGCTTTTAAAGTAAAGATCACCGAACCGTCAGCAGCGGGCACTTCACAGACGGCTTCATGCCCGTCTTGCAGTTTAAAGAGCTGGAATGCCGTACCTTCGTGCCACGCGTAATCGGGACGTTGATCGTTGTTGCCCAGCGCCAATAGGGTGTTATCACGCACATAAACGGGCAGACTCAGGAAGCCGTGCTGCTGTTTATGCCAGCGACTACCGTCGAGCTCATTGTTGTGCCACAGGTGTGTCCAGCGACCTTCCGGCAAGTAGAACTGCACCTCGCCCGCCTCAGTGAACACCGGAGCAACCATCACGTTGTCGCCTAGCATGTATTGACGGTCAAGGTAATCACAAGCCGGATCGTCCGGGAACTCCATCATCATGGCCCGCATCATCGGCGTACCCCGCGCGTTCGCACGCGCAGCTTCACGATACAGATACGGCATCATGCGGCATTTCAGTTGCGTGAAGAAGCGCACCACATCACAGGACTCATCATCGTAGGCCCACGGCACACGATAAGATTTGCTGCCATGTAAACGACTATGGCTGGAGAGCAAACCAAACGCGCACCAGCGTTTGTAAACGTGCGCCGGCGCGGTATTCTCAAAGCCGCCGATATCGTGGCTCCAGAAGCCAAAACCTGAAAGGCCAATAGACAAACCACCGCGCAGGCTTTCCGCCATTGATTCGTAGTTAGCGTAACAGTCGCCACCCCAGTGTACCGGGAATTTCTGCGCACCGACGGAGGCCGAGCGGGCAAACAAGACGGCTTCTTCCTCACCAACGGTGTCCTTGAGCACGTTCCACACCAGTTCGTTGTAGATGTACGCATAATGGTTATGCATTTTCTGCGGATCGGAACCGTCAAACCACTGAACATCGGTTGGGATACGTTCGCCAAAGTCGGTCTTAAAGCAATCAACGCCCATCGCGACCAGACCTTTCAGTTTGTCGGCGTACCATTTGCAGGCATCCGGATTGGTAAAGTCATAAATCGCCAGACCTGGCTGCCATTTATCCCACTGCCACAGCGAACCGTCCGGGCGTTTGAGTAAATAACCTTTCTCTTGTAACTCTTTAAAGACGGGGGATTTTTGCCCAATATAGGGGTTAATCCAGACGCAGATTTTCAGCCCTTTCGCTTTCAGGCGGCGGATCATCCCTTCCGGGTCCGGGAAAGTCAGCGGGTCCCACTCAAAATCGCACCACTGGAAGGCTTTCATCCAGAAACAGTCAAAGTGGAAAACATGCAGCGGCAGATTGCGTTCCGCCATACCATCGATAAAGCTGTTTACCGTCGCTTCGTCGTAGTTGGTGGTAAATGAAGTGGTTAGCCACAGGCCGAAGGACCATGCGGGCGGCAGCGCCGGACGACCAGTAAAACGGGTATAACGATCAAGTACCGCTTTCGGCGTCGGACCGTCGATAACAAAGTATTCGAGATATTCGCTCTCAACGCTGAACTGCACTTTGGAGACTTTCTCCGATCCCACTTCAAAAGAGACACACTGGGGGTGATTGACCAGCACCCCATAGCCACGGTTAGTCATATAGAACGGGATATTTTTATACGCCTGTTCAGTACTTGTGCCGCCGTCCCGGTTCCAGGTTTCTACCGTCTGACCATTGCGCACCAGGGCAGTAAAGCGCTCTCCCAGACCATAAACTGTTTCGCCAACGCCAAGATCAAGCCGCTCAAACATATAATTTCGTTGATTATTCGTGTCCTGCACGTAGCCATTATTTTTCACCTGACTACCGGTAATACGTTCACCGTTGCGCAGAAAATCCAGTGACCAGAACTCACCTTTGCTGACACGCGCGCTTAAGTTGCCACTTTTAAACTCAGCATAACGTTCTGTGTTTTCGATTGTGACCTTCACGTCCTGCAAAATATTGAGCGGGTAATGAGGACCGTTATTCAGCGCCCCCTGAAAATGCTCAATCCGCACACCGACAATACCTTCCTGTGGGGAGAAAAAGCGCAGCGTAAATAAAGGCGTGTCAAGCTGCCAGGTACGTTCACGTACATCACGGGGGGCAGCATAGACCACCATTTCATTACCCTGCTGTTCAACCTCGAACACCTGAAGCGGGTGAATCAAATTGAGGCCAGGTTGAATCAACCAGTTTCCATCGCTAATTTTCATTGCCGTTCCTTAGTTCTGCACTTCTTGAGAGGTGAATTGTTGCTGGCAACGGCGTTTACCCTGAGCCAGCTGTTCCATAACGGTTTTCAGATTGTGCGTCGTGAGTGAGTAGTAGCGTTTAGAGATAATCGCGCTCAGCAAATAACAGATCGCCGGAACAATCGTGAATAGCGCGATAATGATGCTAATCGTGGCGCTGTTCTGCGCTTTTTCTGCCGCATCATATCCGCCATAAGCCAGCATCCAGCCGATAAGAGCACCGCCGAAGGCCAACCCCAGTTTGAGCACAAACAGCGTGCCAGCAAAACTGATCCCGGTCAGGCGTTTACCATTGCACCACTCGCCGTAGTCGACGGTATCGGACATCATTACCCACTGGATAGGTGTCACCAGTTGATGCAACACACCAATCACGAAGATGAAGACAAACATAGTGATGCTGGCCTGCATGGGAACAAAGAACATCGCGAGGCTAATCACTGCCAGCAGGGCGTTCGTCCACCAGAAGATAGTGACTTTACATTTCCAGTCGGTCAGCGGTTTTGCCAGTGCGGAACCAATCAGGTTACCCACGCAATAAGTGGTGAGAAAAGCGACAAACACTTCCGGCGTACCCAGAATCCATGTGACGTAATACATCATCGCCCCACCGCGTACGCACACCGCCAGGATATTGAAAATGGTTAGTAAACCGACAATCCGCCACTGGTCGTTTTGCCAGATATCACGTAAATCTTCCCGCATAGACGTCGTTGTAGGTGGTGCTTCAACGCGTTCTTTAGTGGTGAAGAAACAGAATGCCAGCATCATGAATGCCACCACGGAAAGGACCGCGATACCGCCCTGGAAACCGAGTGGTTTATTATCACCACCAATTAAATTAACCAATGGCATCATCAGAACCGTAGAAAGCATGCCTCCCGCGGTCGCCAGCACAAAACGCCAGGATTGCAGCGAGATACGCTGCGTCGGGTCATTGGTGATTACACCACCCAATGCGCAATAAGGGATATTGACGACGGTATAAAGTAAGGTAAGTAGGGTGTAAGTAATTGCTGCATAGATCATTTTGCCGTTCATACTGAGATCTGGCGTGCTATAGGCCAGTACACAGACGATCCCGAATGGCAGTGCGCCAAACAGTACCCACGGACGAAATTTACCCCAGCGAGAGCGCGTTCGATCGGCCAACAACCCCATGCAAGGATCGGAAATCGCATCCAGTGCACGAGCGACCAAAAACATGGTTCCGACAAATCCGGCAGGAATGCCAAAAATATCGGTATAAAAGAACATCATATATAACATTACGTTATCGAAAATAATGTGGCTGGCGGCGTCTCCCATGCCATAACCAATTTTCTCTTTAACGGACAACACTTCACTCTTCATCTGCTTTTCCTTGATGCTATAGGGGTGCTGAGACCGATAACGCATTTTGTAAACCATCCCTGTGAGAGCGAATATTCCGATATCTGGTTATTAATTTATGATTCTTGTTTTATGTGATCGTGGTAGCGTTAATTCCGCTCATATATCATTGTAAAATATGGGTTTTATATGAACTATAATGCTTTCGTGATAATACGCTGCGTGTATTAGGCGGAAAAAACTGATCTGGGGGATGTAGAAACTCAAGGAAGTAGCTATAATGCGCCCCGCCTCCATGTAGCAATCGAGGCGCGGAAGATCGTCGTCTCCGGTGAGGCGGCTGGACTTCAAATCCAGTTGGGGCCGCCAGCGGTCCCGGGCAGGTTCGACTCCTGTGATCTTCCGCCAAAATGCCTCTACTGACGTTCTCCAACCCCTTGTAATACTGTCATTCCAGAGATTTTCTACTGCTCAATATTCAATCGGCTTCAGGAATACCTGATCAAAGGTTTTGTGATGGACGATGAGCGACTGAAGAATCCGCCTGTCGGTTCTTCTGTCCTCGAACGCATCCGCGATATTCGCGCCAGCATGCGCCGTGTTTATTTGCAGGTGATTTGCCCCCTGCTGACTCTCAGCCAACTGTATCGCCATTAAGGTGAAGATGTTGTTTTACACGCTCCAGAACACCCTTTTTTATACGACTATTCTATTCCTTTAACAGCTGGCGAAAAAAACTGACCTATAAACTTCACCAATAATCAGACTGCCATCAAGATTAATTTGTTCATTTAATATATCAAATCAACTTGTTTTATTTTTACTATCAAAAATAGCTCATTGCCTTACTATAATTAATATATAAATTCGGTGATTAATTCTTAACATGCTTTTGCTAATAATCTCAATTGCTGGCCCTATAATATTGCGCTAGCATTGTTTTCTGGTTGTATCAGCGATACTCAAAAATTCTTAATACAATACTCATTCGACTGGTACTTATTTGTAACTCAGTTATATTTTGTCGCCCGGTGATTCAGAAGAATGCAAAAAACGGCTACCACTCCATCAAAAATACTTGATCTCACTGCCGCGGCATTTTTACTTGTCGCCTTTCTGACGGGTATTGCGGGCGCTCTCCAGACTCCCACCCTAAGTATATTCCTCGCAGATGAACTGAAAGCCCGTCCTATAATGGTAGGTTTTTTCTTCACCGGTAGCGCTATTATGGGAATTCTGGTCAGTCAATTTCTGGCAAGGCACTCCGATAAACAAGGCGACCGTAAATTACTGATTCTGCTATGTTGCTTATTTGGAGTGCTGGCCTGCACGCTTTTTGCGTGGAATCGCAACTACTTCATTCTCCTCTCAACGGGCGTACTTCTGAGTAGTTTTGCTTCCACCGCAAACCCGCAAATGTTCGCCCTCGCCCGTGAACACGCCGACAGAACAGGCCGTGAGACGGTCATGTTCAGTACATTTTTACGTGCTCAGATCTCGCTTGCCTGGGTTATCGGGCCACCGCTCGCTTATGAACTGGCTATGGGATTTAGTTTTAAAGTGATGTATCTCACCGCTGCCATCGCATTTGTTGTTTGCGGGCTGATAGTCTGGTTGTTTTTGCCATCAATACAAAGAAATATTCCTGTCGTTACCCAACCCGTAGAAATTTTACCCTCCATCCATAGAAAGCGAGATACGCGGCTACTTTTTGTGGTTTGTTCAATGATGTGGGCGGCGAATAATCTCTACATGATAAATATGCCGCTATTTATTATTGATGAACTGCATCTAACCGATAAACTGGCTGGAGAAATGATTGGTATCGCTGCCGGTCTGGAAATTCCGATGATGTTAATCGCAGGCTATTACATGAAACGTATTGGCAAGCGACTATTAATGCTCATTGCTATCGTGAGTGGTATGTGTTTTTACGCCAGCGTACTCATGGCGACGACTCCGGCAGTTGAGCTGGAATTACAAATTCTTAATGCCATCTTTCTCGGCATTCTTTGTGGTATCGGCATGCTTTATTTTCAGGACCTGATGCCTGAAAAAATAGGCTCTGCGACAACGTTATATGCAAATACTTCACGCGTCGGCTGGATTATCGCCGGCTCTGTTGACGGAATTATGGTTGAAATCTGGAGCTACCACGCGTTGTTCTGGCTGGCGATAGGGATGTTGGGTATTGCGATGATTTGCCTGCTGTTTATTAAAGATATTTAGCTCTCCAGTCTGGGTTAAGAAAAATCGGCGTGGCGCAAACAGAGCCATCCTCGCCATTTTTGCTATCATGCCTGCATACATAAACGACAAAACAGTATGCAGAGGGAAAAATGGGTTCCACCAGAAAGGGGATGCTGAACGTTCTGATTGCCGCCGTGTTGTGGGGAAGTTCAGGGGTCTGCGCGCAATACATCATGGAGCAAAGCCAGATGTCGTCGCAGTTTTTGACTATGACGCGTTTGATATTCGCCGGTTTGATTCTGCTGACGCTGTCATTTGTTCATGGCGATAAAATCTTTTCTATTATTAACAATCACAAAGATGCCATTAGTCTGCTCATTTTTTCCGTGGTTGGCGCGCTAACCGTACAGCTCACCTTTTTACTGACCATTGAAAAATCGAATGCTGCCACGGCAACGGTGCTGCAATTCCTCTCACCGACGATTATCGTCGCCTGGTTCTCACTGGTACGTAAATCGCGCCCGGGCATTCTGGTTTTTTGCGCTATTTTGACATCGCTGGTCGGGACTTTTTTATTGGTGACACACGGTAATCCGACGTCATTATCGATCTCTCCTGCCGCGTTATTCTGGGGCATTGCCTCGGCATTTGCTGCTGCATTCTATACCACCTATCCCTCAACGCTGATTGCCCGCTATGGCACGTTACCAGTCGTCGGCTGGAGTATGCTGATTGGCGGTCTGATTCTGTTGCCTTTTTATGCCAGACAAGGAACAAACTTTGTCGTTAACGGCAGTTTGATTCTGGCGTTTTTTTATTTGGTGGTCATTGGTACATCTCTGACATTTAGCCTGTACCTGAAAGGAGCACAATTAATTGGCGGTCCAAAAGCCAGCATTTTAAGCTGTGCAGAACCATTAAGTAGCGCGCTGCTCTCTTTGCTGTTGCTGGGGATCACGTTCACATTGCCGGACTGGCTGGGAACGCTGCTGATTCTGTCATCGGTAATTTTGATTTCAATGGATTCCCGTCGCCGCGCCAGAAAAATAAATCGTCCAGCGCGGCATGAGTGAGAATTACCAGCCAGGCACCGCGCCACCGTTAAAGATGGTTTCTGCCGCTTTTGCGACTTCGGGTGATTGATAAGATTGCAGAAATTCCTTCACGTTTTCTGCATTCTTATTATCTTCCCGTGCCACCAAAATATTCACATACGGCGAATTTTTATCTTCAATAAATACGCTGTCGTGCACCGGAGAAAGCCCGGTCTGCTGAATGTAAGTGGTGCTGATAATCGCCACATCAACTTTGGGATCATCCAGTACGCGCGGGAGCTGCGCCCCCTCGAGTTCCATAATCTGCAAATGACGAGGATTCTCGGTTATATCCAGCGCGGTAGGTAGTAACCCTTTTCCCTCTTTCAGAATAATTAGCTTCTCTTTTTGTAACAGTAAAAGCGCGCGACCAAGGTTGGTCGGATCGTTGGGGATCGCCACTGTCGCGCCTTCTTTTATTTGCGCCACGGTTTTTATTTTTTTGGAATAACCCGCCATGGGGAAGACAAACGTATTTCCCACCGCTACCAGTTTATAACCATGCGCCTGATTATCTTGTTCAAGAAAGGGTCGATGCTGGAAGACGTTCGCATCAAGCTCGCCATGATTTGTCGCATCGTTCGGTAGCAACGAACCGCTAAAACCTACCAGTTCAACATCGAGGCCATATTTCTCTTTTGCCACCTTTTTAGCGACTTCCGCGACATCTTGTTCTGCGCCATTTATAACGCCAACTTTAATGTGTTTTGCATCGCTGCTGCTCTGGTCGCAACCTGCCAGCAGAATTCCTGCCAGCAATAATGCGGCCCCCGCCCGTAGATGATGTGTTGTCAGTTTCATTTTTTATCCTTTTTTTAATCATTAACTGACTATAATGGCAAGATCACTACGGTTTAAAAAACGAAAAGCTATCGAATAGAAGAAAAAGGTATAAAAAACTGGCACTTCTTACTGACCACGCAAACACCTTTCGTACAGCATGATGAGAGCGGCAAAAGCAAACTACACTTATGCTTCATTCGATGCACATTTGCAGAAGGTTGCCGCTATGAAGCTAACGATGCTACTCATGATTACCGTATTCCTGACTTTTCCAGCCATTTCTCAGGCCGAGTCGCCATTCAGTTCGCTACAGTCGGCAAAAGAGAAAACCACGGTATTGCAAGATTTACGTAAAATTTGCACGCCACAGGCGTCATTATCAGACGAAGCGTGGGAAAAATTAATGTTGTCTGATGAGAGTAACAAACAACATATCCGTGAAGCTATTGTGGCGATGGAGCGTAATAATCAGAATAACTACTGGGAAGCGCTGGGTAAGGTGGAATGCCCGGATATGTGAATTTCGCACACCTCCGCGCTCAGGCCAGCAGCCGCTGACTTAAGCTCGCATATCAGTAAATCACCTGCTTTTTCAAATTCCAATCAAAATTGAACCAGTTCATCAGGATTGTGGATAAATTTCCCTCTACATTATTTTCATTTCATCACATAGAAAATCTTATCTCATTGAAACAATACTTGTTTTTAATGCAGAAAAGGAAGCCCAACGGATGGGCATAAAAATGAGCGAATTTTGATATCACCACCCTCTAAAAAATGGTGAAGTCTGAACAAAGAATGTTCGAAAGGAGAGAGTAGAGATGGAAAGCGCAAATCTGGATTTAGAAGAAAATAAAGAAATTGCCAGTAAGTTCGAACGTGCACTAGGTATGGGAGCAACACTTGCAGAGCTGCATGGTATTACTCCGGATACCCTTGAAGGCGTTTATGCTTACGCTTATAACTTTTATGAAAAAGGAAGACTTGACGAAGCTGAGCTCTTTTTTAAATTTCTCTGTATTTATGATTTCCAAAATTATAACTATTTAAAAGGATATGCCGCCGTTTGTCAGTTGAAGAAAGATTATCAAAAGGCATTCGACATGTATCATATCTGTTTGATGCTATCTCCCGATAACGATTTCTCTTTGGTTTATTATATGGGCCAATGCCAGATGGGCTTAAAAAACATTAAAATGGCCACTGAATTATTTAATACTGTCGTAACCTATAGTCAAAATGAAAAAATTAAAGAGATGGCTACTGCTTATCTTGAACTTTTGACAGCCAATACCGAAGAGGAAGTTCAAACAGAGTGAGTCGGCAAAATGAACATAAACGAAAAAAAATCTTCTTTTACGCCTGAAGAGTTAACCAGGAAATATCATGAGGAAGCCACGGCTGATTCAAAAAATAACCATGGCGATGAAATAAATGAGAAGAATAACAATAAACACATTACTTACTTTCCCGTTGATGCCATTTTAGATGGGAATAAACATCTGCCATGAGTTAAATAAAAAAGAATTAATTACACCCGATGATAGCTTAAAAAGGAGGTGAATTATGTCGGCACCGATCACGGGACAAACGATCACGTTTGAACAAATCAGCGAAACATTGCGTACACAGTATAGCGATGCGGAAAAAAGACTGCAGGACAGCAGCAAAACGCAAGTTGATCCCATGCGGCTTAATAAAAACCCGAAATCCCTTGATAACGATATTCGCGCTCGTCTTGAAAACAAACCGATGCTTGCTCCGCCTGCAATACAGGTTTCAGATTCAGACAACGCCACTACAGCAAAGACGAATGATGCCCGCCTGACAATGATTTTGGGTAATTTAACAGGCATTGCCGATCAGGATATTACAACACGATTGCATAATAACCTTGACAGCACCCTGCTTCGACACGAAATGGCTCATAATAAGTTTCGTGAATTAAGCGACGCCTACGCCTCGTCATTAGATTCTGCGCAAAAAGCTGACGATATCATGCATCAGGCCAACAATAATTACAATGCGGTCGATAAAAAGGTGCAATCGCTGGAGAAAAAAGTCAATACATTGAATCAAGAGCTGTCGCAACTGCAACCTGGCGATCCGCAATATAATAAAGTACTAACGCAAAAAAATGCGGCTGAAAAAACACTCACGCTGTCATTACAAAAAAAATCGTTAGCTGAGAAATCGTTAAATACAGCCATTATGGATGCTGATGCTGCGATCGGCCAAAGTATGGAAATATTTGACGAAATTCAACAGCAAGAACAGATTAATAACTTTACCACTAATATTTGCCTGACCCAGGAAAACCAGAAAAACAGAAATGCGACAGCCACATTTATCCTTTTGATTACCTCAGTAATGGAAGTTATTGGTGATACCAATTGCGACTCTATTAAAAATCAATCTGAGGTAATGAAAGAGATTAACCATGTCAGGGAAAATAAACTCAATGAAACAGCACGTAAATATACCACCACGACTAAAGTTTTAAAAATCGTTAATGAGTGTGTAACTGTAGCTACCATTGCCATGAGCGCAATCTTAATTGTTGTTGGTCTTCTTGCTGCAGTTCCTAGTGGTGGTTCAAGTATTGCGGGTGCACTGGCGCTTATTGGTGGAATAGCGGGCGCAGTAGTATTAGGTGTAGATATCACTTGTCAAATCGCTCTGGGCACCACGGCTACCGGCTGGATTTTAGGGAAAGTTGTAGAAGGTCTTTCGGCTGCTATTAAAACAGTTGATCCCACTCTGCTCGCAATCACCGCGCTTCTGGACGTTATTGGTGTCGATCAAGATACGATTGAACTGGTTAAAAGTATTTACGCAAGTGCAGCCGCTTCTATTGTCATGGCGACAGTAATGATTGGTGCAGCTGTAATATGTTCTGTAGCAATAGGGGCCGTTGTTTCTGCATTATCAAAAACAGCCGCAGAAGAAGTCACCAAAGAAATAACAAGCACTATAAAATCAACCATTGAATCTATTATTAATTCCGTTTCAAAAAATATTATAAAGGTATTAGACAGCGTATGCAGTATGATACAAACATCAGTCGTAGTTTTGAAGTTGATTGCCAAGATAAGCAATGGCCTGGAGAAAATAGGCTTACTTATCTGTGAAACAGCAACATCGATAATGAATTACTGTGTTGCTGAAAACTCTGCCGACATGGCAATTTTACAACAGGACATGAGTAATCTTTCAAAAACGCGTGAACAAATGCTTTCAGTATTGCAAAGGGTGGATAAAACCGTCGAACAAGAGGTAAGCCAGATGGTACGAGTATTACAACACCGAACTGAAGCCTTAAAATTTGCTTCCCATTCTATCGTATAAGAGGATTTTAACATGGCCACCTATGAAATTAAAAATGCGACCAGCACACTTAATATTAACAATCTCGATAAAAAAATCTTTGATAGAGATTATAGCAAAGAAAGCAACATATCAAATGATAATAAAATTGTGCAATACTATAACCTTAAAGATATTAAGCACGACATAATCTCTCAGTTTATAATATTAAAAAATACAGACAGAGAAGTCTGTCCGGAACTAAGAGTAAAACTATTGGATAATCTTAATTACTCAAGGAATACACTAGATAATTCGAAGAGCGACGTTGACAAAGCTACAATTACATCCAGTCAATCAAGCTGTTCTACAGAACAGACCACCATTAAAATATCTAAATTTAATATCCTTGATATGCTAGATAATTTGACCATGCGACAACAGGTTGTAATGGAGGAATTTTTAAGGGTATTCACATCAATGTATAAAGCCTCTGCTATGTCTGAGGCTATTATGAGTAATGTTTTTGAACAACTTGTCCAGTATCAGAGAAAAGAAACCGAACGCGCCACAGCAGCAAGTTCGGTAGGTGTTATTATCGGGTCAGGAGTTGGCGCAGTCGGGGCCACAGCATCTGCCGTAGCAAATTACAGAAGCCATCCCGAAAAGATGGTAACCCTTACACCTGACCAAGAGCATACTATCAATAGAACTGATGATGATGTACAGCGCGCATCAAAAAGGGAAGTTCGAGAGCAACAAGCTTCTCTCAAACAAATAGATGAAAAAATAAAAAATACAACGAAAGATACGAGTCTTAATGAAGAACAAAAAGAAGAGGCGCTGAAATCTTATGATAAAGAAAAAGAAACTACTCTAGAAAAGATTAGAGATACAAACGAGAAAATTAGTACAAAACATAACAATAGGTATAATAAATATTTTACTATAGGTAAAGCAGATGTACTTTCACAGCTTAGCAATGAATCAATTCGAGCAACATCTAGATTTCTAGAAAGCACTACTCATGCAGAAAAAGACATTGTTGAGCAAGCTAAAAATGTTATGCATTCAGTTATGAGTAGCTATCTGGATCAAATTAATCGTGATGTTCAAGGAAGAGATCAGGCACTCAATTTATTACAGCAAATAATACAAACAATTATTGATACTGATAGCGCTATCGTTCAAGGCATTCGCTCATAAATTATTGCAATAATAGTTAATTATATTTAAGGAGGAATGACTCATGATTAATAAAGATAATAATTTAAATATAGATATTCTACGTCAGCAGAATGCAAACATTCCTCTCAAAGAGGCATCCTCGCAAAGTGAGGAGCCTCATCAACTGGTAAACAGCAAAAGCGAGGGAAATTTGCATAACAGCGCCAGTAAGGATAATAATATTGGCGCTATGCTCAAGAAAGATGTTGAGAAACTATCAACTTTGGTCAGTGAACGTAGCCCGCGAAATGAAGAATGGAAATGCCAGCACGACATACAACTTAACTTCGTTAAAAACATGCTCAGAAATTTCCCAACTGAGAACCTGTCAGAGAAAGGATCTGCGCTCTTACACGAAAGTTATTTGCTGATAAAAAACGTTCTGCAGCTTACAGAAAATGTTAATACTATTGACGGAAAATTAAAGGATCCCGCTAAAATATTGACCCTGCATAACTCTGTGAGAAAAACCCTGGCTAACGTTGCTCACAACACAACCGGGCCAGGTGCAATGGCAACGACCAAAGGAACCTTAACTCACGTTATCGCTTCTTTAGATAGTTTTGCGCCTGAAATGAGAAGTTCAGCAACCAGCAGTACTTTAACGGCCAGTAGTTCAAGCGAATTTAAAAGTGATAAATATATATGTAGTGATATTGCTGATTTGATGAGTGTGCTCGGTAGTGACTACCTCGAAATCTATGCAAATAGCGTTGAGATAATGAGCGCATACTGGCAGGACTTCAGTGAACATATCCAAAGCAATATGGGAAAATGGACTCACTCTAATAAAAAAGGCGATGCGATAGTTTTTGATGTCAATGCATTCCAAAAAGCCTTGATGCATTTTTATTATATCGATAAATATCCTAATGGTGATTTTCATTATCATTACAATCCAGACTATGTTTTATACCCTCCGGCACCTGCTGACAAAATTGGTGTTCCACTGGAAGAAGCAGAAAAATGGTGCGCCGCTTTAGGACTTCCGGTTATTCCACCCGACCCAAAACACCGCACACCTTCTCCTATAGTCGAAGTTGAACCGCAAGGTAGCGGTCTGTATATTATTATTCCCAACCCTCAGATTATTGACAGTATGAGCCAGTCTTCAGACTCAATGGTTCACAGGGATGATAAAGGGAAGGAAAAAAATATATCTAAAGAATTCACCGGCTACGAAATAAGCACGGCTGAATACCAGGCATGGTTGGCGGGTTATAATGGCCAGGCAGAAAACATGAAAACCGACGTGCAGGTTATAACGACTAAATACAGTACAGCCAACTCCACCTACGATACAATTATAAAATTATTATCTTCAACCATTACTGCGTTGTTTGATTCAGCGAAAGATTATTTACGTTTCTGATTAAGTAACACCTACAATTATCGTCCACTATCTGGTCCCGTAAAATGGGACCAGCGTTTCATATTATTAAGCATCACCTTTCATTCATTTTTTCATCACAATCTTACAAAATGAGCGTTTTTTGATAGAGCAATTCTGCCAATACTTTATTTTAGACAGATCAAATTAATACTATGAATAGAGAAAATGGAAGGAGCGTTCTATGCAACTGCAACATGGAAAAAATAACACACAACAATATATATTTGGCGACTTTGTATTAAAAAACAATGGAATATTATTATTCAAAAACAAAGAATATCATATTCCCCCGAAAGAACTTGGCGTTATCATTCTATTACTTAATGCTGACGGTGAAATTGTTAGTAAAGAAGAGATTATCGATAAGGTCTGGAGCGCGAGTGTTGCCAGCGATGAATCTTTAACACGGTGTATTTATGCATTACGTAAACTTTTGCATGAGAATAAACAGTGTAAGTATATCGAAACGGTCTATGGTCGTGGATACCGTTTTACTGTCCCCATTGTGATTGTAACCGATAATGAACCGGTAAAGTCGACCACCACTCTTGCCGTTTTTCCCTTTCGTACTGAAGGTTCGATCAATGTTCTAAAACTCCATTACGAACTGGTCCAGGGCCTTTCAAAATATGCTTTTTGTGGTTTAGATATTTTACCCGCTTCGGTAACGAATGAAGCCTGTGATTTCTCCACCATCCATCAGTTTATCAATAAAACAGGTCCAGAATATTATATTATGGGTCAGGTCGTTCACTATGGTAAAAACTGGCGTTTATTTATTGAATTAATCCATGCCAGAACGCATAAATTGATTGATCATCAAAGTATTGATTTCAACCCCGACAATCCCCTTTCCGTGCTATTATCACAAGTAATTAATATTCTTATTGAAAAAATACCCAACATTAATTTTAAATCCATTAATACACAACAAATGCCATCTCTGGATTCTGCTGTTATGTATATGAATGGCAGGATGGAAATGTACCGTTATACACCAGAAAGTTTGAAACGAGCATTAGTAATATTTAGAGATTGTGTGAGTACGCAACCGCAAAATACCTTGCCCTACTGTTGCCTGGCGGAATGCCATATATCATTAGCACTCCTTGGACTCAGTGAACAAAAACAAGCAATAACTACGGCAGTAACCTCTATTGAAAAGGCTCTGGAAATTAACCCTTCAAATTCTCAGGCATTGGGTTTACTGGGTTTAATCAGTGGGCTAAAAGATGAACATTCAGTGTCTAATGTGCTATTTAAACAAGCACATTTACTCAAACCTAATTCGCCAGACGTTTATTATTATCAGTCTCTGCTATGTTTTTTGAATGGTGACCTTGCAAG
The DNA here is from genome assembly GCF_046487665.1 of Escherichia sp. WS1152. Classification (NCBI taxonomy): domain Bacteria; kingdom Pseudomonadati; phylum Pseudomonadota; class Gammaproteobacteria; order Enterobacterales; family Enterobacteriaceae; genus Escherichia; species Escherichia sp. WS1152. Next base: position 119,796 of record NZ_JBJQJA010000009.1, on the reverse strand, counting down.
AGCATTTAATCTAATAGAAAAAAGCATTGCTCTTGAACCCAATAAAATGGGCATAAGCATTCTTAAATTAATTATACTTTATTACACATCCCCCCTCGATAACGCGATATCTTTTGCATTAAATCTTAACAGTCAAAACACCTGTAACAATCCAATTATTATATCTATTCTGGCTATGTTCATGGCACTGAAAGGACATAATGACAAAGCCAAAAGTTTATTGCTTAAACTTGAACCTGAACATGGTCTTGATTACACCTGCGTTAACTCGCTTTATACGAAGTTTCTGATCTATGGCGCATCTATAAAAAATGACATTATGAAGTTACTGGCAAATATTAACACTAACAAAATCAATGGTGTGATTTTGCCGTTAATTTACACTGTTTATGGTAAAAAAGAATATGAAAAGCGCTGGCAACAATTAATTAAAGAGAGTGATTTATGGTCAAATGTGTTGCTTCATGACCCCCGTTTGCTCAGTGTGAAAAATGAATTTAATACTATTGGTGTGATGCGGAGTTCTGCGTAAGAGCGAAGATAAATTGCCCTGCTGATGCAGGGCAATAACATAAATAATATCAGAACGTTTTCATACACAGTGGGGATGAACGTGGCGCAATCGAGAGATGACCATCTCCTGGATAAAATATCATACCGCTGTCGAGCCAATAATGTTCAGCGCGAAATATTCCGTCATACGAAGTCAGATTACCATATTCACCCCATAACGAACCTACTTTTCGCGGGACAGCACCGCTAGTTGAACTCCCAACTAAATCCGTACTAGACGGTAGTATATAACCATTACCAATACAATATGAATTCATCTCACTCCATGATTCCTGAATTATCCCTTGAGGTATAAACCATTTCTGCAGTGAGAATTTATATGTAACTTTATTCCCTTTATTGCTTTTCGGCGTTCCTGTAATAGTAACCTCTTTATTGATAATGAATTCTAAAGTCACCATACCATTACTATCGACCTGAATACCCTGTATGCCACTGGTCCAATTATAATCTGTGTTTTTCATATTGTGGGTTAATATCAGTGTAAATTTAGCACCATCAAACCCTGTTTTGGGAAAACCATCTGCCGCCCTGAATTTTGCACCATTGACACTAAGCGACTCGACTTCCACAAAAGGAAGGATGGTATAAGACGGTTGCCCGCCTACATACCAACCATTAATATGTAGATAAGAGTTTAAGTTTTCTCCTTCTTTGTAAGCCATATAGGTACGCTCATATCTGCCATCACCTACAAATGTCCAACTGGACCAATGTTTCTTTTCCACATTTTGTAAGTACACTGCATCATCTGTCAGCAAATCCAGACCGTCATTCACAGGATTACCAAATTCATCAGATAATAAAACACTAACAGGTATATCCGCCCCAGCTACCACTAAAACTTCGCGTATACGAAGCTGTGAACGAAGCATACTTACTTCACCTCTGTTAATAGTGTAGTTTTTTGAATAATTGGCATCGCTCCAACCAGCCATCTTCAGTTGCGCATTCAAGTTCGCTTCCGCAAAATGCGCCATATACTGTCTTTGATATTGCCCATTGCCGTTGTAAACCCAATTATTGCCTTGAATAGAATCAGCGTTCCTGACTTGTACGTTTTCCTCATTAAGCTGCGCGACACCATCAGTAATAAAGTTACCCTGGGCATCTTTAAGAACAACGGTCACCGTTATGCTATCCCCAGCGATATATTTCGTTTTGTCCGTGACAATCGTGGATTGAGTTTGTGCCGCCGCACCTGGTTGTATTCCGTATAATGAGGACTTAATCTCCGTTGCCCATGTTTTTAATTTCAGACTGGCAACCAGATTTTCCTCGGCAACCCATGCTGTCCAGACAATGGTATATTCACCATTATTCTGCTCGACCCACTGCATAGAATCGGGAGTTGCACCACCTACCGCGAAATTATCGATATAAGACTCGATGACTTCTGATGTCAGCCCTAAAGCAGGGTTACCAAACTCATCCCGCAACGTTATTGTGACAGTTAATGGCTCCCCGGCGATATATGCCGATTTATCTGTCCTGATAGCAGAATTTGCCTGCACCGGAGCACCACTGTGGATGGAATAACTCTCTGATTGTTTACTGCTGCCCCACTCGGGCAACGTCAGCGTCGCGTGGTGAGAGTCTCCCGCCATTTGCGCCGACCATGTAGCAGTATAAACACCGGCAGTTTCAGACCACTCTCCTGAACGTACGGCTCCTTCCACTGTTACGTTATCACCAGACAGTAAGGACTCGCCCCCTTCAACCAGGTTACCGTGCGCATCTTTCAGCGTCACGGCGACGGTTATCGTCTCGCCAGCGGTGTATGCGTTTTTATCCGTGGCGATAGTTGATGTGGCTTGCGCCGGAGAACCGGACTGTATGTCATAGCGATCTGACGTTACACCATCACTCCAGGTCTGCAGTTGCAGGTTAGCGTGCTGATCGGTACCGGCAATCGTCGCCATTCGGGTTGTGGTATACACGCCACCTGATTCAACCCAGCTTCCCGTTTCTGACGGGTCGGTGCCATCCACCGTCAGCACACTATTAGCGGCTAACTGTGAAGCTGCACCGGTTACCAGATTATCGAACGCATCCCGGAGCGTTACCGTGATGGTGATGGTCTCTCCAACCGTGTAGTTAGACTTATTTGTTTCAACGGTTGAAGTGAGCTGCGATGCGTCACCCGGTACAAAGGTGACGTTCTGGCTCAGGCTATGATTGTTGATGGTTGCTGTGACTGCGCTAACTCCCGCCGTCTGACTGGTGACACTGAACTCCACCGTACCGTCCGACTGCGTGGTGACCGTCGGAGTGACCGTTGCGCTGTTGCCTGCCGTCACGCTGACCGTCTGTCCGCCAAGCGCATTGCCGAACGCATCGGTGACCTTCACCTGCAGCGTGTTCGCCATTGCGCCGTCTGCCACTGAGCCGTCCTTAATGACCACCAGATCCGCGATCTTCGCCGTCCTGACATCGGCAACAAACGTCACGTTCCGGCTCGCGTTGCTGCTGTTGATACTGGCGGTGACCGCACTGGCTCCCGCCGTCTGGCTGGTGACAGGGATCTCCACCGTACCGTCCGGCTCTGTAATCACCGTCGGGGCAACCGTTGCACCGTTGCCTGCCATCATGCTGACCGTCTGCCCGGCAAGCACATTGCCGTTAGCATCGGTAACCTTTACCTGCAGCATGTTCGCCATTGCGCCGTCAGCCACTGAGCCGTCCTTAATGACCACCAGATCAGCGATCTTCGCCGTTCTTACATCGGCGATAAACGTCACATCCCGGCTCTGGCTGCTGCTGTTAATGCTGGCAGTGACCGCACTGGTGCCTGCCGTCTGGCTGGTGACAGAGATCTCCACCGTGCCGTCCGGCTCGGTGATAACCGTCGGAGCAGTCGTGGCACCGTTGCCTGCGAACACGCTGACCGTCTGCCCGGCAAGTGCATTACCGAACGCATCGGTGACCCTCGCCCGCAGCATATTCGCCATTGCGCCGTCAGCCACTGAGCCGTCCTTAATGACCACCAGGTCCGCGATCTGCGCCGTCCTGATATCGGCGATAAACGTCACATCCCGGCTTTGACTGCTGCTGTTGATGCTGGCGGTGACCACACTGATTCCTGCCGTCTGGCTGGTGACACTGATCTCCACCGTGCCGTCCGGCTTTGTGGTCATCGTCGAAGCGACCGCTGCACCGTTGTCCGCCATCACGCTGACCGTCTGCCCGGCAAGCGCATTACCGAACGCATCGGTGACCCTCGCCCGCAGCATATCCGCCATTGCGCCGTCAGCCACGGCGTTATCCTGCGTCACCTCCAGACTCGCGATCTGCGCCGTTCTGACATCGGCGATAAACGTCACATCCCGGCTCTGGCTGCTGCTGTTGATGCTGGCAGTGACTGTACTGATCCCCGCCGTCTGACTGGTGACACTGATCTCCACCGTGCCATCCGGCTGCGTGGTCACCGTCGGAGTGACCATTGCGCTGTTGTCTGTCGATACGCTGACCGTCTGCCCATTCAGCGCATTCCCGAATGCATCGGTGACCTTCACTTGCAGCGTATTCGCCATTGCACCGTCTGCCACTGAGTTATCCCGGGTGACTACCAGATCAGCGATCTTCGCCGTCCTGACATCCGCAATAAACGTGACGTTCCGGCTCTGGCTGCTGCTGTTAATGTTGGCAGTGACCGCAGTGGTGCCTGCCGTCTGGCTGGTGACAGGGATCTCCACCGTGCCGTCCGGCTGCGTGGTGACCGTCGGAGTGACCGTTGCGCCGTTGCCTGCCGTCACGCTGACCGTCTGTCCATTCAGCGCATTACCGAACGCATCGGTCACCCTTGCCCGCAGCATATTCGCCATTGCGCCGTCAGCCACTGAGCCGTCCTTAATGACCACCAGGTCCGCGATCTGCGCCGTCCTGATATCGGCGATAAACGTCACATCCCGGCTTTGACTGCTGCTGTTGATGCTGGCGGTGACCACACTGATTCCTGCCGTCTGGCTGGTGACAGGGATCTCCACCATACCGTCCGGCTCTGTAATCACCGTCGGGGCAACCGTTGCGCTGTTGTCCGCCAACACGCTGACCGTCTGCCCGGCAAGCGCATTCCCGAACGCATCGGTGACCCTCGCCCGCAGCGTGTTCGCCGTCGAACCGTCTGCCACTGAGCCGTCCTTAATAACCCCCAGATCCGCGATCTGCGCCGTCCTGATATCGGCGATAAACATCACGTTCCTGCTCGCGTTGCTGCTGTTGATGCTGGCGGTGACCGCACTGATTCCGGCAGTCTGGCTGGTGACAGAGATCGCCACCGTGCCGTCCGGCTCTGTGATCACCGTCGGGGCAACTGTTGCACCGTTGTCCGCCAACACGCTGACCGTCTGTCCGGCAAGCGTATTACCGAACGCATCGGTCACCCTCGCCCGCAGCGTGTTCGCCGTCGCCCCGTCCGCCTCTGAGCCGTCCTTAATGACCACCAGATCCGCGATCTGCGCCGTCCTGATATCGGCGATAAACATCACGCTCTGGCTCAGGCTGCTGTTGTTGATGCTGGCAGTGACAGTACTGATCCCCGCCGTCTGGCTGGTGACACTGATTTCCACCGTGCCGTCCGGCTCTGTGATCACCGTCGGGGCAGTCGTTGCGCCGTTGTCCGTCAACACGCTGACCGTCTGCCCGGCAAGCGCATTGCCGAACGCATCGGTCACCCTCACCCGCAACGTATTCGCCATTGCGCCGTCTGCTACTGCGTTATCCTGCGTCACTTCCAGCACCGTGATCTGCGCCGTCCTGACATCGGCGATAAACGTCACGTTCCGGCTCTGGCTGCTGCTGTTGATGGTTGCAGTGACTGCACTGATCCCCGCCGTCTGGCTGGTGACAGAGATCTCCACCGTGCCGTCCGGGCCTGTGATGACCGTCGGAGACACCGTTGCGCCGTTGCCTGCCAACACGCTGACCGTCTGCCCGTCCAGCGCATTACCGAACGCATCCGTCACCCTCACCCGCAGCGTGTTCGCCGTCGAACCGTCCGCCTCTGAACCATCCTTAATGACCACCAGATCCGCGATCTGCGCCGTCCTGATATCGGCGACAAACGTCACGCTCTGGCTCTGACTGCTGCTGTTGATGCTGGCAGTGACCGCACTGATTCCGGCTGTCTGACTGGTGACAGAGATCTCCACCGTGCCGTCCGGCTGCGTGGTCACCGTCGGAGTGACCGTTGCGCCGTTGCCTGCCGTCACGCTGACCGTCTGCCCGGCAAGCGTATTACCGAACGCATCGGTCACCCTCGCCCGCAGCATATTCGCCATTGCGCCGTCTGCTACTGCGTTATCCTGCGTCACTTCCAGCTCCGCGATCTGCGCCGTCCTGACATCGGCAGTAAACGTCACGTTTCGGCTCTGGCTGCTGTTGTTGATGCTGGCGGTGACTGTACTGGTTCCGGCGGTCTGGCTGGTGACTGAGATCTCCACCGTGCCGTCCGGCCCTGTGATGACAGTCGAAGCGACCATTGCACTGTTGCCTGCCGTCACGCTGACCGTCTGCCCGGCAAGCGTATTACCGAACGCATCGGTGACCCTCACCCGCAGCGTGTTCGCCGTCGCGCCATCTGCCACTGAGCCGTCCTTAATGACCACCAGATCCGCGATCTTCGCCGTCCTGACATCGGCAATAAATGTCACGCTCTGGCTCAGGCTACTGTTGTTGATGCTGACAGTGACCACACTGGTGCCCGCCGTCTGGCTGGTGAGACTGATCTCCACCGTACCGTCCGGCCCTGTGATGACCGTCGGAGCGACCGTTGCGCCGTTATCCGCCAACACGCTCACCGTCTGCCCGGCAAGCGCATTACCGAACGCATCGGTTACCCTCGCCCGCAGCGTGTTCGCCGTCGAACCGTCCGCCTCTGAACCATCCTTAATGACCACCAGATCCGCGATCTGCGCCGTCCTGACATCGGCGATAAATGTCACGTCCCGGCTCTGACTGCTGCTGTTGATGCTGGCAGTGACCGCACTGATTCCGGCTGTCTGACTGGTGACAGAGATCTCCACCGTGCCGTCCGGCCCTGTGATGACCGTCGGAGTGACCGTTGCGCCGTTGTCCGCCAACACGCTGACCGTCTGCCCGGCAAGCGCATTCCCGAACGCATCCGTCACCCTCGCCCGCAGCGTGTTCGCCGTCGCACCGTCCGCCTCTGAACCATCCTTAATAACCACCAGCTCCGCGATCTGCGCCGTCCTGATATCGGCGATAAACATCACGTTCTGGCTCAGGGTGCTGTTGTTGATGCTGGCAGTGACTGCACTGACTCCCGCCGTCTGACTGGTAACAGAGATCTCCACCTTACCGTCCGGCTCGGTGATAACCGTCGGGGCAGTCGTTGCGCCGTTGTCCGCCAACACGCTGACCGTCTGCCCGGCAAGCGCATTGCCGTTAGCATCGGTGACCTTCACCTGCAGCGTGTTCGCCGTCGCACCGTCTGCCTCTGAACCATCCTTAATAACCACCAGCTCCGCGATCTGCGCCGTCCTGACATCGGCGATAAATGTCACGTCCCGGCTCTGACTGCTGCTGTTGATGCTGGCAGTGACCGCACTGATTCCGGCTGTCTGGCTGATGACAGAAATCTCCACCGTGCCGTCCGGCCCTGTGATGACCGTCGGAGCAACTGTTGCGCTGTTGTCCGCCAACACGCTGACCGTCTGCCCGGCAAGTGCATTCCCGAACGCATCGGTCACCCTCGCCCGCAACGTATTCGCCGTCGCACCGTCTGCCACTGAGCCGTCCTTAATGACCACCAGATCCGCGATCTTCGCCGTCCTGACATCCGCGACAAACGTCACGTTCCGGCTCTGACTGCTGCTGTTGATGGTTGCGGTGACTGTACTGCTCCCCGCCGTCTGACTGGTAACAGAGATCGCCACCGTCCCGTCCGGCTTTGTGGTCACCGTCGAAGCGACCGTTGCGCTGTTGCCTGCAGTCACGCTGACCGTCTGCCCGGCAAGCGCATTGCCGAACGCATCGGTCACCCTCGCCCGCAGCGTGTTCGCCGTCGTGCCATCTGCCACTGAGCCGTCCTGCATCACCACCAGATCAGCGATCTTCGCCGTCCTGACATCGGCAACAAACGTCACGTTCCGGCTCAGGCTGCTGTTGTTGATACTGGCGGTGACCGCACTGACTCCCGCCGTCTGGCTGGTAACAGAGATCTCCACCGTCCCGTCCGGCTCGGTGATAACCGTCGGAGCGACCGTTGCGCTGTTGTCCGCCAACACGCTGACCGTCTGCCCGTCCAGCGCATTACCGAACGCATCCGTCACCCTCACCCGCAGCGTGTTCGCCGTCGAACCGTCTGCCACTGAGCCATCCTTAATGACCACCAGATCAGCGATCTGCGCCGTGCTGACATCAGCAACAAAGTTCACCGTTTTACTATCGCTGCTTTGATTGACCTTAGCCTCAACAGTGCTGGCATCCGCTACGGTACTGCTCAGATCAACCTCTGCCATACCATGCGCATCCGTCCTGATATCTGCGCTCTGCCCTGCATTGGCAAATACAGCCGCCCCCTTCGTCACCGTAAAGGTGACGGTCTGCTCCGGCAGCACATTGCCAAACTGATCTTCCACCCGGACATTCACCGTATGTCGATCGCTGCCATTCGCCAGCACATCCGGGTTACCCGTTGTCACTTGCATGGCGACAATTTGTGCGCTGGCGGCATCGCCACTAATACTGTAATCATTTGAAGTCAGAGCGTTCGCCCAGCCGGACATCTGTAGCTGTGCTTTTAAACCGGTGCCAGGGAGTAAGGCGGTATACGTTGCGGTATAAATTCCTTTTTGATCTTCATTCCAGGCGATGCTTTCCGCTTTTGTATTTGGCAGCTGGATAGCCAGGTTGATAGCGTCTCGTTGCCCCCCGACCAGGTTTTCATAGCTATCCTTGAGTGTCACCGTAACTTTTATCGCACCGCCCGCGGTGTAGGTCGTTTTGTCGGTAACGATGGAGGAATAAGCCAGCACAGCTCCGCTTTCGCGGATGGCATACGCATCGGATTGCTGCGCGCTACTCCATGTCGATAGTTTCAGCGTGGCGTAATGGCGATCGCCAGCAATCTTCGCGGTTCGGGTGGTGGTATAAACGCCGTCAGACTCTTCGCTCCAGTTACCCGTTTCATTTTTATCTGTACCGCTCACCTCGACCACACCGCTACCCGCCAGCAGCGAAGCCATCCCTTTCACCAGGTTTTTCTGCTCATCCATAAGGGTGACGGACACTTTTATCTTGCCACCCGCAGTGTATGACACATCGTCCGTCTTGATGGTGGAGGTCAGCTGCGAGATATCGCCAGTGATAAAGCTCACTTCCACAGACTGACTACTGCCATTGATCTCGGCCTTGATAAGACTGTTTACCGCCTGGTCACTGGCAAGGTTAACGCTGGCAATTCCGTCTTTATCTGTCGTCACAATACCGCCGTTTGGATCGGCAAAAACCGCCGCACCATTCACGACCGTGAAGGTAACATTTTGTCCCTGCAGTAAATTTTGATGCACATCCCTGACCGTCACAGCGACGGTATTGTGATCGCGTCTGGCAACTGCGTTATTCGCGGTGATCTGCATCGCAGCGATTTTGGCGGTATCTTTATCACCCGCAATACTGAACGCATCCGAATGTTTGGTTTGCCAGCCGGGCATCGTCAGCTGGGCCGTTAATTTGTCGCCAATGAGATGGGCCGTATAGCTTGCTTTGTAAATTCCCTCACTTTCTTCCGTCCAGGCACTAACGGCATCAGCCTTCGTGTTGTCTACTTTAACGGTTTGTTTGAGAAGTTCTTTTCGTCCGGTAACCCCGTTGCCGTTATCATCTCTCAGGGTCACTTTAACGACTATCGGCTTACCCGCGACGTAATTATCCTGGTCTGTCTCAATCGTGGAGTCAGCGCGGGATGCCGTATTCGCCACGATAGCAATCAGCGCTGGCGTCTTAGCGATATCGTCGCCGTTAAATTGCGGCATCAGCGATAACGCGCCAGACGTCTTCCCGGCGGTAACTATTTGGGTATAGGTTCCGTTACCGTTGTCTTTCCATTCGCTTAAGGCGAAATCCTGCAAACCTTTCGCCTGTGTTTTTAACGTCATACCGGGGATTGGCTTGCCGCTGGAATCTCGCGCGGTATAGGTCAGCGTTGAGGTTGATTTTCCATCAGCAAGCAGGATTTGCAGATCGACAGAAAGCGTTGAATCGGCGAGGCTTAGTGTGGGTTTTTCCACGACCACCATACTTTCTTCACGCCGGGAGAAATTTCCTTTCGAATCTTCCGCTGTAACCGCTATCGGGTAAGTGTTGTCGGTTTCAGGCATTGCCGTGAATCGGTAGGGAGGAATAGTGACCTGAATATCCTTGCCGGAAACTGCTACTTTTCCTCCCGCTGATTGCAGGGAGGCGGCTTCGATGTCATAACCTTTCAGCGCATATTTGGTCTGTAAGGAAGAAACCAGTGATTTAACCTCACCCGGCTTGCCTTTCAACGGATCGGTCAGCGTCAGCCGCACCAGCTCTTTCTTGCGATATTCGAGGACAATATTGTTATTACGATCGACCAGGTCATAGCGACTGCCCACAAGGCTGCGTCGTGCTGCAACTTCAGCCGGATCGAGCTGTTTTTGCAGTGAATGACCAGGTTGCAACGTCAGCTCCATACCAATTCGGGTGTCGTTTTCTCCCTGTTTACCCTGCCGTTGCTCGGCACTAAAGGAGATCAGGGGAACGGGGGTGTAACTCAAACCTGCGGTAATCGCGTGAGGATCATTTTGTCGCTCGTCTTTACCAAACAGCGCCACTTCATCGCCATAATATTGTTCATAGACCAGCTTGCCGCCCAGCTGCGGCCAGGCCGGTAACCAGCCTTCGGCGCGAAGATCCCAACCGTTCGCTGGACGTGCTTCATAGTCATGGTCGAGTTCCGGTGCACTACGCCAGTTACTCAGGCGCAGATAACCGTTGCCGCTCAGTTTCAGGTAATCGCGCCAGTATTCAACGCCCATCCCGGTTCGGGTGTGATAGCGGGTCAGGTCATGATCGATAAACATATTGACGCCAGACATCCAGCTCGGGGTGAAATAACGCCAGCCGATACCGTGGTTGGTTTGAGTGCGATCATCCGTATGATGAAGTGTGTGCTGGCTGAAGACCAGGTTATCCGGCGTTTCGTACCAGGGATGGAGAAATTCGAATGAAGAGCTTTTAAGGCTGAAATCTTCATCCACACCAAGAGATACCCGGGCAGTTCCCCAACGACTGAGCCAGTCCGTTGCCTGCGCAGATGCAGAAGAAGCCACCCAGCCACGCGCCATACTCGCCGCCTGTTCGCTGTCCATATCGCGAGCTAAAAGTGTTCCGCTTTGCTGCGCCACTTCCGCGACCTGCATTTGCGGATCTTTGCCGTCGCGCTCCATCTGCATTGCTTTCAGGTTGCGCGCTTCAGGGCTATTACTGTTAATGAGGGGCACATCTATTTCATCGCCCTGACGCACATTGTCAAAGCCCCGCGCAAAGGTACGAAACTGATTCAGGCGACGTAATTCATCAACGGTGATACCAAAGCGTGCCGCGACCGTTGGTGGCGTTTCCAATGCCCCCAGGGTGTATGGAATAGTTTTAACGTTCGGCAGGATCAGGGACGTGGCAGTATCCGAATGCGCATGATTAATATGCGTAGGGGCAGCGGCCATAACAGGGAATATAGTTTGTGTAATCAGGCAAATACCGGCGGTCAGACGACGTAAACGATCCCCCAATCCACATATGGTGTTATCGCCCCGACGCTCGCCATTCCCATGCGCTTTCCCTGCCATTTGTCATCCCTGTCGCTATTCGTTCAGATTAAATGACCTTTCTTTAACATGAGGGAAAATGATGATTCATGATTAGCAAATGATGAATACAGGCGGAATAATGGAAATAACAACAAGATAAGAACAATACCTGATCAAGCGTTATCAGGGGGCAGAACAGGAGAGCTTTCCCGCCAGAGAAATAACCCTCCTGTAAATACGTTACTTCATTTTCACCTTTGCGGTGACCAATAACGCCGTCAGCAACATCAATGTGCCGGACAACATCAACGGCGAAGTCAGACCAATATTATCCAGCGCATAACCGCCGATTGCCGCGCCACAGGTATTAGCAAGCTGAATAACCGCCACCTGAATAGACCCGGCTTTTTCTGCCTGATCGGCCAGTGAGCGGGTGATCCACGTTGACCAGCCGACAGGAACCAATGCAAAAGTTAGCCCCCAGATAATCGCCACGCCGGTAGCAACGATTTTATCGCTTCCCCACAACGTCAGCACCAACGCACTCACAGCCAGTATTAACGGCGCGCCTGCTAAGGCCAGTTTTACCGAACGTTTAAGAATGAACGACGAAAGCGACGTACCAATAAAGCTGGCGATACCAAAACTCAACAGCACCAGAGTTAAGCCATCCACGCCGAATCCCGCCAGGTTCATATACACCGGGCGAATATACGTGAAGAAAGCAAACTGCCCGGCGAAAGACATGAAGATGGCGATCATCCCTGCCATCACACCCGGACGTTGTAATAAGCGGAAAGTATTTTGTTTCTGATGCGAGGGTTCGCCTGGCAGCGAAGGCAATGATTTGATAATCCAGAAAATACACAGCACGCCCATCACCGCCGCCGCATTAAAGACATTGCGCCAACCGATAAGCTCGCCTAAAAAACTGCCCAACGGTGCGGCAATCACCAGCGCAATAGAAACCGCGCCGAAGATCACCGACAGCGCCTTCGGCACCGTACGCGGCGGTACCAGACGCATGGTCAGCGACGCCGACATCGCCCAGAACCCGCCCAGCGCCAGCCCCAGACAGGCACGACCAATTAAAAGCAAACTGAATGAGTTAGCAAAGGAAACCAGCAAACAGGAGAGCGTCAGCAAAACGGCAAATAAAATAACAACGTAGCGGCGGTCAGTGGCCTGAATTGTCTGGGTAATAAACAAACTGGCAAACATTGCCACAAAGGCGGTCACGGTCACCGATTGCCCGGCAACCCCTTCCGAAATGCCTAAATCCTGGGCCATTGGCGTCAACAAACTGACGGGCAAAAACTCAACGATAATCAGACAGGCGACACAAAACGCCACCGAGAAAACGGCTGACCAGTTCGGTCGGGTGATGGCATCCGCGCCGCGGTTTTCGGCAATAAATTCACTCATGGTGTTACCCGTGGCATGTTTCAGGGGAAAAGCCGACCACTTTAACATTGAAATGTGTGACGCATTTAACGTTTTTGCAACTTTTACGGTGTTGTGGGAAAAGTTCGAGGCTGCTCGAAGAAACAAAAATCATAGGGCAAGCTGATATGCATTTTCGCGATTGGGTTGGGAATAAGGGATAAAGTATTGCACTTGGTGATATACTTTAATAACAGGACCTCAACGATATGCGCGTGTTTAAAACCAAATGGTTTGCAAGGGAAGCCAGGTCTCATGCAATAACAGACGAAGAGTTGTGCCGGGCCATTTTAGAAACGGAGCAAGGTAAAGCTGATGCACTTGGTGGTGGCGTTTTTAAAAAGCGCCTTCACCAAAATCGTGAGCGTGCAATTATTCTGGCAAAAGGGGGAAGCAATTGGTTTTACACGTTTTTATATGCAAAACAGGATATGTCGAACATCAATAGTCAGGAACTGGCTGGGTTTCGTGAACTTGCAAAGCATTATGCCTTCCTGACGAAAGCCCAGCTAACAGCAATGATTAACACTAAAGAACTGACAGAGATCTGCTATGACTGCAAAAACTAAATTTAAAAGTCCTGCATTTGAGGCTATTCACAGCGCAGCGGCTGGATTGTCCAGCGTCGATGCTATTTCTGCCGAAACGATGCGTACTTTTGACAAAGCCTGCCTGACCAGCGTGCAAGACCTACAACCTGTTGAGATAAAAGCACTGCGGGAAAAATTAAAAGTGAGTCAGCCCGTCTTCGCTCACTATCTCAATACCAGCGTTTCAACTGTACAAAAATGGGAAAGTGGCGCTAAACGCCCCAATGGCATTTCATTAAAACTGCTCAGCATTGTGCAAAAACACGGGCTGGATGTGCTGCTGTAAATAGAACGTAGATAATGCGTTCACCTACTGTCAGTTCCGATACCGGACGCGGCGTGAACGCCTTATCCACTCGACAGGTCAGGCACGGTCTGTAGGCTGATAAGACGAAGCGGTTTTAATGCAGCCAGTGAACGCCCTCGGCAGGCTGAAAGAATGCGTTATAGCGCATCTGAAAAGCATTAATATCCTGCATTTCAGGTTCAGTTTCGCGCAGAAAACCCAGCGCCAGCCTGACCTGAGCATCGGTAATCGGCGCGGCAAGGCGGGCTTTTTGTAAAATCCGATGCCATTGCAGCAGGTTCTGTTCGCTACCATCGACAATGACAATTTGCCAGATGAGCAACACCTGCGCGGCGTTTTGCAGGTGCGACTCATCCGGACGATGCAAATAACGTAAAAATTCGTCACCGGCTGACTTTCCCATTTGATCGACCATCGACTCCACGGGTACGACATCGATATTCAGCCGATCGCTGAGACGGCGAATCGCTTTTCTGGCCCCGGATGTCAGCACCCGAAAACCAACCACAAACACTACCGCCAGCGTGGCGAGCATTATCCAGATCATGAGTTCTCCTGCGTAATCAGAACTCATGATATCTGGAAACCCTCGCCAGTTACTAATCCACCAGAATAATCTTCAGTGCAAACAGAGCTGCGACCACCACCACACACAGGTTCAGATCGCGCCAGCGCCCGGTGCATACTTTCATGATGCAGTACGACATAAAGCCGAGTGCAATCCCTTCGGTGATCGAGAAAGTAAAGGGCATCATCACCGTGGTAATAAATGCGGGCACTGATTCGGTAAAATCATCCCAGTTAACGCGCGCCAGGCTCGAAGTCATCAGCACGCCAACAAAGATTAACGCTCCGGCGGTTGCGTAAGGAGGAACCATCGCCACCAGCGGTGAGAAGAACATAACTAACAGGAACATAACGCCGACCACAACCGCAGTCAGCCCCGTGCGGCCACCGACTGCCACACCAGAAGTACTTTCAATATAGGCAGTAACAGACGAGGTGCCGATAAACGCACCCGCCACCGAACTGACGCTATCAACATACAGCGCCTTATTCATATTGGGGAATTTACCGTTACTATCTATTAAGCCAGCTTTATCAGTTACACCAATTAATGTTCCTGATGAATCAAATAGGTTGATCAGCATAAAGGAGAAAATGATACCGGCGAGTTCAAGTGTTAACGCGCCGCTCAAATCTACTTCACCAATGACGCCGCTAATATCAGGCGGAATGGAATAGACGCCGCTAAAATGAACATCACCGAAAAATAATCCACAGCAAGACGTCACCACAATAGAAACCAGCACCGCGGCATGAAAATGACGTGATGACAACACGGTTATAATAAAAAACCCTAAAATACCTAACAACACACCGTGAGAACTTAAATCGCCAATCATCACCAGGGTGTCTTTATTGGCGACAATAACGCCAGTATTTTTTAATCCCATTAAGGCGATAAATAATCCAATTCCACTGGTGATACCAATACGTAAACTTAATGGAATGTTGGAGATCATCCAGTACCGGATACGAAACAGCGTGAGCAAAAATAGCCCAATTGCACCCCAGAATATCGCGCCCATCCCGGTTTGCCAGGAGATCCCCATAGCCCCCACGACCACGAAGGCAAAGAAGGCGTTCAGCCCCATTGCCGGAGCCAGCGCCACGGGTAAGTTAGCAAATATCCCCATCGCAATACTGCCGATACCGGCAATCAAACAGGTGGTAACAAACACCACTTTCGGGTCCATTTGTGCCGCGCCGAGGATTTGCGGGTTCACAAAAACGATGTACACCATGGTTAAAAAAGTGGTCATCCCCGCAATCAATTCTGTGCGGACGGTGGTCCCATGCTGAGGTAGTTTAAATAATCGCGAAAGCGTCCCTGATTCATTACTCACGTAATCGGTATTGTCATTATTCATTTTTTGTCCATTGGAGGAGATTTAATCCCTTGCTTTTGTAAAACAAATGACAACAACGGTTCAGTGATAATTATCACATTTCAATTGCACATTAATGGATATTCTTTAATAATCTCGCGACGTTTCTTTATGATAAATAATAATCAAATTGATAAAATCAAAATGAGAAAAATATGAATAATTCTATTAACCATAAATTTCATCACATTAGCCGGGCTGAATACCAGGAATTGTTAGCCGTTTCCCGTGGCGACGCTGTTGCCGATTATATTATTGATAATGTCTCTATTCTCGACCTGATCAATGGCGGAGAAATTTCCGGCCCAATTGTGATTAAAGGACGTTACATTGCCGGTGTTGGCGCAGAATACACTGATGCTCCGGCTTTGCAGCGGATTGATGCCCGCGGCGCAACGGCGGTGCCAGGGTTTATTGATGCTCACCTGCATATTGAATCCAGCATGATGACGCCGGTCACCTTTGAAACCGCTACTCTGCCGCGCGGCCTGACGACCGTTATTTGCGACCCTCATGAAATCGTCAACGTGATGGGCGAAGCCGGATTCGCCTGGTTTGCCCGCTGTGCCGAACAGGCAAGGCAAAACCAGTACTTACAGGTCAGCTCTTGCGTGCCCGCTCTGGAAGGCTGCGATGTTAACGGTGCCAGTTTTACCCTTGAACAGATGCTCGCCTGGCGGGACCATCCGCAGGTTACCGGCCTTGCAGAAATGATGGACTACCCTGGCGTAATTAGCGGGCAGAATGCGCTGCTCGATAAACTGGATGCATTTCGCCACCTGACGCTGGACGGTCACTGCCCGGGTTTGGGTGGTAAAGAACTTAACGCCTATATTGCTGCGGGTATTGAAAACTGCCACGAAAGTTATCAGCTGGAAGAAGGACGGCGGAAATTACAACTCGGCATGTCGTTGATGATCCGCGAAGGGTCCGCTGCCCGCAATCTCAACGCACTGGCACCGTTGATCAACGAATTTAACAGCCCGCAATGCATGCTCTGTACCGATGACCGTAACCCGTGGGAAATCGCTCATGAAGGGCATATCGATGCCTTAATTCGCCGCCTGATCGAACAACACAATGTGCCGCTGCATGTGGCATATCGCGTCGCCAGCTGGTCGACGGCGCGCCACTTTGGTCTGAATCACCTCGGCTTACTGGCACCCGGAAAGCAGGCCGATATCGTCCTGTTGAGCGATGCGCGTAAGGTCACGGTGCAGCAGGTACTGGTGAAAGGCGAACCGATTGACGCGCAAACCTTACAGGCGGAAGAGTCGGCGAGACTGGCACAATCCGCTCCGCCGTATGGCAATACCATTGCCCGCCAGCCAGTTTCCGCCAGCGACTTTGCCCTGCAATTCACGCCCGGAAAACGCTATCGGGTCATTGACGTCATCCATAACGAATTGATTACGCACTCCCGCTCCAGCGTCTACAGCGAAAATGGTTTTGATCGCGATGATGTGTGCTTTATTGCCGTACTTGAGCGTTACGGGCAACGTCTGGCTCCGGCCTGTGGTTTGCTCGGCGGCTTTGGCCTGAATGAAGGTGCGCTGGCTGCGACGGTCAGTCATGACAGCCATAATATTGTGGTGATCGGTCGCAGTGCCGAAGAGATGGCGCTGGCGGTCAATCAGGTGATTCAGGATGGCGGCGGGTTGTGCGTGGTACGTAACGGCCAGGTACAAAGTCATCTACCGTTGCCCATTGCCGGGCTGATGAGCACCGACACGGCGCAGTCGCTGGCGGAACAAATTGACGCCTTGAAAGCCGCCGCCCGTGAATGCGGTCCGTTACCCGATGAGCCGTTTATTCAGATGGCGTTTCTTTCTCTGCCAGTGATCCCCGCGCTAAAACTAACCAGTCAGGGGCTATTTGATGGCGAGAAGTTTGCCTTCACCACGCTGGAAGTCACGGAATAATAAAAAAAAAGCCCGGCGTCATGCCGGGCAAAAGTCACCAGTTACGTTTATGCCACTGTCAACTGCTGAATTTTTTTCTCGCGGCGGATTTTGCGTTCTTCCATCACCGCCACTATCGCCATCAGGCAGATACAACCAATCGCGGCGATATCAAGTGCGGCGAAGGTGCCTGCCCAGCCGGTAAGGCCGAATACCGGCGTCCCATCGGCAATCATTCCCAGACCTAACTTGGCAAAGCTGTCACCAATCAGGTAAGCAAAGGTGCCTTTAATACCATCGGCAGCGCCAATCGCTTTTTTAGGTACAAAGCCAACAGCAGCCACACCAATCAACAATTGCGGGCCAAAGACCAGGAAACCCAACGCAAAGAGAGAAGCCAGATAGATATATTCGTTGCTGGCATGTTGATACACACCGAGCGTGGCGATAATCAGCGCCAGCGCGATGCAGGCCACCAGGCCACGGCGACCGTTCGCCAGGTCAGAGAGCCAGCCCCACAGCAGCGTACCGACCAGCGCACCAGCTTCAAACAGCGTAAAGCCCTGAATCGCCACCGCTTTAGAGAGTTTCAGTTCCTGGAACGCGTATACGGTTGACCACTGGTCGATACCAATACGTACCACATAGAGGAAAATGTTGGCGAAGCACAGCAGCCAGATCACTTTGTTTTTCAGCACATACTCAACAAAGATCTGCCACTTGGTCATATCGGTAGATTCAGTCTCTTTGTCCTCTTCGCTGATCTCCTCGCCGAACAGTTCTTCAGCTTTGCCGAGGCCATAAGATTCCGGGGAGTCGCTGCCGTAACGCAGGCCGATAAAACCGACAATCAGCGCGATAATCGACGGGAAGATAAACATGCCGATGACATGGCCATCGAACAGGTAATTTGCGCCGAACAGCGCCACACCTGCTGCGCCTGCACCGCCAAGGTTGTGAGAAATGTTCCAGAAACCGAGGAACGTCCCGCGTTTACGACGCGGCGTCCATTTGGTGATGGTGGAGTAACTGCACGAACCGCCGGTGCTCTGGAAAAAGCCGCTTAAGGCGTAGAAGGCAATCATCAGGAACAGGCTAACCGAGCCGCTGCCCATACTGGCACTGAAGCCCAGCATACAAATGGCAGACAGGATCAGCATGAACGGCAGGAATTGTTTGGTGTTTTTGCCGTCGGCGTAGTAGGAAACCAGCGTTTTACCCACGCCATAAGTGATGGAGAAACCCAGGCCGATCATCCCCAGCTGCGTCATGCTCAACCCGTAGGTCGAAATCATATCGTTCTGCGCGATGTTAAAGTTCTTGCGAATCAGGTACATCGTCAGGTAGCCGATAAAGACCACCAGGTAGGATTGCATGAACGGTTTGAACCACATTTTGCGCCGCACTTCGAGCGGAAGGTCCAGGGTCGGCTTGCGAACCTGGTTTAAGAAAGCCAGCATGGGTTACTCCTGAAATGAATACCTGCGTGAGGCATGCATTGTAAAAATCAGCAGCAAATCAGGCCTGAGATAGCGTCCAGGCAAAACCTGGAAAATTTCTTAGTTTTGCCGGATATGAAGTGAAAAGGTGAGATGCATCACGCTTCGCGCGGTGCCTGGGCGTTCAAAAAGGGCAGTAACAGCAGTGCGGAAATCCCGGCGGCGATAGAGATAACCACAAAAAATCCGCTCCAGTGCCAGGTATCGAGTACTTTCGCCAGTGGCCAACCAGCAAGCGACGCCCCCAGATAAGCAAACAAGCCGACAAACCCCGTCGCCGCCCCTGCCGCCTCTTTGTGGGAACACTCTGCCGCCGCCATGCCGATTAACATCTGCGGGCCAAAGACAAAAAAACCAATAGTGAAGAAGCAGGTTGCCTGCATCACGTAGCTGGCAAATGGCATCAGCCACAGCGAGCCGACTGAAAGCAAAATTCCGGCGGCGAAAATCAAATTCATCGGCCCACGGTTGCCGTTAAACAATTTGTCCGAGCCCCAACCGGCTACCAGCGCACCGATAAATCCGCCCAGTTCAAACATCGTCACTGCCGTATTCGCCGTGACCAGATCGACGCCCAGCGTCTCGGACATATACAAATTGCCCCAGTCGTTGATTGCCGCCCGGACCACATAGACCAGCACATAGCAAAACGAAAGCAGCCAGATATACGGATTCAGCAACACATACTTGGTGAGGATCTCTTTACGCGTCAGCCCTGCCCCTTCTTGTTGTTGAGCAATCTCCAGCGCGTCGTGCCGCCATTCACCTACCGCCGGTAAACCTAACGCCTGCGGGCGATCGCGCAGCCGCCAGCAGAGAAAAATCCCCACGACGATCGCCATACAACCAGCAATCATCATCCCGGCACGCCAGCCGTAATGTAGTGCAGCCGCTGCCATCACAATTGGAATGAGTGCGCCGCCGACGTTATGCGCCGTGTTCCATAATGCCCACCAACCGCCGCGCTCGGTACGAGAATACCAGGCGGTTAACAGACGCGCACACACCGGTGAACCCCAGCCCTGGAAAAAGGCGTTCAGCACCCAGAGTACGGCAAACGCCCATAGCGACGTCGAGAAGCCAAACAGAATGTTGATAATGCCCGTGGCGATAAGCCCTATCCCCATAAAATAACGGGCATTTGAGCGATCGCTGACAATGCCGGAGACAAACTTCGACACGCCGTAAGTAATGTAAAACAGGGTCGCTAACAGGCCGATATCGCTACGGCTGAGCACGCCGTTAGCAAGGATTTCTGGTACGGCGGCGTTAAAACTTTTCCGCGTGAAGTAAAACAGCGCGTAACCCAGCCAGATGGTCAGCAGAATATGCCGACGCCAGTAGCGATAGCGTGCATCAATTTCATGTTTGTCAGTCATTAATGGCGCATCGGCAGGCGCTTTCAGAAACGGCAACATCATCGAACCTTAGACATAACGTTGAGGTAGAGAAACGCTGACACGCGTGCCGTGCAGACAGGAAATGTGTAATGTGCCGCCCAGCGCCGTTACGCGCTCGCGCATTCCGGTGAGGCCAAAACCTTGTTGCCCGGAACCCGGCGGCAAACCGCTGCCATCGTCTTCAATCACCAGCATCAACCGTTCATCCTGCTGCCAGCCTTGCAGCGTAACCGCGCTGGCATCGGCATGTTTCACAATGTTGTTCAGCCCTTCCTGGCAGACGCGAAACAGCGTCACGCGCTGGTTTTCACTTAACGCTGACTCATCGATACGCCATTCGAGATGGCTGACAATGCCGCGCCCTTCCAGCTCCATTTCCCGCATCAGTGAGCGGATGGCCTGCTCCAGGGTGAGATCATCCAACTGGCGCGGACGTAACCGTCCTAATAAACGGCGCACCGCGTCGTAAACGCCCAGCGATAGTTGTTCGATGAGCTGCCCGCTCTGCTTCACGCTGGCGTTATCTGCCGCCAGCCGCTGAACAATGCCCGCTTGAGTACGAATGGCAGTGATGGTCTGGCCGATATCGTCGTGCAGCTCACGCGCCACATCACGGCGCACGCTCTCTTCGGTTTCCAGCAACCGTTCAGCCAGATGCTGATTGCGCGCCAGTTCCTTTTGCAGCGACTGGTTAAGTTCACGCAACCGCTGGATGCCAGCGCCCAGTAACAACCCTGTCAGACTTTGCACCAGCAACGAGAGCAATAAATCCACCGGATGATCGCGCCAGGTTTGACTGGCGATCAGCGCGATGGCGTTCATCAACGTCGCAATCAGCGCTCCTTGCCAACCATAGTGCCAGGCCAGCGCAATAATCGGCAGCGCCAGGCAGAATGGCGTAAAGCGCGACAGTTCGTCCGGCAATCCCAACTGGAGCCAGAGACTAATAACAAACAGCAGCAAGTACCAGACCAGATGCCGCCCGCGCCAGTTGATCGGTTGAGAAACTAACGACGGGCCGAGCGGCAGCCAGGTGTTATTGGCGAGATAGTGCCAGAACACCAGACATATCGGGGCCAGCGTCAGGCCGCCAGTTAAAGTCAGTAGTAGCGCATTCCACGACTCTTTGCCGTGCCAAAGCCAGGGCAGCGACTGCAACAACGCCGCCGCCGTTAACGCCGCCCCCTGTAACAGCAAGGTGCGCCAGTCACGCTGATGGCGATAGCGCGAGATCAGCGCTACGGGCAGTAACGTCAGTAAACTACCGATCATCAATAAGGAAAAATGGGTTAACCCGACCGCCTGCGTTAGCCAGTAAATCAGCAGCCATTCCGCGCCCAGCAATACGGGCCAGTATCCGCGCGGGCATTGCAGCATTAGCCCCAGACGCAGACCAAACGGAAATAACAGCACCGCCATATCAGGGCGCTCAACCAGGTGCAGGCTGATACTCCACAGGCAAAACCATGCGGCAGAGAAGATAAAAAAGCAGGCAATAACGGTAATTAAGCGGGAGAACAACGTCTTCATCACCAGCCATCAAACATGCGGCGCGCCAGTTCAACGTCGTTACTGACGCCCAGTTTTTCCATCAGATTGGCGCGATGGACGTGTACCGTTTTCGGTGACAAGCCCAGTTCGGCGGCAATCTCTTTCACCGCCATTCCTTGCGCCAGTTTTTCCGCCACCTGGCGTTCGCGTTTGGTCAGCGGGTCCTGGCGACCGGATGCCAGTTTAATGGCAATATCCGGCGTCAGATAACAGCCGCCCGTGGCAACCGTATGCACCGCCGCAATCAGTTCGTCAGGGCTACAGCGTTTGGAGAGAAAGCCGCGCGCCCCCGCGTTAAGCGCCTGCTCAACCAGCGCCGGACTGTCATGAACGGAGAGCATAATTGTCGCCATACCTTTCGGCAGCTGGCTTAGCAGTTCCAGACCGGAGATATCGGGCATGGAGATATCGCAAATACACACCTGCACACCCCGCCCCGGCAGCCCCGCCAGCGCCTCGCGCCCCGAACCAAACTCGGCAACTACTTGCAAATCAGGCTCCAGCCCCAGCAACTGCGCAAAGCCGGAGCGGACGATAAGGTGATCGTCTATAAGGGCAACGGTGATCATGATTGGGTCCTGGCGGATAAAAAACGCGCATACCTTAACGATAAGCGCGATGTTGTTCAAGTTGGATATGGGGTATGTATTGGCTGAATGATGTTGGGCTTATCGTCAAAACGCTTACCTGAAAGGTAAGCGTTTGGTGCGTGTTATTGAGAAAAAGCGAATTATTTGTAGGTTGCAATCGTAATATTGCCTGAGAAATTTCTCCTTAGATTGCGGACATCATTATCCCTTGCCCAATAATCATCTTTGTGTCTATAACTTTCATCGGAATGTACATAGGGAGAATCATCTTCAGCGTCGTTATCGATAATATTTTCGCCCTTAGTGGTATAGATATAATTAGCAACATCAAAGGTGTCATTCGCGTTATTTACGACTGCTCCTAACATGCAAAGGGTTTGTGTGAATCCGTATTCTGAGAAATCGACATGCTGATGGTAACTTCTACCATTCAAAGCAACCAAACTCGGACAAACATCTATTGTATCGCCAACAGATGTAGCGGCGCGACGCACATCAAGTGCAGCGTTATCATTAGCAACATGAAATGCTTGTGAACAGGCATAAAACAAATTTCCAATCCCGGTACGACTGGATAAACAAGAAATAATTTTTGCTATTTTTTCTGGCTTTATACCATCCTGCACTAAAGAATCTCTCACCAGATGACATTCATCAGGTGTGAAAACAGCTTTCTTGAATATTTCCTCATAAACTTCATAAGAAGGAGATTCAGAGAGAGTGAGAGATTTGATGGAATGTGTTGAATCTGTAATTTTTTTGCGAAGTAATTCACTTATAGTGCCGTTTATTTTTTCACCACAACATAAAACAAATGAACTTCCCTCCAGAACTTGTCTTTCTGTATCTGCAAGGAGTGAGCTAAATTCATCCTCATGAAGCTTAAGGTTTTTTATAGATGATTGATGTAAATACTTTTCTGGAATTAAATCTTTTTGTTCCCTTATAAGCTCTATCATTCGGCGTTCGGTTTGCCTATCAAAAGAGTATTTCATGTTATAGTTATTTTTAGCAACTTCCAGCTTAAGAGCATTTGCAGCAACTGTTAATTCTGAGATTTGATCTTTTTCAAATTGATCGTGATCTGATAATAACCTTATAAACTCTTTTACGTTTCGACCACTAAAATCCATATCCCTACACTTTTTATCAAAACACTTTGTTTCGTCATTAAACTCACGATACATATCAGTGACTTTAAATTTATTACTTCCGGTCTGCTCAATTTTTATATAGCTATTCATGCCTGTAACGGCAATCCATGTCTTATAACTCGCATTCTCCGATTCAGGCGTAACATGAAAATAAGGAACCAATTTATCACTAATATCATGCCGATAGATATGAAATGAATCTAAAAGATATAATAAAAAACTTCGAAAAATGTCACGAAAAGTGTCATCTTTAAACCTTGCCCTATAATTATCGAGCAGGCCGCTTTGTTCTATCATATTAAATTTATGAAGATTATCCTCGAGACTTTTGTCGATACTCTCCCTTAGACTCTGACTCTGAAACTGGCTATTATCATTCTCTGTTTCCGTTGGATATGTATAACTCGTCACACTAACCATAGTAACCTCGCAATATGACACTTTGCATATTTTGACATTGTTAGAAGCATCAATGGTTAGCATGATAAATATCTCAATACTAACCGCTATATTTCATTTATTTCAATAATAAGACTATAGTGCAGTTAATTTTTATCGATTTCCCCAATGCAATTGCATCACTAACACTACTTATTCACTATCAAAAATCGCTCATTTTTTTAAAAAGACTGTTTACACACAAACGGTTAAGAATACGCGATCAACTTAATGATAAACGCGATTTATCAGGCAAAAATCATAAATCAGCAGTTGTTGCGGCACCGTAAAATGTAAAAGCGATTTTATCGCTGATGGAGTTTTGTTCGTCGACACTACCGGTAGTAATATAACGAGCGCACTGAAGCTTAACTTCATTATCAACGTTTTTCACCATCGCTACATACATCTTTTGGCTAAAACTATTTATAGTAAAATCCATTTCATTAACATATTTAGCATGACCCACAAAAATATTTCCCTGGTTGTCCAAACCACTGGGTGAACTAAAACTTTCGGAACTATTTTTCAGCAACTCTTGAACATCAGAAGATTTTTCTTTTAAATATCTTTGATAGAATTGTATACTAGAATAATAAAAACATGTAATCCCTTGAGGACTGGCTAAGCAAGCGACTATTTCATCAATCTTATCATCCGTAACGTTACCGTTTGGTTTTTTTAATAACTCTCTTACCTGAGAACACTCATCTTCTTTAAAGCATACGTCTGCAACCACGAGTCCAAGGGTATGTTCAACAGCGGTCTCATATTTTTTAGTTTTATCTGCTAATATTTTAAGAATATCTTTACTTAACTCAACACCGCAACAAGTAATTTTGGTGCCGCTATTTATTTTTGTGCCAGATTTTTTTTGTTCTTGATCTTTTACACATCTATGAGCATCTGCCCGCATAGAATCGAAGCAATCATCAGGAAATTCAGGATCTTTCTGAACAGGTAAATTCCCCTCGTCCTGCTGAACTCTCAACTTTAATAAATCATATATATTATTCTCAATATCTGCAGTAATTACGTGTTTAAAATCCGTATTCTTCATAACAATACTATTAACTAATTTTTTCCTCAAAACCGTGTCAGCAGAATGTGTTTCTAACGCAGCAGTTTTTTCAGACAGCGATTTGATAATAGTCGCCACAGCCACTCCAGAATATGATGTTTCTTTTACTATTTTTTTTGTATTTTTTTCACCTGCATCAAACTGTATAACTTTAAAGGATTTGCCACCTGTTTGTTCGATTACGGTATATTCGTTCTCTCCAGTTGCCGCCATCCAGGTACGATTGCCATTATTTTCAGTGCCTGGCATAGGGTGGAAATAGTTAAGGATTTCGGTGTTAACACTGCGAGAACCGGACATAATATTTGCTATTAAGCGCTTTATTTCCTGCAACATCCATTTTGCAAAATTACTGCCGGGCGAATATTTTTTCTCGCTATTTGTAATATCAAGCTCAGCAGCGACATTTATATTTTTATCCAAAAAGGTGGAAGAGCAGAGATTTGACATCATTATTCCGCTGTTTATAGGGCTTGCCATAATATACCTCACGATGAACCATTAATTAATAGAATGCTGGTCATGACCATTGGTATAGACAGCAATCAGAATTTAACACCATCGCTGGAAATTTTAGCCCTAACTGTGAACCCCCAAATTACTGGTGCAGCGACTTAAATTAACATTCAGGGCTAATAAATTGTGCCTGAGATGGTCTCTGGCACAATTTCACCCTATATATCTGAACGGATCTATCAAAAATCGCTCATCAGTACCCCCCCGAGCGGTTTAATGTCGCTCCTTACTGAAAAAACACCGCAATCTTGTTAAACATCGTCGGATCGGACTGATTACGCTGCACTTTCACCACATCTTCCAGCTTGTCTATCTGGCTTATCATCTGCTCCAGACGCTGGTCGTCATTGACCAGTAGCCAAATGTGGCTTTTGTCGCTGTCCTGAATCGGCAAGCAAAGAATGCCCTCAACGTTAAAAGCGCGACGGGCAAAAAGGCCACAAACGTGGGTCATTACGCCCGGATGGTTGCGAACGGTGAGTTCCAGAATCACGTTGTCATGAGTTGTGTTTTGCATGGCTTATTCCCCCACCATTTCAGTATTCGCCGCACCTGGCGGCACCATCGGGTACACTTTTTCTTCGGCATCAATACGCACATGGATCAGCGCCGGACCAGGGCGATTGATGATTTCTTGCAATGCAGCCTGCGGATCGGCTTCGTTATTCAAATCACAGGTTTCGAGACCGAATCCGGCGGCAATCTGCATAAAGTTGATTTTTCCCGGATAGGTAGCGGCAAAAACGCCCTGCTTGTAGAACAGACTCTGTTGCTGATGCACCAGCCCCAGCGCTTCGTTGTTCATCAGAATGATTTTGACATCCAGCTGGTTTTCACTGGCGGTCGCCATCTCCTGAATATTCATCATCAGGCTGCCGTCGCCGGAGAAACACAACACTTTGCGATCCGGGTTCGCCAACGCCGCGCCAATCGCCGCAGGCAGGCCAAAGCCCATCGTGCCCAGCCCGCCAGAGGTCAGCCACTGGCGTGGGCGATTGAGCGGATAGGCTTGCGCGGTCCACATCTGATGCTGACCAACGTCGGTGGTGATAATCGCATTGTCATCGACACAGGCGGCAACGGCGTTGATCAGGCCGTAATGGCTTAATGGATCGCACGCTTTCGGGATTGGACACGGAAATTCGCGCTGCAAATCCGCCACCAACTGGTGCCACTCTGCACGCGGTTGCGCTTCCACCAGCGGGATCAACTGCGCCAGCACGTCATCAACATCCGCCTGAATCGCCACATGCGGTTGCTTGATTTTACCCAGCTCTGCGCGGTCGATATCGACATGAATAATTTTGGCATTCGGGCAGAACTGCTCGGTTTTGCCAATCGCCCGGTCATCAAAACGCGCACCGAGCACAATCAACAAATCCGCCTCCTGCAAAATATAGTTGGTGCTGCGCACGCCGTGCATCCCCAGCATACCCAGCGACAGCGGATGCGCTTTTGGCAGCATACCCAGCGCCATTAAGGTCATGGTAGTTGGCAGTTGCGCTTTCTCCGCCAGTTCACGCACCCGCGCAGGCGCATTGATCACACCGCCGCCCAGATAAAGCACCGGGCGTTTGGCGGCGTTAATCATTGTAGCTGCGTCACGAATGCTTTCTTCGCTAAAGGCAGGTGCGGCGGCTTTTTCTGCCACCGCGGGCTGTGCTTCAATCTCAAAAACTGCCGTTTGCACATCCTTAGGAATGTCTATCCACACCGGGCCAGGGCGGCCTGATTGCGCAATGCGGAAGGCATCGCTCATGACCTGCGGGAGTTCTTCGATATGTCTGACCAGATAGTTGTGTTTGGTGATGGGGATAGAGATGCCGTAGGTGTCCACTTCCTGGAAGGCGTCGGTGCCGATCATCGAGGCGGGAACCTGACCGGTGATGCAAATCAGCGGGATGGAATCCAGCCGCGCATCGGCAATGGCGGTCACCAGGTTAGTCGCACCCGGTCCGCTACAGGCCATACAGACCGCCGGTTTACCGTCGGTGCGCGCCATTCCCTGAGCGATAAACCCCGCGCCCTGTTCATGGCGAGCCAGAATATGGCGGATTTGCGTGCTTTGGCTTAAAGCATCGTAAACAGGCAGGATAGAACCGCCCGGAATGCCCGTCACAATCTTAATGCCCTGCTGTTCCAGGAAATGAACGATAAATTCTGCGCCGGTAAAGCGCTTACGCGTCGATGTTGTGCCCGAACTTGCCATGCTCCAGTCCTTTTCTTCTGGGCCGACTTCCCGGGAGGTGCTTAAACGAAAAACCCCGCCCGGTTTGCGCCGGCGGGGTTTTGGAATCGTGTGTTGTTCCAGTCCCTACGGCGCATTGCCGACGACCACCACCACACGCACGACGACCACTGCGGCGGATGGCGCAGTTGGTAGTAGTTTTGCGTTGAACATGGAAGTAGTCATTGGGGACCTTGTTGGTTTTGTGTTTAACAATATTTATACAAGCACAGCTTTACAGGGGAGACAATGGAAAATTTTTCAGCAAGGGAAAATTGAGGGGTTGATCACGTTTTATACTGAATTGCAGGTAACAAAAAACCCCGCCGGAGCGAGGTTTCGTCAGCTGCCTGCGGCTGGTAACCGCAAAGCACACTGTATTATGTCAACACTGAAAGTATACCTGTTCCGCGCAGAACGCGCAATTTCGGCACGAATTTTGACGTATTTAGTACATAGTTGAGTATCGATCACAGTTTGCGTTTTGTCTAAATATTACTGTTTATTTATACAGTAAACTTCTATAATATCACTGTACGCAATGTGTTATGCGGGGGCCGCATCGTTACCCGGCGCACTAAGTCCTGGCTGAAACGGGTGGTGCCGTCAGCGCCTTAACCCCGCGTGAGCACACTGTGTTATGTCAACAAGCACAACGTTTCTCCTTGAGATACCGCGTGCACAACAGCTGGCAACAGGCAGCGGAAAGGTACGTCAGCTGGCAGTGCTCCTGAACCACAGGAGACGCGTATGAGCCTGGTGGATATCGCCATTCTTATCCTCAAACTCATTGTTGCAGCACTGCAACTGCTTGATGCTGTTCTGAAATACCTGAAGTAATTCAGATTCAAGTCGCACCAAAGGGGAGCGGGTAACCGCTCCCCTTTTATATTTAGCGTGTGAGTTGGTGTCGGATGCGATGCTGACGCATCTTCTCCGACCTACCATCCCTCCCGGCAACATTTATTGCCGCTTTTGTTTACATATTCTGCCGTTTTGCTTTTCGCCATTCCCGGCACATATCTGGCTAACATTCATCAATGTGATAGATTCCTCTCCCGCATTTATGGGAATGCGTAGTGACTTATTCTAATTATTTTTATAAAAGCATCCGTGATAATGAAAAGGCATAGAAACGTCAATTTGTTATTGATGTTGGTATTACTCGTGGCCGTCGGTCAGATGGCGCAAACCATTTATATTCCAGCTATTGCCGATATGGCGCGCGATCTCAACGTCCGTGAAGGGGCGGTGCAGAGCGTAATGGGCGCTTATCTGCTGACTTACGGTGTCTCGCAGCTGTTTTATGGCCCGATATCCGACCGCGTGGGTCGCCGACCAGTGATCCTCGTCGGAATGTCCATTTTTATGCTGGCAACGCTGGTCGCGGTCACGACCTCCAGTTTGACGGTATTGATTGCCGCCAGCGCGATGCAGGGGATGGGCACCGGCGTTGGCGGCGTAATGGCGCGTACTTTGCCGCGTGATTTATATGAACGGACACAGTTGCGCCATGCTAACAGCCTGTTAAACATGGGGATTCTTGTTAGTCCGTTGCTCGCACCGCTAATCGGCGGTCTGCTGGATACGATGTGGAACTGGCGCGCCTGTTATCTCTTTTTGTTGGTTCTTTGTGCTGGCGTGACCTTCAGTATGGCCCGCTGGATGCCGGAAACGCGTCCGGTCGATGCACCGCGCACGCGCCTGCTTACCAGTTATAAAACGCTTTTCGGTAACGGCGGTTTTAACTGTTATTTGCTGATGCTGATTGGCGGTCTGGCCGGGATTGCCGCCTTTGAAGCCTGCTCCGGCGTGCTGATGGGCGCGGTGTTAGGGCTGAGCAGTATGACGGTCAGTATTTTGTTTATTCTGCCGATTCCGGCGGCATTTTTTGGGGCATGGTTTGCCGGACGTCCCAATAAACGCTTCTCAACGTTGATGTGGCAGTCGGTTATCTGCTGCCTGCTGGCTGGCTTGCTGATGTGGATCCCCGACTGGTTTGGCGTGATGAATGTCTGGACGCTGCTTGTTCCCGCCGCGCTGTTCTTTTTCGGTGCCGGGATGCTGTTTCCGCTGGCGACCAGCGGCGCGATGGAGCCGTTCCCCTTCCTGGCGGGCACGGCTGGCGCGCTGGTCGGTGGTCTGCAAAACATTGGTTCCGGCGTGCTGGCGTCGCTATCAGCGATGTTGCCGCAAACCGGTCAGGGCAGCCTGGGGTTGTTGATGACCTTAATGGGATTGTTGATCGTGCTGTGCTGGCTACCGCTGGCGACGCGGATGTCGCATCAGGGGCAGCCCGTTTAAGCGCACATCACCGCAGCATCGTCATCAGCTCCATGGGAGAACGATGCTGCTTTATCAGATCACGCATCACCCGCATATGCGGTGCGGAGTAAGAATAAAACGCCTGATAGCCCGCACATAGCATGCTGTCTGGCGTCTCCTCCCGAGCGTGCGGACACAGCCGATGCCAGTCGCACGCCTGGCAGTCACGGCGCGGGTGCGGGTTTTCGCTGCCACACCATTTTTGTAAAGTGGCATCAAAAAGCTCAATCGAAATACGACTGATATCTGCCCGCACCCAACACTCAAACAGGGCAATTAAAAATTTCCCCCACAGCTCTGCTGTCACCGAAGCGGCCGTCATATCGCCCCGGTCATCAAATTCAAGATGGGGAATAAGCTGTACGGAGCGGATGCCCCGCTGTTTGAAATTGTGATAAAAATCGGCAGGTTGCAGAGTATCCTTATACTCTACAACCAGTTTATGCCTGTCCTCTTCAGCATCAATGACCTGACTTCCTGTCATGCGACTCTCTCAATAAATACGATAAGTTGATGTATATGCGTTACAGCAAACAGTATTGCGAGAGATAACACCGCGAGGGAGATCAAAAATTTGTCACGGACTACGTGAAATTGGGAAAAATCGCTATTCGTGACATCCATTAAATTGCGATTACGGGTGTAGTGCCAGAGGATCAGCGCCACGATGGCGAGGATGCCAATCGAAATCCAGAATAACATGCCCGCCTGGTGCCAGTTGTGTTTGATAGCCAACGCCATCAACGCGCCGTAGCCCAGCATGGTACGAAACCACGCCAGTGATGTACGCTCCGGCTGCAGCCCTGGGTCGGCAATGCGTCTGGCTTTGCGGCTATCCGGCATACAACACCAGTCCCATAACGATCACTGCTACGACCATCAATATTAAGCTGATGATTAATAAGCTGTTGGTGTAGGGCAGGTCCTCTTTCAGACGCATCGCTTTTTCATTGCGTAACCAGCGCAAGTAGCCATACATCGCTAACCCGCCGGAAAACAGACACAACAACAACGCCAGCAGTTCGCGAATGACGGGCGTGGCGAAATCTGGCGCAAGTTGATCAAGCCCAACCCCCGCCGCCAGAAATCCTAGTGCAGTACGGATCCACGCCAGAAAAGTACGCTCATTAGCCAGCGAGAAGCGGTAATCAAGCGCTTCTCCGAGGCGGGAAATTTTCATTGTTGCTCCTTTGCAATTTCACTAACGCTCTACCTTTAGCGGTTTTTTTTAAGAATTTCGTCCGCCCGTTTCCTGATATGCTTTTGCCATCCGCTACAAGGAGGTCAGATGGGTATCATAGCGCAAAATAAAATCAGTTCATTGGGCATGCTATTCGGTGCCATCGCTTTAATGATGGGGATTATCCACTTTTCATTCGGCCCTTTTTCCGCACCACCGCCAACGCTTGAAAGCATCGTGGCGGACAAAACGGCTGAAATTAAAAGAGGTCTTCTCGCCGGAATAAAAGGCGAAAAAATTACCACCGTGGAGAGAAAAGAGGACGTGGATGTCGATAAAATCCTCGATCAAAGCGGTATCGCACTGGCCATTGCTGCGCTACTTTGCGCATTTATTGGCGGTATGCGTAAGGAAAATCGCTGGGGCATTCGCGGCGCGCTGGTTTTTGGCGGCGGGACGCTGGCTTTCCATACCTTGCTTTTTGGTATCGGCATCGTGTGCAGCATTTTGCTGATATTCCTTATCTTTTCCTTCCTGACTGGCGGTTCACTGGTTTAAGCAGCCTGAATAATGCCCGCCGGGTGTTCATCAGCGGGCATTATCGTCAGAACTTCTGTTTTTTCTCTTCCACCTTCACCCCTTGTGTCGGCAGGCCGGTGTCATAGTCGCGTACCACTGGCGAATAACCATCTTGTGGGCGTGGACGAAATGCCCCCATCCAGCGCGGCTGTGCATCTTTACGCCACGGACGCAGGCTCCATTGGTAACTGCGGAACGGATCGCGAATTTTGTCCATATAATCCAATAAGGCATCATGCATTTTGCTGCGAACGTCGGCAAAATGGGCATCATCGATCAGGTTATGCATTTCATTTGGATCATTATGGCGATCGTAAAGTTCATCACTGGTGAAGAGGTTGAGCACCAGTTTAAAGTCATCCGTCACCCAGCAACGCACCGGAATAAAACCGCCAAAGCTGTCATGCTCAATCTCGTAGCGGTTAAATTCCACCATCACGCCGCGTGGCTCTTTCACGGCAAGGATATTTTCCCCCGGCAGAATCTCTGGTTTTTCAATATCTGCCAGCGCCATCATTGTCGGCAGTAAATCGATATGACTGACTGGCGTATTGACCTGTCGCCGCTCCCCTTGCGGCGAACGGATGATCAGCGGAATACGGGTGATGTCGTCATACATCGCAGCTCCTTTACTGATCAGCTTATGTGCGCCCATCATTTCGCCGTGATCGGATGTATAAATAACCCACGTATTTTCACGTTGCCCTGGCGTTAAGGCATTGATGACCCGTCCTATTTGGTCATCAACAAAGTCATTACAGGCAAAATAGAGCGGATGGTGATAAAGCCCGTCATCACCGACTGGCGATGGCATCGCCTGCGCCCATAAGCGGTGATGTTCTGGTTTGTTCGCCAGGTCATCCTGTGCTTTCTCGCCCAGCTCGTAGTAAAAATCAGCGTATTTCTCTAAATACTCCACCGGACAGGTGAACGGGTGATGCGGCTCATCATACGAAACCACCATCAGGAAGGGTTCCTCGGCGCGCGCGGGCTGTTGCAGAAAATCCACCGCTCGATTGCTGATGCGGTGCGCCCAGGTGAAGGTTTCGTCAATATGGTTCGCCTGTAAATCTTCGACGCTGTTTAGGCCATTGCGCCACAGGCTAATCTCTTTTTCCGTCAGTTCGCTAAGATAGTTCGCCCCATCGAACCAGTAATCAGCGTCCCACTCCGGCGGACACTCGCCAGTGCCGAAATAGTCATGACCGTCGAGATGCCATTTGCCGATGTAACAGGTGTGATAGCCGGCATCCTTAAAGTAGCGCCCCATAGTGGAGATGTTTTTACCCGGCGCGACGTTGTTGGTCCACGGCCCGGACTGGTTAGCGTAGATACCGGTAAACAGCCCGGCGCGCGCCGGTGTACAAACCGGTGAACAGGTGTAGGCGGAATTAAAGCGAATACCTTCCGCCGCCAGACTATCAATATGTTGCGTATTCAGCGGCTTACCGCTATAGCAACCGACCATATTGGTGGCCTGGGTATCGGTCATGATGAACAGAAAATTGGGGCGTTTCATAGGCTATCCTTTGCATCGGGAGTAAAGGTTACGGCTGGGTCGTGACGATGCCGCCAGCTATCAAAAATCAGGTAGACAATCACTACGGCGGCAATGAAATAACTGATCATCGCTAACCAGCGCGTACCGTAGCCGCCGAATTCAGCCAGCCCGGCATAGACGCCAATCATCGCGAACAGGATGCCAATTGACGCGATCTTGACGTTTTTCCACGGTTTCATGTCCACCGCAAACGCATCTTTGAAGGTGAACGGCGTGGCGCGCGGTTTGATAAAACCGATCACCAGCATCACGACCACGTTGATGCAGAACGTACAGGCCAGCACATAGAGGAAATGGAAGTCGAACTTCACCAGATAGTTGATGGTGATGTATCTGATTATGCCAATCCCCATCGCCACTTTTGCCGCCAGCGCCGGGATGCGCGGGAAGAAAAAGCCCATAATGATGATGGTAACCAGCGGCACGTTGTAAATGCCGTTGAGCTGTTTCATCCAGCTATACAGCCCCTGCGGCGCGTTGGCGATCCACGGCGCGACCAGCACCGAAACGATAGCGATAAAGAAACCAAATTTGCGCCCGACGGTGACCAGCTGCTGCGGCTCGGCATTCTGGTTAATGATGCGACGGTAAATACCCATACTGAATAACGTACTGGCGCTATTCAGAAAGCCGTTGAAGGTACTGATCACCGCACCAAATAACACCGCGCCGAAGAAACCCACCAGTGGCACTGGCAGAACGTTATTGACCAGCGTCGGGTAGGCCATGTCGGCTTTCGGTAGATCCTGATACAGATGAAACGCAATCAACCCTGGCAGCACCAGTACCAGCGGGTCGAGCATTTTCAGCACCGCCGTTAACAGCGCCCCCTTTTGCCCTTCCGCCAGGCTTTTTGACGCCAGCGTGCGTTGCACGATGCCCTGATTTGTACACCAGTAAAAGGTGTTCACCAGAATTAAACCGGTAAATGCCGCGCCAATCGGCAAGGGATCGGTCGGGCCACCGACTGAGTTTAATTTCTCGGCGTGAACGGTGGTAATTTGCTCAATGCCCTGCATAAAGCTGCCCTTGCCCATCGCGATCAGGCCAAATACCGGCACCATCAACCCGCCGATAACCAGCCCAATACCGTTGATGGAGTCCGCCACTGCCATTGCGCGCAGTCCGCCGATCACCGCATACAAAATTCCCGCCAGACCAAGCAAAATTACCAGTAGCCAGATAGCCGCACCGTGAGAAATCTGTAGCGATTCCCCGACGTGAAACAGGCTGTTGAGCGCCAACGCGCCGGAGTAGAGAACAATCGGCAGAAAGCAGACGCCGGTGGCAATGAGGAAGCAGAAGTCGATGATAATACGCGTCGTTTTATCATAACGTTCCTCCAGAAAATCGGGGATGGTGGCAATGCCGCGCTTCAGATAGCGCGGTAAAAAGATTAGCGCGAGGAAGATCAGCGTCACCGCTGAAGTCACTTCCCAGCCCATCACCGACATGCCGCTTTTGTAGGCCTGCCCGGAAAGACCAACCAGTTGTTCCGTGGAAAGGTTGGTTAACATTAACGAAGCGGCAATAACCGGCGCTTTTAGTGAACGTCCGGCAAGAAAATAGCCTTGTTGCGATCCGGTATCTGTTTTGCGAACCTTCCACCAGGTGATGATCGCCACCAGCAGCGTAAAACCGACAAAACTCAAGATTTGTAACGAATTCATCTCATAGCCCTTATTTATGTTTATGTCCCGGACGCATGAATATAGGGAGAGGTAAAATGCGTCGGGTCAGGCAGTCAGATTCTTAAAATACAAACGTCGTATCCCTGAACGGATTGTTTTCTGTTAAGTTCAGGTTGTGAGCATAATTCGCCGGAGGGATATTAAAATGAATGGAAAATTGCAAAGTTCAGATGTAAAAAACGAAACTCCGTACAATATTCCCTTATTGATTAACGAAAATGTGATCTCCAGCGGAATTTCTCTGATCTCGCTCTGGCATACCTACGCCGACGAGCATTACCGGGTGATCTGGCCGCGGGACAAGAAGAAACCGCTTATCGCCAACTCATGGGTTGCGGTGTATACCGTACAAGGATGTGGGAAAATTCTTTTAAAGAATGGCGAACAAATAACTCTGCATGGCAACTGTATTATATTTTTAAAGCCAATGGATATTCACTCTTATCACTGTGAAGGTTTAGTCTGGGAACAGTACTGGATGGAATTTACCCCCACCAGTATGATGGATATTCCCGTTGGTCAGCAAAGCGTTATTTATAATGGCGAAATTTATAATCAGGAACTCACCGAAGTTGCTGAGTTAATAACTTCACCAGAAGCAATAAAAAATAATCTGGCAGTCGCTTTTCTGACGAAAATTATTTATCAGTGGATTTGTCTTATGTACGCAGACGGTAAAAAAGATCCACAACGGCGGCAAATTGAAAAATTAATTGCCACTTTACATGCCAGTCTGCAACAACGCTGGAGCGTAGCCGATATGGCTGCCACGATCCCCTGTAGCGAAGCCTGGTTGCGTCGTCTGTTTTTACGCTATACCGGCAAGACGCCGAAAGAATATTACCTCGATGCGCGTCTGGATCTGGCGCTATCGCTATTAAAGCAACAAGGAAACTCGGTTGGCGAAGTCGCTGATACGCTCAACTTCTTCGACTCCTTTCATTTCAGCAAAGCCTTTAAACATAAATTTGGTTATGCGCCTTCAGCCGTGCTAAAGAATACGGACCAGCACCCAACGGATGCCAGTCCACACAATTAACGTAACTCTGGCCAGTACGCTTTGTTGGCCTCCAGCAACTCATCCAGAATAGCTTTGGCGACCGAGGCGCTCGGTACCGTTTTCGACAACGTAATCGCCTGCCACAGGTGCTGATATGAACGCTGTTCCCAGGCGTCCACGACCAGTTTTTCCACCGCCACTTGCTGACTCATAAACCCTTTCTGAAACTGCGGGATATCGCCGACCACCAGTGGTTCTGGTCCGTTGTGCCCGACCAGACACGGGATCTCGACCATCGCTTCATCATCAAAGTTATGAATTGCCCCGTTGTTAGGCACAATCAGCAACATCCGCTCCTGAGTGTTGAAGGCAATTGCCGCCGCCAGATCGACGATGTATGACGCATGTTCGTCAATCTCCAGCTTGCCCGCCGCTGAATTTCCTGCCGCCGTAATGGCGCGGCAAGCATCGAAAACCTGTTTCTCGCGATGTTCCATCACCTCATTCGCGCGAGTATGTTCAGGGTTGGAATGCTGAACAACATAATCCGGGAAGAGATAATATTTCAGATAGGTGTTCGGCAATGTATCCGGGTCCAGTGCCTGGACATCCCGCGCTTTTGCATAGGTGTCGTTCCAGCTCGCTTCAGTATGCGTATCTTGCTGCGGTGGAACATAACCGTGCTTAGAGACATATTGCCGCAGCTGGGGCATCAGGTCGTTGCCCTGCAAATCTTCAATTGATGTCCACCAGCCAAAGTGGTTCAGGCCGTAATAGCGCACGCGCATCTGTTTGCGATCTTGCAGCCCAACAATTTGCGCCATCCGGCTTTCAA
Organism: Escherichia sp. WS1152; assembly: GCF_046487665.1. Lineage (NCBI taxonomy): Bacteria > Pseudomonadati > Pseudomonadota > Gammaproteobacteria > Enterobacterales > Enterobacteriaceae > Escherichia > Escherichia sp. WS1152. Next base: position 82,607 of record NZ_JBJQJA010000009.1, on the reverse strand, counting down.
TACCGATTGGCATGTCACAGATGTTGAGGATTTTCGCATTCGGGCGCAGACGACGCGTGGCTTCTGCAACAATTGCTGCCGGGTTGGAGTAGTTGAGCATCCAGGCATTTGGTGAATATTTTTCCATATAATCCACCAGTTCCAGGACGCCGCCAATGGAACGCATGCCGTACGCTATTCCGCCGGGTCCGCAAGTTTCCTGACCAACAACACCGTGGCGCAGTGGGATTTTTTCATCCAGTTCGCGCATCGGGTACTTGCCGACGCGGATGTGCGCCATGACAAAATCAACGTCGCTGAATGCCACTTCAGGATCGGTGGTGTAACTAAACGCAATGTCCGGCGCTTTCTCTTTAAGGATGACTTTACAGGCTTCGGCAATCACTTCCTGCCGCGCACCATCGTTATCATAAAATTTCAGTGCACGAAGCGGGAAACGGTCCTGATTCGCCAGGAGCATCAACACGATGCCAGGCGTAAAGGTGCTTCCACCGCCTGCGACAACCACTGAGAATTTGGTCATTATACTGCCTCCGTAATGGCAACATTTTCTGCTGATTGATGAGAATTAATTAAGCTATCGAGCTGTTCACGCAGCTGGGATACATGCAGACCAATGATCACCTGAATGGCATCGCCACTACGGAAGACGCCGTGCGCTCCCAGCTTTTTAAAGACTTCGTCATCCAGCGTTTGTGACATGTCATGCAGTGCAATACGTAGACGCGTCGCGCAATTGTTGATGCTGGAGATATTGCCGACCCCGCCCAGGGCTTGCAGGATACCGGCAGCCTGATCCAGCTCTTTTTTTGGCTCTGCCGCGGTGGTTTGGCCTCGCGAGGCTTTGTATTCGGCTTTTGAGTAGAGTTTCACTTCCGCATCTTCACGTCCCGGCGTGCACATGTTGAATTGCAGAATCAGGGTGCGGAAAACCACGAAGTACAGCAGGGTAAAGCACAACCCAATGGCGATTTGGGTCAACATCATATCCGCGTGGTTGCTGAACATCGGGATCCAGTTTTGCGGTAAAACCTGGTCAATCAGACCTCCGCCCATGTTGCCCACCACACCAAAGAGATACATCACGGTCGACATTGAGGCCGCAAGCACAGCGTGTACCGCAAACAGCAACGGTGAAATGAACAGGAAGGTAAATTCCAGCGGTTCGGTAATTCCCACCAGCATGGCGGTTAAGGTTGCGGGAATCAGCAAGCCCGCCACTTTTACCCGATTTTCCGGTGCGGCAGTGAAGTACATCGCTAAAGAAATGCCCACGGCACCAAAGATTTTTGAGTTACCGTGCAGGGCAAAACCGCCTTCCGGGAACAACGATTTCAGCGGCTCGGCGCTCAAACTGAACTCTTGCAGATGCTGCGCCCAGTACATCTGAATGCCGCCTTCAACAGCTGCCGGACCAAAGATAAACGGTCCGTAGATGAAGTGGTGTAAACCGGTTGGGATCAGAATACGTTCGAGGAAGGTGTAAACCCACACCCCAAGCGCACCCGCCGAACGCAGGAACGCTTGCAGAGATTCAATCCCCATTTGTACTTTTGGCCAGCCGAGCAATGTCAGCCAGGCACAGGGGATCATCACCAGGAAGGCGATAATCACCACATAAGACGTCCCCTGGAAAATGCCGAGAAACACCGGCAGTTTTTTATCGAACAGACGGTTATGCAGCGCCGTCACAATGCCGGAAATGATAATTGCGCCGATAATGCTGGTATCGAGGGTTTTAATCCCGGCCATCATTGTCAGACCGCTACCTGCCACCGCGTCCTGAGTGAAATCGACGCCGAAGTAGCTTCCCCAGGTCATTCCCATCGCGTTGATGAAATAGTTCCAGGTCAGGAAACTCACCATCACCGCCAGACAAGCACGCCCCTGCGCTTGCTTAGCAAGGCCAATGGGTAAACCGACAGCAAAAATCAGCGGCATATTACGGAATACCGTCCATCCGCCCTCTTCAATAATGTGTACGATTTGCGCGAATAAACTGTTCGGATCGGTCAGTGATTCCCCGACAAACATCGGGTTTTGCAGCAAGATGGCAAGACCCACCACAATCCCGGCGAAGGGAAACAGCAGCACTGGCGTGAACATCGCGCCGCCAAAGCGTTGAATTTGACTGAGCATTTCCACATCCTCTTTTCTCAATTCTGTAAGTAGGAAGCCTGATTGGTTATGCGGCAGGCCTGGAGCGAGGATAGGAAGATGCGATCGGCAGAACATGACGACCCAATGGGATTCGTGATCGCTTTCATGCTTTTCGTTGGGCGGTAGAGATCTACGTTTTCGCGAAAAAGTAGACCTCTGTGAGCACAGGTACACAGCATCGAACACATCTTTAAAAAAAAGATGTTTTTTCAATCGATTAAGCAGAACTTGTGGGCGCATTACCCGGGCTTGCAGGCAAAAAAGAGATCTAGAGATGATCTACAAAAGCATTGCGGAGCGGTTAAGAATTAGACTTAATTCCGCAGATTTCACGCTAAACAGCCTTCTTCCCGGTGAAAAAAAGCTGGCGGAAGAGTTTGCGGTATCGCGGATGACCATCCGTAAAGCCATTGACCTGCTGGTAGCGTGGGGGCTGGTGGTCCGCCGCCACGGCAGCGGCACTTACCTGGTGCGCAAAGATGTACTGCATCAAACCGCCAGCCTGACCGGGCTGGTGGAGGTGTTAAAACGGCAGGGAAAAACAGTCACCAGCCAGGTGCTGATTTTTGAAATCATGCCTGCGCCTCCGGCAATTGCCAGCCAGTTACGGATTCAAATCAACGAGCAGATCTACTTCTCCCGTCGCGTTCGTTTTGTGGAAGGGAAACCGCTGATGCTGGAAGACAGCTATATGCCGGTAAAACTGTTCCGTAATCTTTCGCTGCAACATCTGGAAGGGTCGAAGTTTGAATATATTGAACAAGAGTGCGGGATTCTGATTGGCGGTAATTATGAAAGCCTGACGCCGGTGCTCGCCGATAGACTGCTGGCGCGGCAAATGAAGGTAGCGGAACACACGCCACTGCTGCGGATCACCTCGTTGTCATATAGCGAGAGCGGGGAGTTTTTGAATTATTCAGTGATGTTCAGAAATGCCAGCGAATACCAGGTGGAGTACCATTTACGGCGACTCCACCCGGACAAGAGTTAACCGATACTCCAGAAGAGCACCGCCAGTAATTGGGGGGTGATAATGCGCAGGAACATCACTAACGGATAGACAGTGGCGTAAGAGAGCGCCGCCGCACCGCTGGTTGGATGAAGATTATTAGCAAACGCCAGCGCCGGAGGATCGGTCATGGAACCTGCCAGCATCCCGCACATGGTCAGGTAATTCATTTTGGCTAACATCCGCGCCAGAATGCCAACAGTAATCAGCGGAACGGCGGTGATCAGGGCACCATAACCAATCCAGCTTAGCCCTTCGCCATTGACCAAGGTATTCACAAAATCCCCACCAGATTTCAGACCAACGACCGAGAGGAACAGCACGATCCCCAGCTCCCGCAGCGCGAGGTTGGCACTTGGCGGCATAAACCAGTACAGCTTGCCGATACTGCCGATACGCCCGAGGATCAACGCCATAATCAGCGGACCGCCCGCCAGCCCCAGTTTCAACGCGGCCGGGAACCCAGGCACAAAGACGGGAATAGAACCTAACAATACGCCAAGCCCGATGCCAATAAACACTGGCAGCATCTGAACCTGTTGCAGTTTTTGCTGCGCATTCCCCAGCACATTGGCAACGGCATCAATTGCGGACGGACGCCCCACCAGGTTGAGGATATCGCCGAACTGCAGGCTGATATCGCCACTGGCGACCAGTTCGACCCCGGCACGGTTCAGGCGCGAGATAACAACGTCATAGCGTTCTTTAAAATGCAGGTCGCGAATACGCTTACCAAGCACGTTTTCATTGGTGACCACCACACGCTCGACGCGCAAATCAGTGCCTTTCGTGGACAGCGAAGTATCGACCTCCTGACCAATCACCAGTTGCGCATTATGTAAATCCGCTGGCTGACCCACCAGATGCAGCAAATCGCCCAGTTGGATAATGGTATCTGGCGAAGGAACTTTTAGGGTTTCTTCGCGTTTCAGACGCGAGCAGATAATTTTGTCGCCGTTGAGAATCGGTACATCTTTAATGGCTAAATCATGCAGGTTAGGGTTCTCAACGCGAATATTGATAGTCCTGATCAGCGCGCCGCCATTGGTGCGTGAAGATTCGTGCTGCTGGGCTTCTGTCTCGACATTGACGCGGAAAATAACCCGCAACATCCACATGGTGAACAATATCCCGCAAATGCCGAATGGATACGCCATCGCGTAACTCATCCCCATCTGATCGACCATTTCCATTGGTGTACCCAGGTCGCGCAAGATCTGCTGCCCTGCCCCCAGCGCTGGCGTATTGGTTACCGCACCGGAGAAAATCCCCAGCACTACCGGCAGTGGAATATCAAACAGTTTATGCAGGATGGCGGTAACCAGACCACCGATGATGACGATCAGAACAGCAAACAGGTTGAGGCGTAATCCGGAGACGCGCAATGAGGCAAAGAAGCCCGGCCCTACCTGAATCCCGATAGTATAAACGAACAGGATCAGACCAAATTCCTGAATAACATGCAGCATATCGCTACTTAATGTCATCCCCGCCTGAGAAACAAAATGGCCGACGATGATCCCACCAAACAGCACGCCGCCAATACCTAATCCTATGCCGCGAAATTTGACGTTGCCGATAAACAAACCGACGACTGCCACCAAAGCCAGAATACTGACCGTTAATGCTATATCACTCATCGTCCATTTCTCTTGAGATAACATTTTAATTGCTACGGATTATGGCTGAATCGGTGAAGCAGATTTGCCTTATAGCGCACATTATCACGGGAAAGAACGTGCCGAAATATCTTAAACAGTCGAAATTTAACGCATTGTAGAAGAAGAAAGACAAAAAAAGCCCCACCAGAATGGCGGGGCAAAGAGAATAGCTAGTTAGCTATTTAACGCGGGACGTTCGCTGATAGCGATACGCTGCGCTGCGATGGGTTCAGGCTCATTACGAATTAAATCAATATGCAGTAAACCGTTTACGAAGGTTGCGCCAGAGACTTCCATATTTTCAGCCAGCGTAAAGCTCAGGCTAAATGGCTGATTCATAAGCCCTTGATGCAGCCATTTTTTCTCTTCTTTTGGCTGCTCCGGCGTGCCTTTTACGCTCAGGCGCGTACCTTCCAGTTGAATCTCTAAATCTTCCTGACGGAAACCTGCCAGCGCAAGGGTAATGCGGTAGTGGTTATCGTCGCTTTTCTCAATGTTGTACGGCGGGAAGCTCTGGCTTTCACCGGCGTTTTGCAGTGCGTTGGCCAGTTTGTCAAAACCGATCCATTGACGCATCAGTGGGGATAAATCGAAGTTACGCATAGTCATTTCTCCTTCTAAGAAGCGAGTAAGTACCTGCAAATCCGAAGATTCGCATATGCTCCCTGACGGCGAGCATGGAGATGTCAGGCCGCGCAAGGCGGCCTTAGGGAATTAGTTGATTTCGATACGGCGCGGTTTTTTCGCTTCCGGAATCACGCGTTCGAGATCGATATACAGCAAACCATTTACCAGGTTAGCGCCACGAACATGAATGTTCTCAGCTAACTGGAATTTGCGTTCAAAGTTGCGTTCAGCGATGCCCTGGTACAGATAGGTGCGCTCTTTTTGTTCGTCGGCGTGAGCACCTTTCACCACCAGCAGATTATCCTGGGCGGTAATTTCCAGTTCGCTCTCAGCAAAACCAGCCACAGCGATAGCAATGCGGTAATGGTTTTCGTCTACCAGTTCAACGTTATACGGAGGGTAGCCGCCATTACTCTGGCTCTGGTTGTTTTCTAAGTGGTTAAACAAACGGTCAAATCCAATAGCAGAACGGTAAAGCGGGGATAAATCAAAGTTACGCATAATCAATAGCTCCTGAAATCAGCGAGAATGTAAGACCTTCCACAATGGACAGGTCAGGTAGCCAGAACACCCATCAGGCGCGTCCTCATCGGCTACGATGTAAAAATGGGTCTGGAAATGAACTTTTCAAGCCTTATCAGCGGACTTTTTTTTGCAGTTTATGGTCTATTGCATAGACTGAGGGGGCAGCACGAAACGTTAAAGTGCGATAGCCGCCACAGTGCGACGTAATGATGATGTTATTTTCAGCAAGGGATCGCTATAACTCATCAGGCCAACACCCACGATCAACAGATGAATTTATTATGATAAGAAATGTGTTGTTAGCGTTCATGATATGCAGCGGAATGACATTACTCGGAGGATGCTCCAGCGTGATGTCCCATACCGGGGGGAAAGAAGGAACGTATCCCGGCACCCGCGCCAGCGCCAGCATGATTGGCGACGATGAAACCAACTGGGGCACTAAGTCGCTGGCGATTCTCGATATGCCGTTTACCGCTGTGATGGACACACTTTTACTGCCGTGGGATGTGTTCCGCAAAGACAGCTCGGTGCGCTCACGCGTTGAAAAAAGCGAAGCCAACGCGCAAGCCACCAATGCGGTTATTCCACCGGCCAGAATGCCTGATAACTGATTTAGCGATCAGTTTCGGTGATCCACAGCTGACCGCCTTCCATCCACGCCAGCCATTGACCATCCGGCGAGAAGACCACGGCGTCCGCAGAAGGTGGATTGGCGTGGTTTTCGGTTAAATACTCAACCTCCCCGCTTTCCGCATGGGCACAAGCAATTCGATTATCCAGCACAAAGCCCAACCATTCTCCTGATGGATGCCAGTTAAATGCAGACTGAATATCCGTTTTGTTATGGGTTAACTGGCGCGGCTCGCCGCCCTGTGGCGAGATAAGCCACAGTTGCACAATGCCGTTATCATCTCGCATTAAAAACGCGATTTGTGTACCCTGCGGATTACAGCGCACCCAGTGGCGCGGGACGTTGACTAACCCCGGATAAGCCCGATGGTGGGTAAAGGTTAAACGTCGCTGCACGACGCCACGCGGTGGCGCGGGCAGGGTTGTTTCCGTTCCGCTTAACGGCGCATCACCAGCTGCTTTCCAGCCAGCTTCATCTTTCGGCAACTCGACAATAAACAGCTCCGGTACTTTCTCGCCCTTTGGCGAAAGTGTGTCGCCAATAAACGCCAGCGCGTGATTTCCTACCCATCCTTCTTCATAAGCACGATTGATTTCATCGCTGCCAGGCTGCGGCGTGGGCGTTGTTTTACTCACCAGTGCGCACCAGTGGCTACCGCTGTATTCACGCGGATGCTGCTTTTGTACGTTGACCGGGCCAAACGGTGCAGCAACCCCGACGTTTCGCAAATCCAGCGCCGGGCTGCGTTCATGCATTACATGGTCGTTATAGGTAAAGCTCACCATTTCACCGTTCGGGCTAAAGACATGCACATGGCTGCCGCCGCGCAGCGCTCCTGGGGTGTACGGTGCAGTAATATCCATTGCATCGAGATTGCTCACCTTGCCGCCTTCAGCAATGACTCCGCGCCGATGATGGAAATCGTAATACCATGTTTCATCAGGATTTTCCGGGCCGTGAATGAAGACATATTTTTCTGACTTCGGATGAACGGTCACCACGCCGACGTGTGCGCCCTGTGACGCGCGATAGATAACCTCGACCTCTCCAGTATGGATATTCACACGCTCAATGGTCTCGCCGGTAAACGACGCCCCTGAAGGACGCACGTCAAATACCAGCCACTGGCTGTCGGGTGTCCAGGTATTGGTATTGGTGAGCAGGTGATTACGGGGAGCAAAGGTTATCTGTTTCATGGCGTGGTCCTGATACAAAACGGTTCACGCCATCATACTTCACAAGGACTTCACTTTCAGACAATAGTCTTTTGCCATCGTGATGAATGTGAGTGAAAAGATGGAACATTTCGACGTGGCGATTATTGGCCTCGGCCCGGCAGGATCGGCGTTGGCACGAAAGTTAGCAGGCAAAATGCAGGTGATCGCGCTGGATAAAAAGCACCAGTGTGGTACTGAAGGTTTCAGCAAACCCTGCGGCGGTCTGCTGGCACCGGACGCGCAGCGATCTTTTATTCGCGATGGACTGACGCTTCCTGTCGATGTGATCGCTAATCCGCAGATTTTCAGCGTCAAAACCGTCGACGTCGCCGCATCGCTCACGCGTAACTACCAGCGAAGCTATATCAATATTAATCGCCATGCTTTCGACTTGTGGATGAAATCGCTGATCCCCGCCAGCGTTGAGGTTTACCACGATAGCCTGTGCCGGAAAATCTGGCGTGAGGATAATAAATGGCATGTCATTTTTCGTGCAGACGGCTGGGAGCAGCATATTACCGCCCGCTATCTGGTCGGTGCCGATGGTGCCAACTCGATGGTGCGGCGACATCTCTACCCGGATCATCAAATCCGTAAATATGTCGCAATCCAGCAGTGGTTCGCAGAGAAACATCCGGTGCCGTTCTACTCCTGCATCTTTGATAATGCGATAACTGACTGTTACTCATGGAGTATCAGCAAAGACGGTTATTTTATCTTTGGTGGTGCCTATCCAATGAAAGACGGTCAGACGCGTTTCGCGACGCTGAAAGAGAAAATGAGCGCCTTTCAGTTCCAGTTTGGCAAAGCGGTGAAAAGCGAAAAATGCACAGTGCTGTTTCCCTCACGCTGGCAGGATTTTATCTGCGGTAAGGACAACGCCTTTCTGATTGGTGAAGCGGCGGGATTTATCAGCGCCAGCTCGCTGGAGGGGATAAGCTATGCGCTGGATAGCGCAGAGATTCTGCGTTCGGTGTTACTGAAGCAGCCAGAGAAGATCAACGCAGCCTACTGGCGCGCCACCCGCAAACTGCGTTTAAAACTCTTCGGCAAGATAGTAAAAAGCCGATGCCTGACCGCACCGGCTTTAAGAAAGTGGATTATGCGCAGTGGTGTGGCACATATTCCACAGTTGAAGGATTAGCCAACGCGCTTCACATCGCCCACCAGCAGGATGTAAGAGAGCGCACCAATCAACGCGACGGTGGAGATATAAACCAGTGCCGGGGCGAACCCATAGCCTTGCAACAGATATTAGTCCACAAAAAAACACCTCATAAGAAAAGGTCTTATATCGGGCAGAAATCTGAAAAGGGAGATCAGGCGCTAAACAGGAGGGAAAGAAGAGTATGCTTTCAACGGCTTAGCTACTCGTTTAAAGGATTAATCATGAAGTTGAATTTTAAGGGATTTTTTAAGGCTGCCAGTTTATTCCCACTAGCACTGATGCTTTCAGGCTGTATCTCGTATGCTCTGGTTTCCCATACCGCAAAGGGTACTTCAGGAAAGTATCAATCGCAGTCAGACACCATCACGGGGCTATCGCAGGCAAAGGATAGTAATGGAACAAAAGGCTATGTTTTTGTAGGGGAATCGCTGGATTACCTTATCACAGATGGTGCTGATGACATCGTTAAGATGCTCAATGATCCAGCACTTAACCGGCACAATATTCAGGTTGCTGATGACGCAAGATTTGTTTTAAATGCGGGGAAAAAGAAATTTACCGGCACAATATCGCTTTACTACTACTGGAATAACGAAGAAGAAAAGGCACTGGCAACGCATTATGGTTTTGCCTGTGGTGTTCAACACTGTACCAGGTCACTGGAAAACCTAAAAGGCACAATCCATGAGAAAAATAAAAACATGGATTACTCAAAGGTGATGGCGTTCTACCATCCATTTAAAGTGCGATTTTATGAATACTATTCACCCAGAGGCATTCCGGATGGTGTTTCCGCAGCATTACTGCCAGTGACTGTTACGCTGGACATCATTACTGCACCGCTGCAATTTCTGGTTGTATATGCAGTAAACCAATAATCAGTAAGCGGGCAAACGCGTTTATGCTGTTTGCCCGTCCACTGATTAATTCAGCACATACTTCTCAATAGCAAACGCCACGCCATCTTCAAGGTTAGATTTGGTGACAAAGTTCGCCACTTCTTTCACCGAAGGAATAGCGTTATCCATCGCCACACCGACGCCTGCATATTCAATCATTGCAATGTCGTTTTCCTGATCGCCAATCGCCATGATTTCTTCCGGTTTAATACCTAACACGTCGGCCAGTGATTTCACACCCGTACCTTTGTTAACGCGTTTATCGAGGATTTCGAGGAAGTACGGCGCACTTTTCAGCACGGTATATTTCTCTTTCACTTCCTGCGGAATACGCGCGATAGCCTGGTCGAGGATGGCAGGTTCATCAATCATCATCACTTTCAGGAACTGGGTATTGGGGTCCATTTTCTCCGCTTCGCAGAACACCAGCGGAATAGTGGCAACAAAGGATTCATGCACCGTGTAGTAGCTGATATCACGGTTGGCGGTGTACAGCGTGGTGCGGTCCAGTGCGTGGAAATGAGAACCGACTTCGCGAGAGAGTTTTTCCAGGAAACGGTAGTCGTCATAGCTGAGAGCAGTTTGCGCCACGGTGCTACCATCAGCGGCCTTCTGTACCAGCGCGCCGTTATAAGTAATGCAGTAGTCACCCGGCTGTTCCATATGCAGCTCTTTCAGGTAATTGTGAACACCTGCATAAGGGCGACCCGTCGTTAGCACGACATTCACGCCACGGGCGCGAGCTGCGGCAATCGCATTTTTAACGGCAGGTGAAATGGTGTGATCGGGCAGCAGAAGGGTGCCATCCATATCGATAGCAATGAGTTTGATAGCCATGAGTTCCCCAGGTAGATTGGTTCCTGACCCATGCTAACGCGATTCCGCTCAAAAATCAGTACAACACCCGAGGGAAAAGGGGGATGCAACGCGGGTTGCATGCTCCCCATTTGCTTAGCGGAAGAGTTTCCCTTTCAGCAGTTCCATGCCTGCGGAAAGCAGATCGTTATTGGCTTGTGGTGACACTTCACCTTGCGGTGAGAGCGCATCAATAATCTTCGGCAATTGTTCTGCCAGTAAACTGGAAGCTGTACTGTTATCCACGCCAAGTTTTTGCCCGAGATCGGACACCGCATTTGTGCCGAGCGCCGATTCCAGTTGTTCGCCGCTCACCGATTGATTGCCCTGTTGATTACTCAGCCAGGTTGAGAGAATGGCCCCTAAGCCGCCACTTTGCAGTTTTTCCAGCAGCACCTGAATGCCGCCCTGCTCCTCAACCCAACTTAAAATCGCCTGATATTTCCCCGCATCGCCTTTCAGAAAGGCGCCGACAACTTCATCAAAAAGCCCCATGATAATCACCTGTAAAGCGTTACGTGTTGACCCAAAAAGTATAGAACTGCGGGATGATAATTGCGGATTGCAGAAATAAAAAGGGCGGAGATGATCTCCGCCCTTTTCTTATAGCTTCTTGCCGGATGCGGCGTGAACGCCTTATCCGGCCTACAAAAACATGCAAATTCAATATATTGCAGGAGTCTCGTAGGCCTGATAAGCGTAGCGCATCAGGCACGCTCGCATGGTTAACGCCATTAAATATCGATATTCGCCGCTTTCAGGGCGTTCTCTTCAATAAACGCACGGCGCGGTTCAACGGCGTCGCCCATCAGCGTGGTGAACAACTGGTCAGCGGCAATCGCATCCTTAACGGTAACGCGCAGCATACGACGGCTTTCCGGGTCCATGGTGGTTTCCCACAGCTGTTCCGGGTTCATCTCGCCCAGACCTTTATAACGCTGGATGGAGAGGCCGCGACGGGACTCTTTCACCAGCCAGTCCAGCGCCTGCTCGAAGCTGGCTACCGGCTGACGACGCTCGCCACGTTCGATAAACGCATCTTCTTCCAGCAAGCCACGCAGTTTCTCACCCAGCGTGCAGATACGACGATATTCGCCACCGGTGATAAACTCGTGATCCAGCGGATAGTCAGTATCCACACCGTGGGTACGCACGCGAACAATCGGCTCGAACAGGTTTTGTTCGGCATTGGTGTGGACATCAAACTTCCACTGGCTGCCGTGCTGTTCTTTGTCGTTCAGTTCGCTGACCAGCGCGTTCACCCACCGGGTAACGGTCTGCTCATCAGAGAGGTCGGCTTCCGTCAGCGTCGGCTGATAGATAAGCTCTTTCAGCATTGCTTTCGGATAACGACGCTCCATGCGGTTGATCATTTTCTGCGTCGCGTTGTACTCAGACACCAGTTTCTCTAACGCTTCGCCAGCCAATGCCGGTGCGCTGGCGTTGGTGTGCAGCGTTGCGCCGTCCAGCGCGATAGAGATCTGGTACTGATCCATCGCTTCGTCGTCTTTAATGTACTGTTCCTGCTTGCCTTTCTTCACTTTGTACAGCGGCGGCTGAGCGATGTAGACGTGACCGCGTTCAACGATCTCCGGCATCTGACGATAGAAGAAGGTCAACAGCAGCGTACGAATGTGCGAGCCGTCGACGTCCGCATCGGTCATGATGATGATGCTGTGATAACGCAGTTTGTCCGGGTTGTACTCGTCACGACCGATACCACAACCAAGCGCGGTGATAAGCGTCGCCACTTCCTGAGAAGAGAGCATCTTGTCGAAGCGCGCCTTCTCAACGTTAAGGATTTTACCTTTCAGCGGCAGGATCGCCTGGTTCTTGCGGTTACGCCCCTGCTTCGCAGAGCCGCCCGCGGAGTCCCCTTCCACAAGGTACAGTTCGGAAAGCGCCGGATCGCGCTCCTGGCAGTCTGCCAGTTTGCCCGGCAGGCCCGCTAAGTCGAGCGCACCTTTACGGCGGGTCATTTCACGCGCGCGACGCGCAGCTTCACGGGCACGGGCAGCATCGATAATTTTGCCAACCACGATTTTTGCATCAGTTGGGTTTTCCAGCAGGTATTCCGCCAGCAGTTCGTTCATCTGCTGTTCAACCGCCGATTTCACCTCAGAAGAAACCAGTTTGTCTTTGGTCTGGGAGGAGAATTTCGGGTCCGGCACTTTTACGGAAACGACCGCAATCAGGCCTTCACGCGCATCGTCACCGGTGGCGCTGACTTTGGCTTTTTTGCTGTAGCCTTCTTTGTCCATGTAGGCATTCAGGGTACGGGTCATCGCCGCACGGAAGCCTGCCAGGTGAGTACCGCCGTCACGCTGCGGAATGTTGTTGGTAAAGCAGTAGATGTTTTCCTGGAAGCCATCGTTCCACTGCAACGCCACTTCGACGCCAATACCGTCTTTTTCGGTGGAGAAGTAAAAGATATTCGGGTGGATCGGCGTTTTGTTCTTGTTCAGATATTCAACGAACGCCTTGATGCCGCCTTCATAGTGGAAGTGGTCTTCTTTGCCGTCACGCTTGTCGCGCAGACGAATGGAAACGCCGGAGTTAAGGAACGACAACTCACGCAGACGTTTCGCCAGAATTTCATATTCAAACTCGGTCACATTGGTGAAGGTTTCGAGGCTGGGCCAGAAACGCACCATGGTGCCGGTTTTTTCAGTCTCGCCGGTAACCGCCAGCGGAGCCTGCGGTACACCGTGTTCGTAGATCTGACGGTGAATTTTACCCTCGCGCTGGATAACCAGCTCCAGTTTTTGCGACAGGGCGTTTACTACCGAAACACCAACGCCGTGCAGACCGCCGGACACTTTATAGGAGTTATCGTCAAATTTACCGCCTGCGTGCAGGACGGTCATGATCACTTCCGCCGCCGATACGCCCTCTTCCGGGTGAATACCGGTCGGAATGCCGCGCCCATCATCCTGTACAGAGACAGAGTTGTCGGCGTGAATGGTGACGATAATTTCTTTACAGTGACCCGCGAGCGCTTCGTCGATAGCGTTATCTACCACCTCGAATACCATGTGGTGCAGACCGGTGCCGTCATCCGTGTCGCCGATATACATACCCGGGCGCTTACGCACCGCATCCAGCCCTTTCAGGACTTTGATACTGGAGGAGTCATAAGAATTCGACATCAACGTTTCTCGCTCATTTATACTTGGGTTAATCCGTTATTTTACCCTTTTCCACGGTAAACATCTTCGAATTTTCGTCCGACATGTCTATAACGTGTTCAGCACTGATCGCGCTGACAAAGACCTGCGATTGCGTCGCTTTTAAGCGGCTGGCAAGCAGCCCGCGACGCTCATCATCAAGCTCAGAGGCAAAATCATCTATCAGGTAGAGACACCGCCGCCCGCTTTCACGGGTGAGGAACTCTCCTTGCGCCAGACGTAAGGCGCACATCAACAGCTTAAGCTGCCCACGCGATAAGGTATCTTCCACCGGCGCACCGTCGGCGCGAATGCGTAAGTCCGCTTTGTGCGGGCCGTGCGCGGTGTAGGTTAGCTGGCGATCGCGTTCAAAATTACGTTCCAGCACCTCAGCGTACTCTGTCTCTTTCTCCCAGCCGCGCTGGAAAGAGAAAGTCAGAGAAAACTCAGGGAGAAATTGCTTACAGGTATCAGCCATATCGGCCGCGATACCGGCGCTATACTCCGCGCGCCAGGTGCTGATTTGCTCCGCCAGCGGGATCAGTTCTTTATCCCACGGGCGTAGCTGTTCGTAACGTGTCACCTGGCGCAGCGCCGCATTGCGCTGCTTGAGCAATCGCTTGAGATTGCTCCAGGCGGTGAAAAATCCGGGTTCGTTGTGAAAGCATCCCCAGTCGAGGAATGCTCTTCTGTATTTGGGGCCGCCGTTGAGTAAAGTAAACCCTTCTGGCGTTATCAGCTGCATTGGCATCAGGTGCGCCAGTTCCGCGACCTTATGCCCGTCTGTACCGTCAATACGGACTTTGCTGTCGCCCTGTTTGTCTTTGGTTAAGCCAATCGCCGTCTCGCGCTCTTCGCCCTGTAATCGCCCGTGGAGAACAAACGCCTCCTGCTCATGGCGAATGACGCGACTAATCTGCAAACTGCGAAACGCCCGACCATGGCCGAGCGTATAGATGGCTTCCAGCACGCTGGTTTTGCCACTGCCGTTGGCACCTACCAGAAAGTTAAAGCCGGGAGATAAAGCGAGATCCGCGGTTTCAATGTTGCGGAAATCGCGGATCAACAAGCGGGTGAGGGACATTACAGTCTCATTGGCATGACAACATAAGCCGCGCTCTGGCTGGCTGCATCTTCAATCTGCACGCTGGAAACCGAATCGGTCAGCATCATGCGGACGTTTTCACATTTCAGCGCGTTCAGAACATCCAGCACATAGCTGACGTTGAAGCCGATTTCCATCTCCGCACCGCTATAGGTAACGTCGAGGATCTCTTCCGCTTCTTCCTGTTCCGGGTTGTTGGCGGTGATTTTCAGCTGGTTTTCGCTGACATACAGGCGCACACCGCGGAATTTCTCGTTAGAGAGAATTGCCGCGCGAGCAAACGCCTGCTTGAGGAGATCGCAGCCTGCTTCCAGATGTTTGTCCGGATTCTTCGGCAGAACGCGGCGGTAATCCGGGAAGCGACCATCCACCAGTTTGGAGGTGAAGATAAAGTCGCCAACGTGGGCGCGAATATTGTTGCTGCCAATCTGCACACGCAGCGGATTATCGCCGCCGTCGAGCATACGCATCAGTTCAATCACGCCTTTACGCGGCACGATCACCGAATGGCTTGGCAAAGATTGACCAATTGGCATTGAACAGACCGCCAGACGGTGGCCGTCGGTCGCCACGGTGCGCAGTTCTTCACCTTCGGTTTCAAACAGCATACCGTTTAAGTAATAGCGAACGTCCTGATGCGCCATCGAAAACTGGGTCGCTTCAATCAGACGCTTCATCGTCGCCTGCGGCAGGGTAAATTCGACTTCGCTCTGCCAGTCATCGAGGTTCGGGAAATCCGCCGCTGGCAGGGTAGACAGCGAAAAACGGCTACGCCCGGAGCGCACCAGCATCCGCTCACCTTCCAGTTGCACGGCAATTTCCGCGCCTTCAGGCAGACCACGGCAGATATCAAAGAATTTGCGCGCCGGAACGGTCGTCGCACCAGGTTCGTGCGGCTGAACCAGCGCAACGCGTGCCACCATTTCCATCTCGAGATCAGTACCGGTCAGCGACAACGTACCGTCAGCAACCTGTAACAGCAGATTACCGAGAATCGGTAGCGTAGGACGACCACCTAACGGACCGCTCACCTGTTGTAGCGGTTTTAATAAATGCTCACGTTCTACGGTAAATTTCATAGGTTTACGATGACAATGTTCTGATTAAATTTGAAAAATCTTCTTTGATATCGTGGCTCTCTTCACGCAGCTGCTCGATCTTACGGCAGGCATGAAGCACCGTCGTGTGGTCACGACCACCAAACGCATCGCCAATCTCCGGCAGACTGTGGTTAGTCAGCTCTTTCGCCAGCGCCATCGCCATCTGACGCGGACGAGCCACCGAGCGGGATCGACGCTTGGAAAGGAGATCCGCGACTTTGATCTTGTAGTACTCCGCCACCGTCTTCTGAATATTGTCGATGGTGACCAGTTTTTCCTGCAATGCCAGCAAGTCGCGCAGCGCCTCACGCACGAAGTCGATAGTGATCGCCCGTCCGGTAAAGTTGGCGTTGGCAATGACGCGATTCAGCGCGCCTTCCAGCTCACGTACGTTAGATCGTAGACGCTTGGCGATAAAGAACGCCACTTCGCCTGGCAAACGAATGTCATTTTCGTCGGCCTTTTTCATCAGGATCGCCACGCGGGTTTCTAACTCTGGCGGTTCGATCGCCACAGTCAGCCCCCAGCCGAAGCGGGATTTCAAACGATCCTCAACGCCGTTGATCTCTTTCGGATAGCGATCCGAGGTGAGAATGATCTGTTGATTACCTTCCAGCAGGGCGTTGAAGGTGTGGAAAAACTCTTCCTGAGATCGTTCTTTATTAGCAAAAAACTGAATATCGTCGATCAGCAGTGCATCTACGGAACGGTAGTAGCGTTTAAACTCTTCGATCGCGTTGTTTTGCAGGGCTTTAACCATGTCCTGAACAAAGCGCTCGGAGTGCATATAAACCACTTTGGCATTCGGCTTGCGCGCCATAATGCCGTTACCCACCGCATGCAGCAGGTGAGTTTTACCCAGACCCGTGCCGCCATAAAGGAACAACGGGTTATAGGCACCGCCAGGGTTATCTGCCACCTGGCGAGCCGCCGCGCGCGCCAGTTGGTTAGATTTACCTTCAACGAAGTTATCAAACGTGTGTTTGACGTTTACGTTAGAACGATAGGTCGGTTCTGCCGGGGCCGGGACGTTATCCCAACCTGAGCGCGTAGAAGGCGCAGCACGTTGCGGCTGCGTTTGCGCCACCTGTGCAGGGGCCGCGACGTTGCTCGTCACTGCCGCTTGTGGCGTTTGCGTCACCGGTTTGGTGCCGACTTCAAAACGCAGCTGTGGGGCATCCGCTCCGCAGAAACTGGTTAGCAGTCCATTG
The DNA here is from genome assembly GCF_046487665.1 of Escherichia sp. WS1152. NCBI lineage: Bacteria > Pseudomonadati > Pseudomonadota > Gammaproteobacteria > Enterobacterales > Enterobacteriaceae > Escherichia > Escherichia sp. WS1152. The sequence goes on along the minus strand of NZ_JBJQJA010000009.1, from coordinate 65,269 downwards.
ATATTATTAAGGTACTTGTCCCGTACCCAATCGAGGACAAAACGGTTTGGCGCGTACAGGGCCAGCGTGTTATCGCTCAGTTCCGCCTGCAATGGGCGTATCCACATACTGAATTCTGTGGCTGGTAACTCATCCTGCAATCGGGCAAGACACTGCTGCCAAAGCGAAAGTGACACGGCGGACTCCACTCGAACAAAAGTCGATAATGACTAAGGCTGAAACATTCATGATTGTTGACGTACGTCGAAAAGACCCTGCTTGAGGGTGACGCACGAACCGCTGTCTGCGGTTATATGCCCGATCAAGATCCTGCAAAACGATCGGGACCGCGGATCATAGCCTAAACTGCGCAAGAGATCTTCTGTTTCTCACAGATTTTCCCGATTTATCCACAGGATGATCCAGAACTCGCTAAGTGTAAACGATCCTGCCGCGAGGCGGGCACGATTTACGCCGCATATTGGAAAATTTAATGACCATAGACAAAAATTGGCTTAATCGATCTAATAAAGATCCAGGACGATCCTTGCGCTTTACCCATCAGCCCGTATAATCCTCCACCCGGCGCGCAATGCTGGTTTTCACTGGTGTGAGGTCGTACATTTTCCCTGCGAAAAGGTGCGGAAAAGCGCGGTAAATAAGGAAAGAGAATTGACTCCGGAGTGTACAATTATTACAATCCGGCCTCTTTAATCACCCATGGCTTCGGTGTCCATCGTTTCATTTTTCGGCGGATATCCAATAAAGCCATTGAATTTATTCAAGTTTAGGTAGAAATCGCCATGAAACGCACTTTTCAACCGTCTGTACTGAAGCGCAACCGTTCTCACGGCTTCCGTGCTCGTATGGCTACTAAAAATGGTCGTCAGGTTCTGGCACGTCGTCGTGCTAAAGGCCGCGCTCGTCTGACCGTTTCTAAGTAATAAAGCTAACCCCTGAGTGGTTAAGCTCGCATTTCCCAGGGAGTTACGCTTGTTAACTCCCAGTCAATTCACATTCGTCTTCCAGCAGCCACAACGGGCTGGCACGCCGCAAATTACCATTCTCGGCCGCCTGAATTCGCTGGGGCATCCCCGTATCGGTCTTACAGTCGCCAAGAAAAACGTTCGACGCGCCCATGAACGCAATCGGATTAAACGTCTGACGCGTGAAAGCTTCCGTCTGCGCCAACATGAACTCCCGGCTATGGATTTCGTGGTGGTGGCGAAAAAAGGGGTTGCCGACCTCGATAACCGTGCTCTCTCGGAAGCGTTGGAAAAATTATGGCGCCGCCACTGTCGCCTGGCTCGCGGGTCCTGATAGCCCTCATTCGGGTCTATCAACGCCTGATTAGTCCGCTACTCGGGCCGCATTGTCGTTTCACTCCAACCTGTTCAAGCTACGGAATTGAGGCATTGCGCAGGTTTGGAGTGATAAAAGGCAGTTGGTTGACGGTGAAACGCGTATTAAAATGCCACCCTTTACACCCTGGTGGTGACGATCCCGTCCCGCCCGGACCATTTGATACCAGAGAACACTAACGATGGATTCGCAACGCAATCTTTTAGTCATCGCTTTGCTGTTCGTGTCTTTCATGATCTGGCAAGCCTGGGAGCAGGATAAAAACCCGCAACCTCAGGCCCAACAGACCACGCAGACAACGACCACCGCAGCGGGTAGCGCCGCCGACCAGGGCGTACCGGCCAGTGGCCAGGGGAAACTGATCTCGGTTAAGACCGACGTGCTTGATCTGACCATCAACACCCGTGGTGGTGATGTTGAGCAAGCTCTGCTGCCTGCTTACCCGAAAGAGCTGAACTCTACCCAGCCGTTCCAGCTGCTGGAAACTTCACCGCAGTTTATTTATCAGGCACAGAGCGGTCTGACCGGTCGTGATGGCCCGGATAACCCGGCTAACGGCCCGCGTCCGCTGTATAACGTTGAAAAAGACGCTTATGTGCTGGCTGAAGGTCAAAACGAACTGCAGGTGCCGATGACGTATACCGACGCGGCAGGCAACACGTTTACCAAAACGTTTGTCCTAAAACGTGGTGATTACGCTGTCAACGTCAACTACAACGTGCAGAATGCTGGCGAGAAACCGCTGGAAATCTCCTCATTTGGTCAGTTGAAGCAATCCATCACTCTGCCACCGCATCTCGATACCGGAAGCAGCAACTTCGCACTGCACACCTTCCGTGGCGCGGCGTACTCCACGCCTGACGAGAAGTATGAGAAATACAAGTTCGATACCATTGCCGATAACGAAAACCTGAACATCTCTTCGAAAGGTGGTTGGGTGGCAATGCTGCAACAGTATTTCGCGACGGCGTGGATCCCGCATAACGACGGTACCAACAACTTCTATACTGCTAATCTGGGTAACGGCATCGCCGCTATCGGCTATAAATCTCAGCCGGTACTGGTTCAGCCTGGTCAGACTGGCGCGATGAACAGCACCCTGTGGGTTGGCCCGGAAATCCAGGACAAAATGGCAGCTGTTGCTCCGCACCTGGATCTGACCGTTGATTACGGTTGGTTGTGGTTCATCTCTCAGCCGCTGTTCAAACTGCTGAAATGGATCCATAGCTTTGTGGGTAACTGGGGCTTCTCCATTATCATCATCACCTTTATCGTTCGTGGCATCATGTACCCGCTGACCAAAGCGCAGTACACCTCCATGGCGAAGATGCGTATGCTGCAGCCGAAGATTCAGGCGATGCGTGAGCGTCTGGGCGATGACAAACAGCGTATCAGCCAGGAAATGATGGCGCTGTACAAAGCTGAGAAGGTTAACCCGCTGGGCGGCTGCTTCCCGCTGCTGATCCAGATGCCAATCTTCCTGGCGTTGTACTACATGCTGATGGGTTCCGTTGAACTGCGTCAGGCGCCGTTCGCACTGTGGATCCACGACCTGTCTGCACAGGACCCGTACTACATCCTGCCGATCCTGATGGGCGTAACGATGTTCTTCATTCAGAAGATGTCGCCGACCACTGTGACCGACCCGATGCAGCAGAAGATCATGACCTTTATGCCGGTCATCTTCACCGTGTTCTTCCTGTGGTTCCCGTCAGGTCTGGTGCTGTACTATATCGTCAGCAACCTGGTAACCATTATTCAGCAGCAGCTGATTTACCGTGGTCTGGAAAAACGTGGCCTGCATAGCCGCGAGAAGAAAAAATCCTGATTCGGTGAGTTTTCGCTAAAATAAGGGCGGTCAGTTGACCGCCTTTTTTCTTTTCGTAGGGCGGATAAGCACCGCGCATCCGCCACACAAAGCAACAGGAACATCATGAGCGATAATGACACTATCGTAGCCCAGGCCACGCCTCCGGGACGTGGCGGCGTTGGCATCCTGCGCATCTCCGGCTTCAAAGCCCGTGAAGTTGCCGAAACCGTGCTGGGTAAACTGCCTAAGCCGCGCTACGCCGATTATCTTCCGTTTAAAGACGCCGACGGCAGCGTGCTCGATCAGGGGATTGCGCTATGGTTCCCTGGCCCGAACTCGTTCACCGGCGAAGATGTGCTGGAACTGCAGGGTCATGGCGGTCCGGTGATCCTCGACCTGCTGTTAAAACGCATTCTGACCATTCCCGGCCTGCGGATTGCTCGCCCTGGTGAGTTTTCCGAACGCGCGTTTCTTAACGATAAACTCGACTTAGCCCAGGCCGAGGCGATTGCCGATCTTATCGATGCCAGTTCGGAACAGGCAGCCCGTTCGGCACTTAACTCGCTGCAAGGCGCATTCTCCGCACGGGTCAACCATCTGGTGGAAGCCCTCACCCACTTGCGCATTTACGTCGAAGCGGCAATTGATTTCCCCGATGAAGAGATCGATTTCCTCTCCGACGGAAAAATTGAAGCCCAGCTTAATGACGTGATTGCCGATCTCGATGCAGTGCGTGCTGAAGCACGTCAGGGTAGTTTGTTGCGCGAAGGGATGAAGGTGGTGATTGCCGGACGTCCTAACGCCGGTAAATCGAGCCTGTTAAACGCGCTGGCGGGCCGTGAAGCGGCAATCGTAACCGATATCGCCGGAACCACGCGTGACGTGCTGCGTGAGCATATCCATATTGACGGAATGCCGCTGCATATCATCGATACCGCCGGGCTACGTGAAGCCAGTGACGAAGTTGAACGTATTGGGATCGAGCGCGCGTGGCAGGAAATTGAACAGGCCGACCGCGTGCTGTTTATGGTCGATGGCACCACGACAGACGCCGTTGATCCGGCAGAGATCTGGCCGGAATTTATCGCCCGTCTGCCAGCGAAACTGCCGATCACCGTGGTGCGCAATAAAGCCGATATCACCGGCGAAACGCTGGGAATAAGTGAAGTGAACGGTCACGCGTTAATTCGTCTGTCTGCAAGGACTGGCGAAGGCGTGGACGTGCTGCGTAACCATCTCAAACAGAGCATGGGCTTTGACACCAACATGGAAGGCGGCTTCCTGGCGCGCCGTCGCCACCTACAGGCGCTGGAACAGGCAGCGGAGCATTTGCAGCAAGGTAAAGCGCAACTGTTAGGTGCCTGGGCAGGCGAACTACTGGCGGAAGAGTTGCGCCTGGCGCAGCAGAACTTAAGCGAAATCACCGGGGAATTTACCTCTGACGACCTGCTGGGGCGGATTTTCTCCAGCTTCTGTATTGGTAAGTAAGTCGTCTTAATTGATATAAAGGGCACTGTTCCGTTCTACTATCAGAACGGAACAGCGCTTGTTTTTTTATGAGCATCCTGCACCAAAACTGCCTTTACTACTGGCTGGAGCGACTTTCAACATCTTGCAGTCCTGTCTTTACAGAGAACGATATTGGTTTAACCGATTAAGCTCCTCTTGCGGAAAGTTAAATTCGTCTATTGCTTTCCAGAATAGTTCTTTAAATACAGGATTGCCATTTGCCTGACTTATTACAGATTTACCTTCATTATTCTTCGCTTCCAGTTGCATCATCACATCTTTAAGATAATTTTCATTTTCACCAACCACAATTTTGAGTATTTTCAGCCAGAGTCCCATATATATATCATCCGCTTTCTCTACCACATGAGAGAATGACTTCCCATCAAAGTCACGGGTAAACTGCTCCACAATTTCATCGAAAGTGAACCCGTGTTGCAACGCCAGGCGAATCGCCGCATTCAGATATACATCAATGACCTGCTTACTCATTGTCTTATAGCTGGCAACATACAAAGAGCAAACTGCATTATTTCTGCTCAGCGACAGTAGTTCTCTCACTACATCTTTATCATTTTCATAATGGCTGGCTATCACTTCAGCTGTCTCCATCCAGGCAGCAACAATCTCCGTATGCCCTTTCACTATCGCAGAATATAAGCCTGATGCCTTCGTCCATTTGTCTGATGCTCCCGCCACTTTTTCTCTTGCTGCCATCAGTTTCAATATATCTTCTTTATTTATTTCATTTTTAAACATTTTGGCTTTTATATTGGCTAATAATATATTAACAACAGCATAATCATTGGTTTTAATAGCGCTATTTAAATCATAAGTTGAGTCTATTTCATTTACTATACTAAGAAGCATTTCATTTTTATTTACCTCAAATTCTTTCTCAAAGTCATCTATCGCCAACAACCATGCTTTGACAATTTTATTTTGATTATTTCTTAAAGCCTTAGGAATCCAGCTCACACCGAGGTAATCTTTCGCAAGGAGTATATTTTCCAGATCGCCATGGCTAAAATTATACTTTCTGGTCAACTCTTTTAAATTTATTATGAATTCATTAAAAGTATCAATACTATTTTGATACCATAATACATATAATCCATATGTTCCTGTAATTGATTTCGCAGCAAGAACCTTTGATGCTGTCATTTCTTGGGAGTTTTTAAATTTATCAAAAAAAAGAACAATGTTTTCATGCATCCCCATTTGTATTAATAGATGTAATGCTGATGGTGATAATGGTGGTTGCAACTCATTATTTATACCACTTAATAAATGGGCTTGTTCTCGAGGGAGATAAGGAGTTATTCCTACACAGTCGGAGCAAATTTCTGTGATTACCCATTTTTTTTGTGCCTGTTTAATATTCATAAAGGATCGCAATGACCCAAAAGAATCACAGTTGTTTGCTTTATAGCGTACTGCAGTATTGGTTGCATTAGGATCATAAAAGGATACAACATATTCTGTTTCACCAGCAGGCGTTTTTTTGATTCTCAAGCGGACGGCCATAGCGTGTGTTTGAGATTGAACGATTGCCGCCATATGCGTTAACTTCTCTTTTTCCATTCTGTGAAAAAAGACTGATAATGCCTCCCCAAACTTATCACAGGCAACAACGCATGTACCGGGTGGTGGATTTTTTTGTAGATTGTCAAATTGCTGCTCAAGCTCGAATGGAATATGTTTTTGTATATCTTCCGGAGATGAATAGTAAGCCTTTAATGGAACTTTCCCTGTATGTTCATTCATTGAATCTATACAATATTGTAGAGAAAGATGCCTGCACACGATCTCATTTTCTGGTTTTTCATTAAAATGCAATTTACAATTATAATTTATAACATTAGATTTAATGTTGGCTTTTATCTGCTCTTTTGTAAAACTCTCATACTTTGCGTTCGTATGAGGGCGAATAAAAATATCTTTGAGGGATGTTGTAAGCGCAGGTGGTACGGGAATCTGTGTAGCACACTTTCCTTCAATATCCCCCACAGTTACAATCAGACCTTCAGGGTCTTGCTCAGATGTGGAGACAATAATAATAAGTCCACCACCGATTAAAACCCATGGTTCAATCTCGCTACAATTATTAACAAAATGATTTAACGGACCTTCTTTTTCAAGCGAATAAACTGAAGGATTTTTAAGATACGCCACTATATCATCAATGATCAATTGAGCTTTATTTTTTCCTCCATCCAAATCAGGCATGAAAGAAGGAGATTGTGCACATACACCGCCAACAGTTACGTTATCAACCATTTTCTTTCCCCTCATCCATATGAAAGTTGTAGTAATAATAAGGTTACTATTTAAAAATCAACTATCAAATTTCGCTCATTTATAGAGTTATTTGTCTTTTTACGTCATTAGCCCATCAGGTCATCAACCTGGTAATGAAGTGGGTAAACCGGGACGTCAATGTGGGAAACAGCTCCTTGTAATGGAACCCCTATAATCAATGCCATCATCTTCAACAATAATGATAAAAATTAAAAAATTTATCCATTCATGGATTTTTGCTAATATTTTGTATGGGCCAGCTATCACAAACACAGCCAATATCTAATTGTGATTCGATTCACATTTAAACAATTTTAGAATAGACAAATTTCTTGAGTATTATACTGTAGCCTCGTGTCTTTCGAGGATAAGTGCATTATGAATATCTTACATATATGTGTGACCTCAAAATGGTTCAATATTGACAACAAGATTGTCGATCACCGCCCTTGATTTGCCCTTCTGTAGCCATCACCAGAGCCAAACCGATTAGATTCAATGTGATCTATTTGTTTGCTATATCTTAATTTTTCCTTTTGCAAAGGTCATCTCTCGTTTATTTACTTGTGTTAGTAAATGATGGTGCTTGCATATATACATGGCGAATTAATGGATATTGCAAATGTAATATTCACAGGGATCACTGTAATTAAAATAAATGAAGGATTATGTAATGGAAAACTTTAAACATCTCCCTGAACCGTTCCGCATTCGTGTTATTGAGCCAGTAAAACGTACCACTCGCGCTTATCGTGAAGAGGCAATTATTAAATCCGGTATGAACCCGTTCCTGCTGGATAGCGAAGATGTGTTTATCGATTTACTGACCGACAGCGGCACCGGGGCGGTGACGCAGAGCATGCAGGCTGCGATGATGCGCGGCGACGAAGCTTACAGCGGCAGCCGCAGCTACTATGCGTTAGCCGAGTCAGTGAAAAATATCTTTGGTTATCAATACACCATTCCGACTCACCAGGGCCGTGGCGCAGAGCAAATCTATATTCCGGTACTGATTAAAAAACGCGAGCAGGAAAAAGGCCTGGATCGCAGCAAAATGGTGGCGTTCTCTAACTATTTCTTTGATACCACGCAGGGCCATAGCCAGATCAACGGCTGTACCGTGCGTAACGTCTATATCAAAGAAGCATTCGATACGGGCGTGCGTTACGACTTTAAAGGCAACTTTGACCTTGAGGGATTAGAACGCGGTATTGAAGAAGTTGGTCCGAATAACGTGCCGTATATCGTTGCAACCATCACCAGTAACTCCGCAGGCGGTCAGCCGGTTTCACTGGCAAACTTAAAAGCGATGTACAGCATCGCGAAGAAATACGATATTCCGGTGGTAATGGACTCCGCGCGCTTTGCTGAAAACGCCTATTTCATCAAGCAGCGTGAAGCAGAATACAAAGACTGGACCATCGAGCAGATCACCCGCGAAACCTACAAATATGCCGATATGCTGGCGATGTCCGCCAAGAAAGATGCGATGGTGCCGATGGGCGGCTTGCTGTGCATGAAAGACGACAGTTTCTTTGATGTGTACACCGAGTGCAGAACCCTTTGCGTAGTTCAGGAAGGCTTCCCGACATATGGCGGCCTGGAAGGCGGCGCGATGGAGCGTCTGGCCGTAGGTCTGTATGACGGCATGAATCTGGACTGGCTGGCTTATCGTATTGCGCAGGTGCAGTATCTGGTCGATGGTCTGGAAGAGATTGGCGTTGTCTGCCAGCAGGCGGGCGGTCACGCGGCATTCGTTGATGCCGGTAAACTGTTGCCGCATATCCCGGCTGATCAATTCCCGGCACAGGCGCTGGCCTGCGAGCTGTATAAAGTCGCCGGTATCCGCGCGGTAGAAATTGGCTCTTTCCTGTTAGGCCGCGATCCGAAAACCGGTAAACAACTGCCATGCCCGGCAGAACTACTGCGTTTAACCATTCCGCGCGCAACATATACTCAAACACATATGGACTTCATTATTGAAGCCTTTAAACATGTGAAAGAGAACGCGGCGAATATTAAAGGGTTAACCTTTACCTACGAACCGAAAGTATTGCGTCACTTCACCGCAAAACTGAAAGAAGTTTAATTAATACTACAGAGTGGCTATAAGGATGTTAGCCACTCTCTTACCCTACATCCTCAATAACAAAAATAGCCTTCCTCTAAAGGTGGCATCATGACTGATCAAGCTGAAAAAAAGCACTCTGCATTTTGGGGTGTTATGGTTATAGCAGGTACAGTAATTGGTGGAGGTATGTTTGCTTTACCTGTTGATCTTGCCGGTGCCTGGTTTTTCTGGGGTGCCTTTATCCTTATCATTGCCTGGTTTTCAATGCTTCATTCCGGGTTATTGTTATTAGAAGCAAATTTAAATTATCCCGTCGGCTCCAGTTTTAACACCATCACCAAAGATTTAATTGGTAACACCTGGAACATTATCAGCGGTATTACCGTTGCCTTCGTTCTCTATATCCTCACTTATGCCTATATCTCTGCTAATGGTGCAATCATTAGTGAAACGATATCAATGAATTTGGGCTATCACGCTAATCCGCGTATTGTCGGGATCTGCACAGCCATTTTCGTTGCCAGCGTATTGTGGATAAGTTCGTTAGCCGCCAGTCGTATTACCTCATTGTTCCTCGGGCTGAAGATTATCTCCTTTGTGATCGTGTTTGGTTCTTTCTTCTTCCAGGTCGATTACTCCATTCTGCGCGATGCCACCAGCACCACTGCGGGAACGTCTTACTTCCCGTATATCTTTATGGCTTTGCCGGTGTGTCTGGCGTCATTTGGTTTCCACGGCAATATTCCCAGCCTGATTATTTGCTATGGCAAACGCAAAGATAAGCTAATCAAAAGCGTGGTCTTCGGTTCGCTGCTGGCGCTGGTGATTTATCTCTTCTGGCTCTATTGCACCATGGGGAATATTCCGCGAGAAAGCTTTAAGGCGATTATTTCCTCAGGCGGCAACGTTGATTCACTGGTGAAATCGTTCCTCGGCACCAAACAGCACGGCATTATCGAGTTTTGCCTGCTGGTGTTCTCCAACTTAGCTGTCGCCAGCTCGTTTTTTGGTGTCACGCTGGGGTTGTTCGATTATCTGGCGGACCTGTTTAAGATTGATAACTCCCACGGCGGGCGTTTCAAAACCGTGCTGTTAACCTTCCTGCCACCCGCGTTGTTGTATCTGATCTTCCCGAATGGCTTTATTTACGGGATCGGCGGTGCCGGGCTGTGCGCCACTATCTGGGCGGTCATTATCCCCGCGGTGCTGGCAATAAAAGCTCGCAAAAAGTTTCCCAATCAGATGTTCACGGTCTGGGGCGGCAATCTTATTCCGGCGATTGTCATTCTCTTTGGTATAACCGTAATTTTGTGCTGGTTCGGCAACGTCTTTAACGTGTTACCTAAATTTGGCTAAATCCTTCAAGAAGCCAGTCATTCGCTGGCTTCTTGCCTCTCAGGAAATCACTTATGTCCAAATGGCAACTCGCCTGATCCTCCTTCACCACGTATGCTTTGCGTCACCTTACTATCAGGACGCTTTAGCCCATGTCCCGCTTTTTGATTTGTAGTTTTGCCCTGGTTTTACTTTATCCCGCTGGGATTGATATGTACCTCGTTGGTTTACCGCGCATCGCCGCCGATCTCAATGCCAGCGAAGCGCAGTTACATATTGCGTTCTCCGTTTATCTGGCAGGTATGGCAGCTGCGATGTTATTTGCCGGTAAAGTGGCCGATCGTTCAGGGAGAAAACCGGTCGCCATCCCCGGCGCGGCGCTATTTATTATCGCTTCGGTGTTCTGTTCACAGGCTGAAACCAGTACGTTATTTCTTGCAGGGCGCTTTCTACAGGGGTTGGGCGCGGGCTGTTGTTACGTGGTGGCATTCGCCATTTTGCGCGACACGCTGGATGATCGACGTCGGGCAAAAGTGCTGTCGTTACTCAACGGCATTACCTGCATCATTCCGGTGTTAGCGCCGGTGCTCGGTCATCTGATTATGCTTAAATTCCCGTGGCAGAGTCTGTTCTGGACGATGGCAATAATGGGCATCGCGGTACTGATGTTGTCTTTGTTTATTTTAAAAGAAACGCGCCCTGCCGCCCCCGCAGCTTCGGACAAATCACGAGAAAATAGCGAGTCGCTGCTTAATCGGTTTTTCCTCAGCCGTGTTGTTATCACCACCCTCAGCGTTTCGGTGATCCTCACCTTCGTCAACACGTCGCCGGTATTGCTGATGGAAATCATGGGTTTTGAGCGCGGAGAATACGCCACCATTATGGCGTTGACCGCTGGCGTCAGCATGACCGTTTCATTCTCGACGCCATTTGCGCTGGGAATTTTTAAGCCACGTACGTTGATGATCACCTCACAGGTGTTATTCCTGGCGGCGGGGATCACTCTTGCCGTTTCACCTTCCCATGCGGTTTCTCTGTTTGGTATCACGCTGATTTGCGCCGGTTTCTCGGTTGGTTTTGGTGTGGCGATGAGTCAGGCGTTAGGGCCGTTTTCATTACGCGCGGGTGTAGCCAGCTCGACCTTAGGTATTGCGCAGGTTTGCGGTTCGTCACTGTGGATTTGGCTGGCGGCGGTGGTTGGTATCGGCGCATGGAATATGCTGATCGGGATTCTGATTGCATGTAGCATAGTGAGCCTGTTGCTGATTATGTTCGTCGCGCCTGGACGCCCCGTTGCCGCTCATGAAGAAATCCATCACCACGCTTGATCTCAATCTGCTGCTCTGTCTGCAACTGCTGATGCAGGAGCGCAGCGTGACCAAAGCGGCGAAGCGGATGAACGTGACCCCTTCGGCGGTGAGTAAGTCGCTGGCAAAGTTAAGAGCGTGGTTTGACGACCCGCTCTTTGTGAACTCACCGCTGGGGCTGTCGCCCACACCGCTAATGGTCAGCATGGAGCAAAATCTGGCGGAGTGGATGCAAATGAGCAACCTGCTGCTGGATAAACCGCATCACCAGACACCGAGCGGCCTAAAGTTTGAGCTGGCGGCAGAATCACCGCTAATGATGATCATGCTTAATGCGCTGTCGAAACAGATCTACCAACGTTACCCGCAGGCGACCATCAAATTACGTAACTGGGATTACGATTCCTTAGATGCCATTACTCGTGGTGAAGTGGATATCGGTTTTTCCGGTCGCGAAAGCCATCCTCGCTCGCGGGAGCTGTTAAGCTCGCTACCGTTAGCCATTGATTATGAAGTGCTGTTTAGTGATGTGCCTTGCGTCTGGTTACGCAAAGATCATCCGGCACTGCATGAAACGTGGAATCTGGACACCTTTTTACGTTATCCGCATATCAGCATTTGCTGGGAACAGAGCGATACCTGGGCGCTGGACAATGTGTTACAGGAGCTGGGGCGCGAACGCACGATTGCTATGAGCCTGCCGGAATTCGAGCAGTCGCTGTTTATGGCAGCGCAGCCCGACAATCTGCTACTGGCGACCGCGCCGCGCTACTGTCAGTACTACAATCAACTCCACCAACTGCCGTTGGTTGCTCTTCCTCTCCCGTTTGACGAAAGCCAGCAAAAAAAGCTGGAAGTCCCTTTTACCCTGCTGTGGCACAAACGGAACAGCCATAATCCGAAGATCGTCTGGTTACGGGAAACCATTAAAAATCTTTACGCGTCGATGGCATAACCGAATCGTATGAAACGCGACCCTATTTCACAATAAAATGTAAAAAATTTGTAATAAACTTGTCTGAATCGAACTTTTAGCCGCTTTAGTCTGTCCATCATTCCAGTAAATGATTACTCTTGTATTCATAATGGACCATTAAGCATGGAGCGAAAAATGGCGACTCACTTTGCCCGAGGGATTTTAACGGAAGGACATCTGATTTCTGTTCGTCTCCCCTCCCAGTGTCATCAAGAAGCCCGAAACATTCCCCCTCATCGTCAAAGCCGTTTTCTGGCGTCCAGAGGTTTACTCGCAGAACTGATGTTCATGCTGTATGGCATTGGCGAATTGCCGGAAATCGTCACCCTGCCGAAAGGTAAACCGGTTTTCAGCGATAAAAATTTGCCTTCGTTTTCTATTTCCTATGCCGGGAATATGGTTGGCGTGGCGTTAACAACCGAAGGTGAATGTGGCCTCGATATGGAACTGCAGCGTGCGACACGCGGGTTTCATAGCCCACACGCGCCCGATAACCACACCTTTTCCAGCAATGAATCGCTATGGATCAGTAAACAAAACGATCCTAACGAAGCGCGGGCGCAGCTCATCACGCTGCGCCGAAGCGTGCTAAAACTAACCGGTGATGTTTTGAATGACGATCCGCGCGATCTGCAGCTGCTGCCCATTGCCGGACGCCTGAAATGTGCTCATGTAAATCATGTAGAAGCGTTATGCGACGCGGAGGACGTGCTGGTGTGGTCCGTGGCGGTCACGCCCACGATTGAAAAGCTCAGTGTCTGGGAGTTAGATGGCAAACACGGCTGGAAAAGCCTGCCGGATATTCACAGCCGCGCCAACAATCCTACCAGCCGGATGATGCGTTTTGCCCAGCTCTCTACCATGAAGGCTTTTTCGCCAAATTGATAGACAACCACAGGAGTCATTATGTCTGAAAAATTGCAGGTGGTTACGTTACTGGGGAGCCTGCGCAAAGGCTCATTTAATGGCATGGTTGCACGTACCCTGCCGAAAATTGCTCCGGCGAGCATGGAAGTCAATGCGTTACCTTCCATTGCCGACATTCCCCTGTATGACGCTGACGTACAGGAGGAAGAAGGTTTTCCAGCAACGGTTGAAGCTCTGGCGGAACAGATCCGTCAGGCTGACGGTGTGGTGATCGTCACGCCGGAATATAACTATTCGGTACCGGGTGGGCTGAAAAATGCCATCGACTGGCTTTCCCGCCTGCCGGATCAACCGCTGGCCGGTAAACCGGTGTTGATTCAGACCAGCTCAATGGGCGTGATTGGCGGCGCGCGCTGTCAGTATCACCTGCGTCAGATTCTGGTTTTCCTCGATGCAATGGTGATGAACAAGCCGGAATTTATGGGCGGCGTGATTCAGAACAAAGTTGATCCGCAAACCGGAGAAGTGATTGATCAGGGTACGCTGGACCACCTGACCGGGCAATTGACCGCATTTGGTGAGTTTATTCAGCGAGTTAAGATCTAAATAAAAAACCCGCCAGCAATCATGCATGGCGGGTTTTTAATGCGCTATCGATTTTAATGAGCGTCGATAAATACAATCTTCAGGATAAACAGCAGCGCAACGATGATTACGCACGGGCTAAGGTCACGGAGACGCCCGGTACCAATCTTCATCACGCAGTAGGAGATAAAGCCCAGCGCAATACCTTCGGTAATCGAGAAGCTGAACGGCATCATCACAGCGGTAATAAACGCCGGAACAGATTCAGTAAGATCCTGCCAGTTCACGCGAGCAAGACTTGAGGTCATCAACACGCCAACGTAAATCAGCGCGCCAGCTGCAGCGTAGCCTGGCACCATTCCCGCCAGCGGCGACAGAAAGATAACCAGCAGGAACAGCAGACCAACAACCACTGCCGTCAGACCGGTACGACCGCCAACCGATACGCCGGAAGAGGACTCAATATAAGCCGTAACGGAAGAAGTACCGATAAACGAACCGGTCACGGAAGAGATACTGTCGACATACAGCGCCTGCTTCATGCGCGGGAATTTCCCCTTCTCATCTGCCAGACCTGCTTTATCGGTCACGCCAATCAACGTACCGGAGGAGTCAAACAGGTTGACCAGCATGAAAGAGAAAATCACCCCTGCCAGCCCGAGGTTAAACGACCCGGCTAAATCTACATGACCCACGACAGTCATTACGCTCGGCGGCGCAGAAACGATGCCATTGTAGTGGACATCACCCAGCATCCAGCCCAGCAGCGTTGTCACCACGATAGAAACCAGCACCGCTGCGTGAATGTTGCGTGAGGCCAGAATAGCAATGATGAAGAAGCCGAGGATCCCCAGCAGCACGCTGTGAGAAGTCAGATTACCGATGCTGACCAGCGTTTCCGGGTTAGCGACAATCACACCTGCGTTTTTCAGCCCCATCATGCCAATGAACAGACCGATACCGCTGGTAATGCCCACACGCAGACTCACCGGAATGTTGGCAATCATCCAGTAGCGAACGCGGAAAATCGTCAGTAATAGCAGACCAATCGCGCCCCAGAAGATTGCGCCCATCCCGACTTGCCACGGCAAGCCCATCGCCTGCACAACGACAAAAGCGAAGAACGCATTCAGGCCCATAGCGGGTGCCAGTGCAACTGGCAGGTTAGCAAACAGCCCCATCATAATACTGCCGAATGCAGCAATCAGACAGGTAGTGACGAAGACGGCGCTGGTATCCATGCCAGCAACGCCAAGAATTTGCGGGTTAACAAAAACGATGTAAACCATCGTCAGGAAGGTGGTAAAACCGGCGATCACTTCGGTCCGTGCCGTCGTGCCATGTTCGCGCAGTTTAAACACGCGTTCCAGCATCCCCTGGCCAGAAGCCTGGGTTGTGTGTTGTTGACTCATTATCTATTTCCGAACAAGGAGGGAAAATCCGTCGCTATCGTATACCAAAATGAGACAATATGGACGGCTGAAGATAACTTTTTTTCATTGTATTTGCTTATACGGCAACGATTGCGTCATGCGAATTGGCATGACGAAAACGTTAAACTAACGATAAAGGAAAGACATGTCCCAGATAGAAGCGGTATTTTTCGACTGCGACGGTACGCTGGTCGATAGCGAGGTCATTTGCTCTCGCGCCTATGTCACGATGTTCAGGGAATTTGGCATTAACGTTGACCTGGAGGAGATTTTTACCCGTTTTAAAGGCGTAAAACTCTACGAAATCATCGACATCATCAGTAAAGAACATGGCGTGACGATGGTCCAGGCCGATGCCGAGCACGTTTACCGCGCAGAAGTAGCGCGTCTGTTTGATACCGAACTTGCGGACATCGCAGGCGCGAACGAATTGCTGGCGAGCGTTAACGTGCCGATGTGCGTCGTCTCTAACGGTCCGGTCAGCAAAATGCAGCATTCGCTGGGTAAGCTCAACATGCTGCACTACTTCCCGGAAAAACTGTTCAGCGGCTACGATATCCAGCGTTGGAAGCCCGATCCGGCATTAATGTTCCATGCGGCAAAAGCGATGAATGTGAACGTTGAAAACTGCATTCTGGTCGATGACTCCAGCGCTGGCGCTCAATCAGGGATAGATGCCGGAATGGAAGTGTTTTACTTCTGCGCTGACCCGCACAATAAGCCGATCGTTCACCCGAAAGTCACCACCTTTACCGAGCTGTCGCAGCTGCCTGCGCTCTGGAAGGCACGCGGCTGGAATATAACGCGATAATCGCCTCCTTACTTCAACGCTTACACATCAGTCACGCTGGTTTGAGATAAAGAACACCAGGTGTCTGATGAGTAAGCGTCTATTCCCTATGAATAAATTATGTCGTTATTCGTCCTGTCATCCACCCTCTGCATAGTTAAGCCTTGGTTATATTTTTTACAATATCGGAATACTGTTCGAACCAATCCAGAATATTACGCATCGCGTCACTGATGTTTTTATCGTCTTTATATTGATTCTCAAGTCTATTATTTCGAATAATAGTAAGCTTAGAACGTATTTTATCATCACAATCGACAATTTTCGCATTCAATACATTTACTTCATCCTGCACTTCTATACTATTCCAATTGTCCCTTTTGTTATCAAATAAAGTCCTTTTATCCTCTAATGATTTATTACGACTTATGGTTAACTCTTTAATTTCTCGCAATAAGTCATCGTAATCTTTAATGGAAGTATTTATTTCCTGATAGTTTTTTTGTAAATCCTCCCAGTTAATTGCAAATGCACTGGAAAAATTTCGAAAATCGGAAGCAAACTTATTGAGCTCTGAGTCGTAATATGCTTTGAAATTTTTTATATTTTCCAATTGGATTTTTAGCGCTTCAATTTGTTTTTTTTCAACACCTTCAAAAAGGGGGACAAGGTCACCATAATTCAATTTATAATCAATATCAAATTGGTTATGAGACTCATGTTGTTTTTGTCGAATAAATTTGTCTGAATCTTTAGTAGGCATTTTTATATCTGCCGGTGGAATGATTTTATTTATGATAGATTCAATAAACTTAATCCGGTCACTTTCTATCATATTGGTAATAATATTTTGTGCTTTATATTGCATATCTTTGAAAATAAAAAATTCAGACCTACTATTATTAAAATGATATTTCTCCTCGTACGATTTATTTTCAACATAAAGTGTAGACAAAAACGACTCTAGCTCTGAAAATGCGTTATTATATTCTTCCTTAATCTTTGTCTCAGTATTATAAAAATCTTTTATATCGCTATTGATAGCATTTACCTTTTCTAAGAAATTAGGTATTTTGTCTTTACTTATAGCTCCGTCCAGATTCATATAAATGTATTTTATCGGTGTAACACCATCTTCTAAATAAATTGAATCTGGATCAATAGAACAGTCTTTGCACCAATCTTCTCTGTAATAACTGTCTAAATTGGCACTCCGCAAATCACAATAATTAAAGGAGATATTATCATTCTCTGAATTCTGCTTGCTAAATGAAGTTTTAACAGCCTTCTCGATATTCCCTACGCAGTTAGAAAAATTATCATCCAACTTAAGAGTTCTCGATCTTCTTTCAATGTAATCAGAAAAATACTCTTCTGGGTTAAACTTATATTCATCGGAACTCGCATTACCAAGACTACACTTCATATTAATACTATTCAAATTACAATAATTAAACACAGTTCCCTGATCCTGCGCCCTGGCTTCGTTATCACTAGACTTAGTGAATGCGTTTGCCAAAAAATCCATCCCATGAGCATCAAGTTTCGCTATCGTACAGTTATAAAAATGACTCAGAAGTATACTCGAACCAGGACAATATCCCCCCTGAATTGTGCAATCCTGAACAAAAGACTGCATAAAGAGATAAGAACCTAATTTTTCATTAATACTTACAGGTTGTGTAACGTTGTAGATTTTAGACGTCTCACATCTATAATTTTCAATTTTGCATTTAGAAATAAAACAACCTTTAAACATACCTTTTATTGGTTTTTTATTTCCTGACCCCACAGTATCATCATTAGTCTCATAAAGCTGTATGTTGTTGAATTTACAATCATCGAAATAGCAATTTTCAAAAACCGGACCTTCAAGGTTAGGGCTGTTTATCACTCCTGAAAAAATTACATTCTTAAAACTACAATATTTTAGTGAATTTAAAACATCCTTAGACAACGATGATAAATTGATTGTTGTATTAATAATAGGAATTTTATTTTTAATCAGCGTCGTAAGTTTTACAGAATAATCATCAAACGTTAATCTATTCAAGGGAGAATTATCAAAATGTGAATCATCAAGATAATTATCAAGCGTTAATCTCTCTGAAGAAACCTGTTTTTTTTCGTTATCATTCGAAGTAGCCCCCGTGTAGAGATTAAAGGATCTACTCACAATAACTTCATTATTTTCATTTGTGGTAAAGTCTGTCTTAGTACTAAATCGCCATTGTTGTTCTGTTTTTGCCAGCGATTTAATCTTATCGAACACCTCGGCTTTGTTATCAACTTTCGTGACAAATTCGTAAATTAAGCCTTTGACTTCTTTAATATGAGATCCAGGAAAAAGATCGCGAACAAACTCCCACAGTGTACGTTTTTTAAATAAATCCCCTTTGCCATCAAGAATATTTTCAATATCCTTAGAGTTTACATTATATTTCTTATCATTAATACTTAAAGCAATTTTATCAGAATAGCCTTTATGACTAAGCCTCTCCTTATACATTGCTTCTAAAAAAGGATTAGTATTAACAAAAACATCTGGTTTTAATTTAGCGACCATAAATCCTCCGGCGTGCAATATTGAGTTGTTTGAAAAACAATAACTTCTATGTTGTTAATTAACCGTACTGCTAGTTAGGTTAGCAACAAGTGTTACTTATATTACCGGTGAATACTGTAAAAAATAGCTCATTATTTCCATTTTAACCCAGGGTGTTCACCCTGGATTTGCAATTTTTAGGGGGTTAACGGCACATTCCACAGGTTAACCGCAGCATCAGAAAATGAGCGTTTTTTTATAGCCGCTTTTATTGTCGAGGTTAAAATAAAGAGATTTTATTAAATTTTATCAAGGTGATTTATGGATAATCTTATTGGCACACCACCAAACCACGCAGTTCCCCATAACTATATAGACATGGAGCAAATGGAATATTTATGTCATCTCAATCGTTTTTCTAAATTGTCTGACGATTTTTTAATAAATGGTCCAAGAGATGACATTTTTACATATAAATATATTTTAGATGACTCTTTTTCAAATTTACAGCATTTACTTCCTAAAGGACAACTACAGAAGATACAACAGAGATTAAGTTCTCTTATGCATAAAAACATGTTTCATTGTTTTCATGTTTTTTTATTAAAACTATGCTCAATTGAGAGTATTCCTCTCCCAAATGCCGATTACGCTTTCTTTGATGACGAAATGCCATTTACATTAACTGATGAACAGATCGAAAATATTTCTTTTTTAAACGCATATCACAAAGAAAAGAAAGGAAACCACGACATTGTTACATTTGATTTTATGAGTGCTGATCACCACCATAATTTTAGCACAACCATAGCTTTAACAAATTATAGCTTTCATATATCATCAATAAACAACCATAATGCACAGGTTATATTCGATGAAAACTTCCATTTATACCCCAATGAATTACCAGAATCATCACAGTGGTGTTATCAGTTAATAAAAAACATGATTTCTTTATATTGCAGATACAATAACAACTTCAAAATCAAAAAAACCTGTTCTTTTGACTTTAAAAATAAATCTTTTTGTCATTCCAGGTTGCAATATATAACGTTTATTGCATGTTTATTTTCACATGCAGACATGAAATGTTCGACATTTCATGATGTTAATTTTGATATGTGTGAGATAAAGAATTGTAATTTTGATAATTCAGAAATGAATTTTATTTCATGCGTCGGGACAAATTTTAGTGGTTCTACATTTAATAATGTTAAAACAACAACAGCGCAACTAATTAAGACACCAACAAAGTGGACGAATAATATTCTAAAATATTGGTTCTCCAGTTGTAATAAACGTAATATCATCTTCACACTTAATACAATATCTGATAGAGATATAAAATTAAAAGGTGTCAAGGATATATTATTATCATTAGTTGACCAAAAAGCTAATATTTATAGTGTAAGGCAAGAGTTTCTGGATTTCCTTAATAGTGATTTATATAAAAATGATGGCGAGATTCTTTCTTATAAAGAATCAATAATGATGTTTTGTGCTGAGTAGCCGACTATAGATTTTTAAGATTAACTACCGCACTCTATGTTGGGTTTATATCCATGTCAGGAAACAGGTCATTTGTGAATCCTGACACCAGACCATGACTCTCGTTCAAGGATCATCCACAAACGCTGGAGGCTGTCTCATTTCAGCAGGATAAAACCGTAGAGTGCGATTGTGATGAACAATAAATACAGACTTATTATTCCAGTCTGTTTTATTGCGTTGGCTTATTCAAATGGCTCGGTTAATAAAATGCACCATTCACTCGGAAAACTCAACATATTGCACTCTTATACGCCGTCTGGAAAGGGCGTAGCGGTGATATAACAATTTAATCGTCTCCCAACGTCGACGCTTACACATCAGCGACACTGGTTTAATTAAAGTACACCAGATTTCTAATGCGTAAGCGTCTTTTTCGTATAACCTCATTGTCACAGGAACGACTTGATCCGTTTATTTATTCGCCATGTTATTAGTATCAATTTTCTTAATAGCTTTCACCATATTTTCATTTTCTTTTAGCCAACGCCTGATATTTTGAACTACATCATTAAGTGTATTTTCTTGTTGATACTCTTCCTCCAATCTCTCTGTTTCATCCTTAAGATGTAGAATCTCATCACTTATATTTGGTAGTTTTCCATCTATTGTCTTTAGTATTTCATTAATCTCATTAATTCTGGCTACATCTTTTTTATCTTTATTGTCTTTATTATTTAATTCAAAACTCTCATTAATCAATTGATCCTTAGTAGCGACTAAATAATTTCTTTCATAAATAAGCTTGGCATATTTGTCTTTTTTATTACCATAATTTTCCTCATTATAGCTATTATTTTTCTCAATTACCCCCAGTAAATATCGTTCAATGCCAGAGAATAAATCGACTTTATCATCTACATATTTTGATACTTTTCTATAATCCCTGTAATTTATTTCCGTTCTTTCCTTAAATACATTCAACGCTAAAAATATCTTTTGCATTTTATCAAAACTATCAAAATCATAAAGATTATCATTTTTATGATTTTTATTATAACTGCTGTAAAGAGCTCGCAAATCATTAAAATTAAAGTGGAAGTGAAATGTTTTGCTGTTTGAAATACCAGAACGATTTATTTTTAAATATTCACGTTCATTGTAATGAAATTGCCAAAAGAATCCAGTATAGAGGTTATGCATGAAATTCACTTTATCAATATCTATTTCATTGGCTATATCTTTTTCTATATTGTACAAAACATTTAATATAATATACTGGATAGCTTCATCATTAAGTTGATATTTTTTTCCTTCATTATCAAGATTGAAGCTACCCAGCTTGACCAACAAAGATTGTAAATATAATAGTTCCTTTTGGTAATAACTTTTCGCATCCTTGCCATAATTATTAAATTCTTCTACCCATGAATTAATTTCCATTAAATTTTCCATGAAATCTGAAATGCCATTTTCAGCTATAGCTCCTTTCATGTCCATATAAACAGGAATTCTAATCTGGGTATTCGCAGCAAGATTACCACTTAACCAAGTGGTTGAAGGATCAATAGCACAATCATCCAATTTAATTCCATTGATTGACTCGCCCAAACAAGTTTTAAGTAAATTGCAATTACTAAGTTTTAAATATTTTTCTATATCACCACCAACGTCTTTATCATTTATATAATGATGTTCACTCATATTAGGGAAAATATTAATGTAGATAAAGTCAGAAATGCGTTTATCCAGATTAAGTTTACCTCCATCCTTTTTGAAATACTCTCTGGGATCAAAATCCAGTAAATCTTTGCGAATTCCATTTCGCTTGCATGTCATATCAGAGGAGCTAAAATCACAATAATAAAAATGATTATCATATTTATATTCACGTCTATAATCGTGATAAAACGAAGTCCCTATGAAATCCATTTCAGCACCATTAAGCTTTGCTATTTTACAACATAACAAACTGCTTGCAATAACACTTGCATTTTTACACACTCCATTCACAAGAGTACATTCATATACAAATGATTGCATAAACAGATATGCACCAACCGGCTTACCCACATCGGAATCTTGATTTACAGAGTATATTTTTGATGTATCTATGTTAAAATTGTTTATATCACAATGAGATAGAAAACATCCTTTAAACACGCCGTAAATAGGTATTTCATTATTTGGTTTTACTCGACGCCTGGAGCTAACAAGTGACACATTCTCAAAAATACAGTCCTCAAAAAAACAATTTTCAAATACTGAACCATTAAGATTTTCGTAAGATATAGCACCAGTGAATGTCACTTTTTTAAAGTTACAATATTTTAGAGATGCCAGGGCTTCTTTTTCCAGCGCAGATAAATCGATTGTGATATTTTCAAAGGGGATTTTATTTTTTAAATATACGCTAAGCTTTTCATTATCATTTGGGAACTGTATTTTCAACATTCCTGATTGAAAAGCCTTCTCATCAAAATGAATATTATGCTTATAAATATCCAAACTGAGATCTTCTGAAAATACAGAATGCATTGTATTTTCTTCAACATCATTATGATTATCTTTCGAGTTAATATTTATTTTAAATACTCTACTAACAATAATGTCTTTATTTTCATCTACAGTAAATTCTGTAGTCGCATTAAAACGCCATTGTTGATCTTCATTGGCGAGAGATTTAATTCTATTAAACATCTCAACTTTATCACCAGGTTCCGTCACAAAATTTATAATGGCTTGTTTAGCCTCCTTAATATGATACATAGGAAAAAGATCGCGTATAAATTCCCAAAGACTTCGTTTAAGAAAAGATTGACTATCACCAGCTAAAATGTTTGTTATATCTTTATGAGTTACTGAATACTTACCCACACCATCTACAGACAAACCAATTTTTCCTGAATATTTTTGCGTTCTATTTTTTTCATTCATATTTTCATCTGGTATTTTAGTCAGATTAGCAAATTTATCTGTAACTGTACTATATGATGATATAGCCATAATCATTTCTCCTGAACACAATATTTATTCGCCCAAGCACAACACATAGCCGATTTGTCTTAAAAAGCATACCTGGGTGTTGGTTTGAGACGATTATGGCTAAACCACCTATGAATACTGTAAAAAATCGCTCATTATGTATGTTTCGATATAGGGCTTTCACCCTGTTTTTTGTTTTCTTTTCCATTCTCTGTGCAGGTAGCGATATAAATGAAAAGAATAACAAAAATGTTTTTATAGCGTGGCACTACATTAAAAGTAAAATAATTCAAATGTAATAATGTATATGCAATGTACTGGGGAGAGTTTCGAGGTGAGTTTGTGTGGCAATATTTCAGTGAGAAAGTTTATCAGCCCGGTAACTATGTATGACCGGGCTGATTGCCAGATGCGGCAAAAAGCTTTATCTGGCCTACAGTTAGCACTACTCTTTGGGGTCTTTTCCCGCCAGCAGTTTATCCAGCTCATCACCACCGACGTGACGGAAATCCTGCCCCTTCACGTAGTAGAAGATAAACTCACAAATATTCTGGCAGCGGTCGCCAATACGTTCGATAGAACGCGCACAGAATAGCGCGGTAAGTACGCTCGGAATGGTACGCGAATCTTCCATCATGTAGGTCATCAGTTGACGAACAATACCTTCATACTCCTGATCGACTTTTTTATCTTCACGATAAATACGTACCGCTTCGTCAATGTCCATCCGCGCGAACGCGTCCAGCACGTCGTGCAGCATCTGGATGGTATGACGGCCCAGCGACTCCAGACTTACCAGCAACGGCTGATGCTGCTGGGAGAATTTCTCCAGCGCAGTACGGCAGATTTTGTCCGCCACGTCGCCAATACGCTCCAGTTCAGCAATGGTTTTACTGATCACCATAACCAGACGCAGGTCGCTCGCTGTCGGCTGACGTTTGGCAATAATGCGCACGCAGGCTTCATCGATCGCCACTTCCATCATGTTGACGTTCTTGTCGCCTTCGATGACGCGCTTCGCCAGATCGCTGTCCTGGTTGTGCATCGCGGTGATTGCATCAGAAAGCTGCTGCTCCACCATGCCGCCCATGGTCATCACCTGCGTGCGGATACTTTCCAGTTCGGCGTTGAACTGGCCGGAAATATGTTTATTAAGATTGAGACTGTCCATAACGCACTCCTGAATCAACCGTAACGACCGGTGATGTAGTCTTCTGTTTGTTTCTTCGCTGGCTTGGTGAACAGATCGTCCGTGTTGCTGAACTCAATCAATTCGCCCAGGTACATAAACGCCGTGTGGTCGGAACAACGCGCAGCCTGCTGCATGTTGTGGGTGACGATCACCACGGTGTAATCCTGCTTCAGTTCGGTGATCAGCTCTTCAATACGCCCGGTAGAGATAGGGTCGAGCGCCGAACACGGTTCGTCGAGCAGCAGCACTTCCGGGCGAATGGCGATACCACGCGCAATGCACAGACGTTGTTGCTGACCACCAGAGAGAGAGTAACCGCTCTGGTGCAATTTATCTTTGGTTTCGTTCCACAATGCGGCTTTGGTCAATGCCCACTGTACGCGCTCGTCCATGTCGGCACGGGAGAGCTTCTCAAACAGACGGACACCAAAGGCGATGTTGTCGTAAATGGACATCGGGAACGGCGTAGGCTTCTGGAACACCATGCCCACTTTCGCACGCAGCAGGGCGATATCCTGAGAGTTGGTCAGGATGTTGTCGCCATCAAGCAGAATTTCACCTTCCGCACGCTGTTCCGGATACAGTTCAAACATTTTGTTGAAGGTACGCAGCAGCGTCGATTTACCGCAGCCGGACGGCCCGATAAACGCCGTTACCTGGTTTTTAGCGATATCCAGGTTGATGTTTTTCAGGGCATGGAATTTGCCGTAGTAGAAGTTCAAATTACGAACCTGAATTTTACTCGGGGCAGTTTCAACCATACTCATTGCAATCTTTTCCTCATCGTGCCTGATGCACTTCGCTAATCAGGCTTACCGTAGGCCGGATCAGGCGTTTACGCCGCATCCGGCAAAGTGTTAACCGTGTACAGAGTCAAAAAGGCGCTCGGTCGGTCCCCTCGCCCCTCTGGGGAGAGGGGAAAACCGTGTCAGCAATATCAACCGTGTTTATTCTTCGCGAAAACAACGCGCGCCAGAATGTTCAGCAGCAGTACGCACAGGGTAATGATCAATACCCCGGCCCAGGCCAGTTGCTGCCATTCCGCAAACGGGCTCATCGCAAACTTAAAGATCGTCACCGGCAGGTTGGCGATCGGCTGCATCATGTCCGTGCTCCAGAACTGGTTGGAGAGCGCGGTAAACAGCAGCGGCGCGGTTTCACCGGCAATACGGGCAATCGCCAGCAGGATACCGGTCATAATTCCGGACACCGACGCTTTCAGCGTAATCGCGGAGATCATCTTCCACTTCGGCGTACCCAGTGCATAAGCCGCTTCACGCAGGCTGTCCGGCACCAGTTTCAGCATGTTCTCGGTGGTGCGGATAACAATCGGTACCTGCAACAGCGCCAGCGCAATCACACCCGCCCAACCGGAGAAGTGCTCCATCTGCGCCACCACGATGGTGTAAACAAACAGACCAACCACAATCGACGGCGCAGAGAGCAGAATGTCGTTAATGAAGCGAATCACTTCTGCCAGCCAGGATTTACGACCATATTCAGCCAGATAAATCCCCGCCATAATGCCCAGCGGCGTACCGAATACCGTGGCCCACAAAATTAACAGCCCGCTACCCGCCAGAGCGTTCGCCAGACCACCACCTTCCGTATTGGGCGGCGGCGTCATTTCAGTGAACAGAGCCAGCGACATACCATCGATACCGCGAGTGATGGTGGACATTAAAATCCAGATCAGCCAGAACAGACCGAAGGCCATCGTCGCCATTGAGAGCGTCAGTGCAATACGGTTCTTGAGGCGGCGACGCGCCTGCATTTTGCGGCGGGATTCAGCAAGCGCCGCAGTGGTTTGCATTTCAACCATAGCCATTAGCGTGCCCCCTCATTCTTAGCCAGGCGCATAATCATAAACTTCGATGCGGCGAGGACGATGAAGGTAATCACAAACAGGATCAGGCCCAGTTCCATCAGTGCGGCAACGTGCAGACCGGATTCCGCTTCCGCAAATTCGTTCGCCAGCGCAGAGGTGATACTGTTGCCCGGCATGTACAGCGAGGCGCTGTCGAGCTGGTAGGTGTTACCGATGATAAAGGTCACCGCCATGGTTTCACCAAGCGCGCGGCCCAGCCCCAGCATAATGCCGCCGATAACACCATTTTTGGTGAACGGAAGAACGATACGCCAGATAACCTCCCAGGTGGTGCAGCCAATACCGTAGGCCGACTCTTTCATCATCACCGGGGTTTGTTCGAACACATCGCGCATTACCGCCGCAATGTACGGAATAATCATGATGGCGAGGATCACGCCTGCCGCGAGGATACCGATACCAAATGCCGGGCCAGAGAACAGCGCGCCGACAATCGGGATATTCGACATGATATTGCCGACCGGCTCCTGGAAGTAAACGGCGAACAGCGGCGCAAAGATAAACAGGCCCCACATGCCGTAAACGATACTTGGAATGGCTGCCAGCAGCTCAATGGCGATACCCAGCGGGCGTTTCAGCCAGCCAGGCGCAAGCTCAGTCAGGAACAGGGCGATACCGAAACTCACCGGGACGGCGATCAGCAGCGCGATAAACGAAGTCACCAACGTACCGTAGATCGGCACCAGCGCCCCGTAGATATCGTTCGGCGCATCCCACTCTTTGGTCCACAGGAAAGCCAGACCAAATTTCTGAATGCTCGGCCATGAGGAGATGATCAGAGAGACAATAATGCCACCCAACATCAATAGCACAATCAGCGCCGCCAGTTTTACCAGCACGCTGAAAATTATGTCGCCCTTTTTACCCGGTGGGTTAAAAGCAGGCTTGGTTGCAGCCATAAGTTACTCTTCAGTTAAACGCGTTTACAAAGTCATTTTGTAATGCCGGATAAGCCGTTTAATGCCTTATCCGGCCTGGAGTTTTATTAGTACAGCGGCTTGCCGCTACTGTCTTTAATATTGGTCTTCCACGCAGCGCGAACCTGTTCAACTACGCTATCCGGCAGGCTGGCGTAATCCAGGTCGTTCGCCTGTTTAGCCCCGGTTTTGTACGCCCAGTCGAAGAATTTCAGCACTTCTGTGCCTTGTTCTGGTTTCTTCTGATCTTTGTGGATCAGAATGAACGTGGTAGAGGTAATAGGCCACGCATCTTCGCCTTTCTGGTTGGTCAGATCCTGAGCGAAGGTTTTGCTCCAGTCTGCACCTTTTGCTGCATTAGCGAAGTTTTCTTCAGTCGGCAAAACAGGTTTACCATCAGCGGAGATCAGTTTGGTGTACGCCAGGTTGTTTTGCTTCGCATAAGCATATTCAACGTAACCAATTGCACCCGGCAGACGCTGAACGAACGCAGCGATACCGTCGTTACCTTTACCACCCAGACCGATCGGCCATTTTACGGTAGAGCCAGTACCAACGTTGTTTTTCCACTCTTCATTCACTTTCGCCAGGTAGCTGGTGAAGACGAAGGAAGTCCCGGAGCCATCTGCGCGGCGTACTACAGCAATGTTCTGTGAAGGCAGTTTCAGACCCGGATTCAGTTTGGCGATGGCTTCATCATCCCACTTCTTGATTTTGCCGAGGTAGATGTCGCCGAGGGTTTTACCATCCAGCACCAGCTCGCCAGACTTCAACCCAGGAATGTTAACCGCCAGCACCACGCCGCCAATCACGGTCGGGAACTGGAACAGACCTTCCTGAGCCAGTTTTTCGTCAGACAGCGGCGCGTCAGAAGCACCAAAATCAACGGTATTGGCGATAATCTGTTTTACGCCACCGGAAGAACCGATACCCTGGTAATTAACTTTATTACCGGTTTCTTTCTGGTAAGTGTCAGCCCATTTGGCATACACCGGCGCAGGGAAGGTTGCACCTGCACCTGTCAGGCTTGCTTCTGCAAACACAGAGAAAGCACTCATCGATAAGGTCGCGGCGACAACAGTTGCGACGGTGGTACGCATAACTTTCATAATGTCTCCTGGGAGGATTCATAAAGCATTGTTTGTTGGCTACGAGAAGCAAAATAGGACAAACAGGTGACAGTTATATGTAAGGAATGTGACAGTTTGATGACACCCAAAGGAAAGTTATTACTTATTGATATTGAAGGGGAAAAATATCAGCATTTTTTCATGAAAGGAGAGGAAATATGAACGGCTGTCATAAAACAGCCGCAAAAGGTTAGTTTACAAATTCAATGGTTAAGGTCGCGGTAGCGTTAAAAACGCCGGGCTGAGGCCGGGCACCGGTAAAGCTGGCAGGTGCTGCCGAAAAAGTTACCGAACCATTTTTACGACCAATAATGGTCGTGTTGCCCATGTCTGCGGGTAACTTGCCGTTGTTGACGCTAACTTCAGCATTCGATTTATTGTAAATTTTGATCCCGACATCAGCATTGTCTGTCGCCACCATCGTATCGTCACTGCTTCGGTTCGTCCCCGTAAAAGAAGCATCGACTTTCTGCGTACGCTCATCCCCCATCCCCGTACACTCAATACTCACTGTTTTAGTGATTTTTCGTGAAGTAATGGCTTGCCCGGCGGTAGATGAAAATTCGGACGCAGGAATAGTATCAAAATCAAAATAAATCACCTGTCCTGCATTTATCTGACAAGACTGTGGTGCGGTCAAACTGCCTGAAATTCGAACTTTTGCAATCGCCTCACCACGGGTCGTGGTGCTGGATATGTTGGCATACAGCAATGCAATATCGGTGATAGGTATTACTACCGTTCCATTTATTGAACGTTTAATACGAAATGAAATCTTCGCATCTGCTCCAGTTTTCAGGCTCACGCCAACCGCTGTAGTTTTGTTTCCCTGACAAGTGTGATCTGTTGTAGTTGCCTGGTTGGAAACATGTTCAAAAGGAACTGCCGTATACCCCGCATTTAGCACAGATATTTTTGTTCCCACATCGACATATTCGTTAAGATAGTAAAAAGCAAGACCACTTGCGGTGGTGCTATAAACCATACCGGGAGCAGGGTCTGCGGTATAATATATTTCGTGATAAGCGCCATTGCTATGTTTTGAATCACAGTTACACAGAACGCTATAATTTTCAGAAGATGTTGCATTAGCAATATCTATTAATGTATTTCCAGGCACATTGTTTGCTGCACTGACCGTTGTCAGAGGAAAATTAAGGCTTAATGTATGTGTGCCGCCTCTTGTTGCACACGTGCCATCATTTGCCGCATACCCGCACGGCAACCCTAAATGAAAGAGAATTATGCAAAATATATAATGCCATTTTTTCATGAAATTATTCCTTTTACTAACACAAGATTAGTTAGTAAATTCAATAACCAGCGTGGCTGTGGCGGTAAATCCATTATCAGGCGCTGGTTTTGTGCCCGTCAGACTGGCGGGCGCTGAATAAAACGTTACGCTACCATCGGTTTTTCCTAATCGACTAATAGCACCCATATCAGCGGGTAAGTTGCCCCCATCCACATTCACTGGACGGTCGTTCTTATCAAAAATCTTAATTCCCACATCCGGATTACTCGTCACGATCATGGTGGCATCGGCACTTCTGTTTGCCGCAATCATCGACGCACTCACCACCTCCGTAGACCTTACGTCTTCCATCCCGGTACAGGATACTGTGACTTCGGTTTTAATCTTTCGTTCTGCAATAATTGAACCCGCCGTTGAGGAGAACTCACCGCTATTAATTTTTTGAAAATCGACATCGATGCTCTGATTTGGCGTTAACTCACAGTTCTGCGGGGCCGTTAATTGTCCGCGAATTGTCACTTTAGAAACGGGGGTCGTTTTGGGAAAATGATCGGACATGCCCGCGTATAACCAGGCGACTTCCGTTGTGGGTATTGTCACCGTGCCAGTAATAGAATGCCGAACATAGAAAGATAATTTTGCCGAGCGCCCTGAATCCAGATTTACAGTGCTCCCATTATTACCTGCTCCACAGGTATGTTGCGGTGAGGTGGATTGGTTGGATAAGTGTTCAAAAGGAATGGCCGCATATTGGTTATTAATAATAAAAATCGTCACGCCGACCGATAAATAATCATTCAGAGCATAGTAATTTAACCCATTAAGAGTGCGCTCAAGCACAAGCCCCGGTGCGGCATCCCCCGTGTAGAAGATAGGAAAAAATGCTGTTTGTTGGCCCGGTCCGCCATGCGTGTCATCACAGTGACAGCGCACCGGGTATGTTCCAGTCGTGTTGCTCAGTGCCTCGAAAATATTGTATCCGGAGTGGTTATTCGCCGCAGCCACCGTCAGCGGACCAAATGATAAATTTGACATGTGCGTTGCGCCATCACTATTAAAACAAACGCCATCACCATTAGCGGCGAAACCATAAGGACAGCAAAGCAGCAGAATCAACCCTGATAATATTTTTTTCATTCATGCTTCCTTTAGCGACAAATCGCATCCATTTGAATCAGGCTGGTATCATCAGGTTTATGGGTGATGTGATAGGCCGCCTTACATTTTTCATCCGCAGCTTGTCCCCAACTCAATAAAAACTCGCCTTTTTCAGGCATCCCGGAGAGATACAGTTCGCCGTTATCACCGACAATCCCGGTGACTGTGCCCGTTTCGAGAGAGGCGGTTGCCATCGCGCCAAACATTATTGGTTTACCGTTGACCTGGCGGACGTTAAATAGCACGCGATAACCGACATGGGTGACAAATTCGGCTTTCACCACCGCACCGCGCGTTGGTACCAGGTTGATGACGGTGTTTTCCAGTTCAATATTGGCTTTGGAGAAATAGTCGCTGTTCAATGCCACGCGGTTTTCGTCATATGGGCTAAGCTGCGTTTTTACGGTATAACCACGCCAGTCGGTAGAAATCCCGGTGGCGTTTTCAATGGACAGGCCTTCTGCGCCCGGCGCTTTGACTAATGCCACCGTTTCGCCCAGTTCCTGCGAGAAGGTCACTCCGTCACTATGCACCAGCACGCCGCCTCTGGCGCCATAATCAAAATGTTGGGAGTCACGGCTCCAGGAATAGCTGCCATTGACCGAGCCATAAGTCCCGTCATAGGTCATTCCGGCATTGCCGCTGTAGGAGTCATCAGGAGAGTGCATCCACGATTCCTGTACGTTATAAGACAGGTTACGCCCTTCCAGCATCGTTCCGTTCAGACCGACCTGCATCGTGCTTTCATGGTGGTTGTTTTGCGTTAACGAATAGTTGACGTAGCTGTCTTCCATCCAGCCCGATAGCGGTATCGACATTGAGAACATGAAAATCTGTTCTTTGCCGAAATTATCATTGTTATCATCATGATAGTTGCTCGATGAGCGCTTGATCGAGTCCGTATAGTTCCAGGAAACGTTCCAGGAGATGTTTCGCCAGTTGTTGTTATAGCCGAACTGTAATAAACGCTCGACCTCATCGGTCTGCCAGTATTCCTGTCGACTGAATGTTAAATAAATATTGCCCCAGCCTGGCGTGAAAGATTGCGTCCAGGTGCCTTCGAAGCGGCTGCGACGGTTGCCCGTTACCCAGAAATCAGAATCGTTATCCTGTCGCGACACCCATTCATTGAGGGTGTAGAACCCCTCCGTAGAGTAGCGATAACCCACCAGACGAAAGGTGGTATTGGTGTCTTCAAAACGTTTGGAATAGAGAAAACGATACGATTGACCACTCTCATTATCGCCGTAGTCAAACTGCGAGCGGGCATGAGTCACGTCAAAAGAAATCGCGCCCAGCGCCCCCATATCTTTACCAATACCCAGCGCGGCAGAAGCGTAATCATTTGCCAGTTGTGTTCCGCCATACAAGGTTATTCCCAAAGGGAAACCGTGCATTGCTTGTAACTGCAAGACCTCAGGCGTAAAGCCGCTTTCGTCGCGCACTTCTCCAATGCTAAGGTCTACATCGGTCTGACCTTCACGCTTGAGAATGGCCAGTGAAGTAAATGGCTGAATAAAGTGCTGCTCGCTGCCATCTTCTTCTTTGATAGTGACATCGAGATCGCCGCCGCTACTGGTCGTGTTTAAGTCGGTGAGGGCAAATGCGCCCTGTGGTACGGCTGATTGATAAATAACGTAGCCGTTTTGTTTGATGATCACCGTGGCGTTAGTTTTCGCAATCCCATGTACCACTGGCGCAAAGCCATTCTGGCTGGAGGGCAACATATCGTCATCGGTATACAGCCGCACGCCACGCACCTGTGTACTATCAAATACATCGCTTGCCGTCCAGGTATCGCCAATCATAATCTGGCTACGTAATGCCATGATGTCGCGCTGAATGTAATTACTGACGGAATGGTAGTCCACATTACCGTCATAAGAATTCAGGGTGCTGTAATTACGAAAACGCCATGCGCCTAAATTAATACCATTACGCAAATTCAGATAATAACTGTCATCGTCGTCGTCATAATTTGACCGGATGGTATGCGATGCCGAAAAATCATAATTCATCATCATGGCATTGATCCCCTGATCCCAACGGGAAGGGCTGATATAACCATTAACTGCATTGTTGAGATAAATTTGCGGAATAGTAATATTCAATGCAAGTTTACTGGCGTCCAGTAACCAGGTAGCCCCGTCGATCAGCGGAACTGGATTTACGCATGTTTTGTCATCAACATTCGCCAGAGATTTTATCGCATCAACTTTTATACCATAGGTCGCCAGTACGTTTTTTATCGCCACGTAGCATGGGTGGAGTTCAGCATCAGGGTTATCCTGGACAAATTTAACTTCCTGGCGTTCGAAGAGCATGCCGTTGATCATCACATCAACTTTGTATGTTCCCGCAGGTAAGGTATTCGAACGGTTGAACTGGTGAATATCAATATTATCCGCAGGATGATCCAGTTCCAGTAATCTGGGGTTGAACAAGCTATCCCGGGCAAAAGCAGATATGGAACAGAGCAGACATATGCCCGATGCAAGCGTAATGAAAAGATGCGAAGAGGCCATCGATATATCCTTATCCGGCGCTTAAAGGTTTTTCTTTAGTGGTTGACTAATTGCACCGTAATCATTAATAAAGCGCCAAACGAGCGATTTTCCTGCCACGCCAGCCGGAATTGGTAATGTCAATGTTTCAAAAGGGCGGATCATATTTAGCGACACGTCTTTATCGTCCACCGTCACACTCATTACATTAATATGGATCGGATTTGGATTTTCGACGATGAGATTATTACCCTGCCGCGACCATTTAACATTTTTAATAGCCTGCTCAGGGATTATCTTTACCGCGGCTGGTCGCCAGAATAACTTAATTCTTGTTTTTATGGCTATCTCAAGAACATTGGTATTTTTTTTATCAATTGAAGGAGGGATGTTTTTCACGTTCAACCAGAATACGGACTCTCGATCTTTTGGTAACTCGCCAGCCGTTTTTAAAATGCGTAATATTTTCTCTTGCTGCGGTTCAATGCGAGAAACGGGAGGTATCACAGAAAATGGCGGTTTGCTTTTATCCTCTTTATTAAATGGATCAACCCATGTCTGCAATAGATAAGGAAGGTTCGTTTCTTTATTAAAAATAGAGATTGTAGTATCAGGTTTGTCACCATAAAAAATAACGCGAGTTCCCCCAACAACAATACCAGCCATAGCCATCGACATCTGCGTAATCAAAGTAACAGCAAAAAACAATCTAAGTAAATACATAGGCATAAATGTATCTCATAAAAATATAATAATGACGCCCTTCTTTTAAGTAAAAGAGAACCATAATGGCGAGCGCCATTTTATTTAAGGTATTATGTTAAGAATGATTTATTTTATATATTCAACTGTAAACTGCGAGTCGGCGTTAGCTGTACCAGGGTCAATAGTCGTTTCCGTAGCAATATAACGAGCCATGAACTTCATGGATGCATTACCATTAGAAATCGGAGTTGATGCAGAATTTTCATATAACTTGACCTGAGTGTTATCTGCACGGTTATATAAACGAATAGCTACGCCTTTCGCTGCACTAACGGCACCCGCACCAGTATAATCCCCACTGTTATCACTCGGGCTAATACCAGCGGCAGCATCGTTAGAGTTATCAAGCGGGGTACCGATTGCCAGGTTGCCATTACCATGAGCATCTTCATTACCATCGAAACGAATTGCGGCGGACTTAAAGGTTTCCGGGCATTGAGTCAGATCGATAGAAAAAGCCGTCGGGGCAGCCACATCATCGACGCCACTAAAGGCTGTACGGTTTACTTTGCCTAAGTCAACGACCTGATCTTTAGTTTCAGGAGTGACTTCGCAAGTACTGTCAATAATTTCACCACGGAAATGGACTGTTCCATCAGCCGCCTGTAGGTGACCTGCCATAAACACAGAAGTTAACGCTAATGCTCCTACAATCATATTTGGTTTCATAAATATAACTCCATTAATTTGATATTATTCCTGTGTGTTATCCATTTATTAAATTTGGATAAACCTGATCGGTATTTGATCAGAAACCAAATAGTACTACCAATATACTTTGGCGCAAGTGGTTTTTATTTTATACATTTAGATAAATTAAATTGGGTGTTAAGCAAAACTAAATTTATATCGTTATGTGATTGCTTAAAAGAAGAGGGAATAATAAATGGATATAAATATTATTTTTATGATGAGGTGATTTTTTAATTATATCACACATCTCAAAGCAGACAATTTTTTCATATTTACATAATCCACAACTATGAATTTGCGTAGAAAACAGTCTTATTTTTAGTAAACCACACATTCAAATTATATTTTTTGCCTATATTTGTGGAAAGACTATATATTTACAGTGATAATTTATTATCACACATTGTTACATAGTTAAATAAAATTACATATTGATGATTGTTTTACAAGCGATTCTTGAATGAACAAAACGTGCTATTCATTACAAAGTACGTCAATTATGGCAATTGTTTGTCAATGATTCGAGGTATTTAATTACTACTACGGTTAAAACAAGTGTTCAACGGTGCCCCAAATAATAGCTGAAGTTAATTATATGGAATGAGGTTAGATTATTAATGCTGGTAAGTAAAAGGGCCGCCAAAAGGCAGCCCTTCGTTCAGCAAATGAATAATATTACTCAACCGTTACCGATTTTGCCAGGTTACGCGGCTGGTCAACGTCGGTGCCTTTGATCAGCGCGACGTGATAAGCCAGTAACTGCAGCGGAACGGTGTAGAAGATCGGTGCAATCACCTCTTCCACATGCGGCATCTCGATGATGTGCATGTTATCGCTACTTACAAAACCCGCATCCTGATCGGCGAAGACATACAATTGGCCGCCACGCGCGCGAACTTCTTCAATGTTGGATTTCAGTTTTTCCAGCAATTCGTTGTTCGGCGCAACAACGATAACCGGCATATCCGCGTCAATCAGCGCCAGCGGACCGTGTTTCAGTTCACCTGCAGCGTAGGCTTCAGCGTGAATGTAAGAGATCTCTTTCAGCTTCAATGCGCCTTCCAGCGCGATTGGGTACTGATCGCCACGGCCCAGGAACAGCGCGTGATGTTTGTCAGAGAAATCTTCTGCCAGAGCTTCAATGCGTTTGTCCTGAGACAGCATCTGCTCAATACGGCTCGGCAGCGCCTGCAGACCATGCACAATGTCATGTTCAATGGAGGCATCCAGACCTTTCAGGCGAGACAGCTTCGCCACCAGCATCAACAGCACAGTTAACTGGGTGGTGAATGCTTTAGTGGATGCCACGCCGATTTCTGTACCCGCGTTGGTCATTAGCGCCAGATCGGATTCGCGCACCAGAGAAGAACCCGGAACGTTACAGATTGCCAGTGAACCAAGGTAACCCAGCTCTTTCGACAGACGCAGGCCCGCCAGGGTATCTGCGGTTTCGCCAGACTGTGACAAGGTGATCATCAGGCTGTTATGACGCACGGCAGATTTGCGATAGCGGAATTCAGAGGCGATTTCGACGTCGCACGGAATACCTGCCAGCGATTCAAACCAGTAACGGGAAACCATACCGGAGTTATAAGAAGTACCACAGGCGAGGATCTGAATATGCTCAACCTTCGACAGCAGTTCGTCGGCGTTCGGTCCCAGCTCGCTTAAATCAACCTGACCGTGGCTGATGCGCCCGGTAAGGGTGTTTTTGATCGCGTTCGGCTGTTCGTAGATCTCTTTCTGCATGTAGTGACGGTAAATACCTTTATCGCCCGCGTCATATTGCAGATTGGATTCGATATCCTGACGTTTTACTTCCGCGCCAGTTTTATCGAAGATGTTTACCGAACGGCGAGTAATTTCCGCAATATCGCCCTCTTCAAGGAAGATAAAGCGACGGGTCACCGGCAGCAGCGCCAGCTGGTCAGAAGCGATAAAGTTTTCGCCCATACCCAGACCAATCACCAGCGGACTACCAGAACGTGCTGCCAGCAGGGTATCCGGGTGACGGGAGTCCATGATCACTGTACCGTACGCACCACGCAGTTGCGGGATAGCACGCAGAACAGCCTCACGCAGAGTACCGCCCTGTTTCAGCTCCCAGTTCACCAGATGGGCAATCACTTCGGTGTCGGTTTCAGAAACGAAGGTATAGCCACGCGCTTTTAACTCTTCACGCAGCGGTTCATGGTTTTCGATGATGCCGTTATGCACCACCACAATGTGTTCAGAAACATGCGGATGCGCGTTAACTTCTGAAGGTTCACCATGGGTCGCCCAGCGAGTGTGAGCAATACCGGTGCCGCCATGCAGAGGATGTTCTTCCGCTGCCTGAGCCAGCATCTGGACTTTACCGAGGCGACGCAGGCGGGTCATATGACCTTCCGCATCAACAACGGCCAGACCGGCAGAGTCATATCCGCGGTATTCCAGACGACGTAAACCTTCAAGAAGGATTTCTGCTACATCACGTTGCGCGATCGCGCCAACAATTCCACACATAGTTTTTGATTCCGATTTATATCGTTGTCGGTCAACCTGTATGCCCGTTTTTTCGGGCGCCCCGAGCCTTGTAGAGAGTGGGGTTATTTTTATAGTTACTGCTTGTGGGAGGGAGATTATGTTATCTCCTCATCCCATGTGACCGGATTACCCGGCCAGAATCACTTTTTCTTTACCGGACGACGCCAGCCTTCTTTCTGAGTCTGCGGCACACGGCTGATAGCTAATGCATTTTCGCCGACATTACGCGTCACAGTTGTACCCGCAGCAATGGTCGCGCCTTTGCCTACTGTTACCGGGGCCACCAGCTGAGTGTCGGAACCGACAAACACATCGTCGCCGATAATGGTCTTAAATTTATTCGCACCATCGTAGTTGCAGGTAATGGTTCCCGCGCCGATGTTAACGTTATCGCCAATTTCCGCATCGCCCAGGTAAGTCAGATGACCAGCTTTCGAGCCTTTACCCAGACGCGCTTTTTTCATCTCAACAAAGTTACCGACGTGTGCACCTTCCTGCAACTCAGCACCAGGACGCAAACGGGCAAACGGGCCAATGGTACAGGCCGCCGCCAGATTCGCGTCTTCCACGACGGTATATGGGCTAATTTCGCAATCATCGCCAATCACGCTGTTTTTAATCACGCAACCGGTGCCGATTTTCACGCGATGACCGAGAGTCACGTTGCCCTCGATGATAACGTTAGTATCAATTTCAACATCGCGCCCGTGAGTAAGCGTACCACGCAGATCAAAACGCGCCGGATCGCGCAGCATAACGCCTGCTAACAGCAGTTTTTCAGCCTGTTCGGACTGATAAACACGCTCCAGACGGGAGAGTTGCAGGCGGTTATTCACGCCTTCTACTTCGCTTAAACGTTGCGGATGAACGGCGACGATTTCACGCCCTTCCTGATACGCCAGCGCAATAATGTCGGTGATGTAGTATTCACCCTGAGCGTTATTGTTGGTCAGCTTCGCCAGCCAGCGTTTCATATCTGCGCCGTTAGCGATCAGAATGCCGGTGTTGATCTCCTGAATCTGACGCTGCTCGTCGGTGGCATCTTTGTGCTCAACAATGCCGGTAACTTTGCCATTTTCACGGGTGATACGTCCATAACCGGTCGGATCATCCAGTTTCACCGTCAGCAGACCAATGCCACCCTGCGGTTTAGCATCACGCAGGCGCTGGAGTGTTTCGACAGAGATCAGCGGCACGTCGCCGTAGAGCATTAAAATGTCTTCATCATCGGCAAAGAAAGGTGCGGCCTGCTGCATTGCATGACCCGTACCCAGCTGCTCTGCCTGAAGCACCCAGTTAAGGTTGTCGTCTTTCAGCGCCTGTTTAAGCAGATCGCCGCCGTGACCGTACACCAGGTGAACGTGCGCTGCGCCTAATTCATTCGCAGCATCAATGACATGCTGAACCATCGCTTTCCCGGCAAGGGTATGCAGCACTTTCGGAAGATCGGAATACATGCGCGTGCCTTTGCCTGCGGCAAGGATCACTACGCTCATAGCATTATTCAACATACGCGTCCTGACTGTAATTTGAGAACGAATTTAAACCGCTTCACCTTGAAAAAACTACATTTTTTTCATCGTGAAATGGACAGAGGATAAATTGTTCAATAACGGATTATCCCCGCTGACGAAAGTGCCATTTTCGACCATCGTCACGCCTTTTGTCTGCAGAAAATTAAGGCAGTACCTTCATTTAAGCGTCAGGTGGATGTTTTTGCTCTTATTTCGATCAATGAATAAACGGGAAAACAGGGGTGTTTTATATCAGCAGGATCTATGTGAACGCTCTTCAGGACGGATCACGCGTAAAAAAAAGCCAGCCTGTTTCCAGACTGGCTTTTGTGCTTTTCAAGCCGGTGTTACATCGCTTTTTTGGTCAACTCGATAACGCGCAGCTGCGCGATCGCTTTGGCCAGTTCCGCAGACGCCTGAGCGTAATCTACGTCGCCGTGAGAGCTGCTAATG
The DNA here is from genome assembly GCF_046487665.1 of Escherichia sp. WS1152. Taxonomy (NCBI): domain Bacteria; kingdom Pseudomonadati; phylum Pseudomonadota; class Gammaproteobacteria; order Enterobacterales; family Enterobacteriaceae; genus Escherichia; species Escherichia sp. WS1152. Next base: position 25,931 of record NZ_JBJQJA010000009.1, on the reverse strand, counting down.
TGCTCTTCAGCCTTACGTTTCGCTTCCATGGCTCGCGCTTCGTCGAGATCCTGGCCGCGAATTGCGGTGTCGGCCAGAACGGTCACGTTGCCAGGCTGCACTTCAAGAATGCCGCCAGACAGATAGATAAACTCTTCGTGACCGTGCTGTTTCACGATGCGAATCATACCAGGCTTAATGGCGGTGAGCAGCGGTGCGTGGCCAGGGTAGATCCCCAGTTCACCTTCGCTACCCGTTACCTGGATTTTCTCGACCAGACCAGAGAACATTTGTTGCTCTGCGCTGACGACGTCCAGGTGGTAAGTCATTGCCATATCACCCTCCGATTAAGGCGTTAAAGTTTTTTGGCTTTTTCCACAGCTTCTTCGATGGAACCGACCATGTAGAACGCCTGCTCCGGCAGGTGATCGTATTCGCCTTCCATGATGCCTTTAAAGCCACGGATGGTGTCTTTCAGGGAGACGTATTTACCCGGAGAACCGGTGAATACTTCTGCCACGAAGAACGGCTGGGACAGGAAGCGCTGGATCTTACGAGCACGCGCTACCACCAGTTTGTCTTCTTCAGACAGTTCATCCATACCCAGGATGGCGATGATGTCTTTCAGTTCCTGATAACGTTGCAGGATGGACTGAACGCCACGCGCGGTGTCGTAGTGTTCCTGACCAACCACCAGCGGGTCCAGCTGACGGCTGGTGGAGTCCAGCGGGTCAACGGCCGGGTAGATACCCAGAGACGCGATCTGACGGCTCAGTACCACGGTTGCGTCAAGGTGCGCAAAGGTGGTTGCCGGAGACGGGTCAGTCAAGTCATCCGCAGGTACGTATACCGCCTGTACGGAGGTGATAGAACCAGTTTTGGTGGAGGTGATACGTTCCTGCAGAACGCCCATCTCTTCCGCCAGGGTCGGCTGATAACCTACCGCTGAAGGCATACGGCCCAGCAGTGCGGATACTTCCGTACCGGCCAGGGTGTAACGATAGATGTTGTCAACGAACAGCAGAACGTCACGACCTTCGTCACGGAATTTCTCAGCCATGGTCAGACCGGTCAGAGCAACGCGCAGACGGTTTCCCGGCGGCTCGTTCATCTGGCCATACACCAGGGATACTTTGTCGATAACGTTGGAGTCGGTCATTTCGTGGTAGAAGTCGTTACCCTCACGAGTACGTTCACCTACGCCCGCAAACACAGAGTAACCGGAGTGCTCGATCGCGATGTTACGAATGAGCTCCATCATGTTTACGGTTTTACCTACACCCGCACCACCGAACAGACCAACTTTACCGCCCTTAGCGAACGGACACATCAGGTCGATAACTTTGATACCGGTTTCCAGCAGTTCCTGAGAGTTTGACAGCTCTTCGTAGGAAGGTGCTGCGCGGTGAATCGCCCAACGCTCTTCTTCACCGATCTCGCCTTTCATGTCGACCGGTTCACCCAGTACGTTCATGATACGGCCCAGAGTCGCTTTACCTACCGGGACTTCGATCGGGTGTTCGAGGTCTTTTACATCCAGACCGCGACGCAGACCGTCGGAGGAACCCATTGCGATGGTACGCACGATACCGCCGCCGAGCTGCTGCTGAACTTCCAGCACCAGACGCTCATTACCATTTTGCACCTCAAGAGCATCGTACACGCGCGGTACGGCATCCTGAGGGAATTCGACGTCAACTACGGCGCCGATTACCTGGACAATCTTTCCAGTAGCCATCTTAAATCCTCTACGAAATAACCTGTTTAAACCGCGGCGGCCCCCGAGACGATCTCGGTGAGTTCCTGAGTAATGCTGGCCTGACGAGCTTTGTTGTATACCAACTGCAGCTCTTTAATCAGGCTGCCGCCATTGTCGGTCGCGGCTTTCATCGCCACCATACGGGCGGCCTGCTCGCTGGCCAGGTTTTCAACCACGCCCTGATAAACCTGAGATTCGACATAACGACGCAGCAGGGTATCCAGCAACGCCTTCGGATCGGGTTCGTACAGGTAATCCCAGGATTTATGTTTCAGATCATCATCATCTGATGCCGGTAACGGCAGCAGCTGGCTGATGGTCGGAACCTGAGACATGGTGTTAATAAATTTGTTGCTGACAATGTAAAGCTTGTCCAGACGGCCTTCGTCGTAGGCCTGCAACATCACTTTTACCGGACCGATCAGTTCGGACAGGGAAGGGTTATCCCCCATGCCGGTGACCTGGGCAACAACATTGCCGCCCACGGAGTTGAAGAACGACACGCCTTTCGAGCCGATCATTGCGAGGTCGCATTGAACGCCTTTGTCGGTCCAGGTCTTCATTTCCGCCAGCAGTTTTTTGAACAGGTTAATGTTCAAACCACCGCACAAACCACGGTCGGTCGACACCACCAGGTAGCCCACGCGTTTAACGTCGCGGTCTTCCAGGTAAGGGTGCTTGTATTCCAGATTACCGTGTGCAAGGTGACCAATCACTTTGCGCATGGTTTCTGCATAAGGACGGCTGGCCGCCATGCGATCCTGCGATTTACGCATTTTGGAAGCGGCGACCATCTCCATCGCTTTAGTGATCTTTTGCGTGTTCTGGACGCTTGCGATCTTACTACGTATCTCTTTTGCGCCGGCCATGAGCTTCTCCTCAATGCCTTGCGGCCTGCCCTAAGGCAAGCCGCCAGACGTTACCAGGATTGGGTTGCTTTGAAGGAATCGAGGATGCCTTTCAGCTTGCCTTCGATTTCGTCGTTGTAGCCACCGGTCTGGTTGATCTCTTGCATCAACGGAGCGTGATCACGGTCGACGTAAGCCAGCAGAGCGGCTTCGAAGCTGCCGATTTTCGACAGTTCAACATCCGCCAGGTAACCACGTTCTGCTGCGAACAGAACCAGAGACTGTTGCGCTACGGACATCGGCGCATACTGTTTCTGTTTCAGCAGTTCGGTCACTTTCTGACCGTGGTCAAGTTGCTTACGTGTTGCATCGTCAAGGTCGGATGCAAACTGAGAGAACGCTGCCAGTTCACGATACTGTGCCAGAGCGGTACGGATACCACCGGACAGTTTTTTCATGATCTTGGTCTGTGCTGCACCACCAACACGGGATACGGAAATACCCGGGTTAACCGCAGGACGAATACCGGCGTTGAACAGGTTGGTTTCCAGGAAGATCTGACCATCGGTAATGGAGATTACGTTGGTCGGAACGAACGCAGAAACGTCACCCGCCTGAGTTTCGATAATCGGCAGTGCGGTCAGAGAACCGGTTTTCCCTTTCACTTCACCTTTGGTGAAGGCTTCAACGTATTCGGCGTTAACACGCGCAGCACGCTCCAGCAGACGAGAGTGGAGGTAGAATACGTCGCCCGGGAATGCTTCACGTCCTGGCGGACGACGGAGCAGCAGGGAGATCTGACGGTAAGCAACAGCCTGTTTAGACAGGTCATCGTAAATGATCAGCGCATCTTCACCGCGGTCACGGAAGTATTCGCCCATTGCGCAACCGGCATACGGTGCCAGGTATTGCAGTGCAGCGGATTCAGACGCGGTTGCTACCACAACGATGGTGTTAGCCAGTGCGCCGTGCTCTTCCAGTTTACGTACCACGTTAGAAATGGTGGACGCTTTCTGGCCGATAGCGACATAGATACATTTGATACCGGAATCGCGCTGGTTGATGATGGCATCGATAGCCAGTGCGGTTTTACCGGTCTGACGGTCACCGATGATCAATTCACGCTGACCACGACCGATTGGGATCATGGAGTCAACGGCTTTATAACCGGTCTGTACCGGCTGATCTACGGACTGACGTTCGATAACGCCCGGAGCGATTGCTTCTACAGCAGAGAAGCCGTCGTGATCCAGCGGACCTTTACCGTCGATTGGTGCACCCAGAGTATTAACCACACGGCCCAGCAGGCCACGGCCAACCGGAACTTCCAGGATACGGCCAGTACACTTAACTTTCATGCCTTCGGCAAGGTCAGCGTACGGACCCATAACAACCGCACCTACAGAGTCGCGCTCGAGGTTCAGTGCGATAGCGTAACGGTTACCCGGCAGGGAGATCATTTCACCCTGCATACAATCGGCCAGGCCGTGAATGCGGATAACACCGTCACTTACAGAAACAATAGTACCTTCGTTGTGAGCTTCACTCACAACATTGAACTGAGCAATGCGCTGCTTGATCAGTTCGCTGATTTCGGTGGAATTCAGTTGCATGCTCCAGTCCCCTTAAGACTGCAAGACGTCTGCAAGGCGCTCAAGACGACCGCGTACGCTGCCATCAATGACCATATCACCCGCTCGGATGATAACGCCTGCCATTACAGACTTATCGATTTTGCAATTCAGCTTAACTTTGCGTGACAGACGTTTTTCCATCGCAGCAGAAATTTTCGCGAGCTGTTGTTCACTCAGTGCGGCAGCGGAAATGACGTCTACCTCAGCGGTAGCCTCACTCACGGCACGAAGGTGAATAAACTGCTCCAGAACATCCGGGAGCGCGTTAAGACGACCATTTTCAGCCATTACCCGAATAAGGTTCTGACCGTTTTCGTCCAGTTGCTCACCACAAACTGCGATAAACGACTCGGCAAGCGTTTCTGGCGCAAGCGCGCCAGAGAGAAGCTCTGCCATTTGTTCGTTTTTGGTTACCTCGGCGGCAAACACCAGCATGTCCTGCCAGCGTTCTACACTTTGGTGTTCGACGGCAAAGTCAAAAGCTGCTTTGGCGTAGGGGCGAGCTACCGTAATAAATTCAGACATCAGCCCCTCCCTCCTTACAGTTCAGCGACAAGTTTATCCACGATGTCGCTGTTAGCAGCTTCATCCACGGAACGTTCGATGATCTTCTCGGCGCCAGCAACAGCCAGGATAGCAACTTGCTTACGCAGCTCTTCACGGGCACGTTTACGCTCGGCTTCAATTTCCGCCTGCGCCTGGGCCACGATTTTAGTACGTTCCTGTTCTGCCTCAGCTTTCGCTTCGTCCAGAATCTGCGAGCGGCGTTTGTTCGCCTGCTCGATGATTACCTGGGCTTCCGCTTTCGCTTTTTTCAGCTGGTCGGTCGCGCTGGCCTTTGCAAGGTCAAGGTCCTTATGTGCTCGTTCTGCGGAAGCAAGGCCGTCAGCAATTTCTTTTTGACGTTTTTCGATGGCTGCCATTAATGGCGGCCATACGTACTTCATGCAGAACAGAACGAACAGGACAAACGCGATGGCCTGGCCGAGGATTGTTGCGTTAAGATTCACAGCACAATGCCTCTATTTAGTTAACGTTCTGATATTGCTCTTTAAATAAAAGCAACGCTTACTACGCGACAGCGAACATCACGTACAGACCCAGACCTACAGCGATCATCGGGATAGCATCCACCAGACCCATAACGATAAAGAACTGAGTACGCAGCAGAGGAATCAGATCAGGTTGACGCGCTGCGCCTTCCAGGAATTTACCCCCGAGGATGCCGATACCGATCGCAGCACCGATTGCCGCCAGACCCATCATCACAGCGGCAGCCATGTACAGCAGATCCATATTCAGGTTTTCCATGACAGTCTCCAGTTTGTTTCAGTTAAAACGTAGTAGTGTTGGTAAATTAATGTTCTTCAGACGCCATCGACAGATAGACGATCGTCAGAACCATGAAGATGAAGGCTTGCAGCGTAATGATCAGGATGTGGAAAATGGCCCACGGCACATTCAGGATCCACTGTGACCACCACGGCAACAGACCAGCAATCAGAATGAAAATCAGCTCACCGGCATACATGTTACCGAACAGTCGCAAACCGAGTGAAACTGGTTTGGACAGCAGGCTTACCCCTTCAAGGATTAAGTTGACAGGAATGAACGCCCAGTGATTGAACGGCTGCAGCGTCAACTCTTTCGTGAAGCCGCCGATGCCTTTCATTTTGATGCTGTAGAACAGAATCAGGATAAATACGCCCAGTGCCATAGACAGCGTTACGTTCACGTCCGCAGACGGAACCACACGCAGTGCAGGCAGACCCAGTACATGTTCAGCAATGTACGGCAGCAGGTCGATAGGCAGTAAATCCATCAGGTTCATCAGGAATACCCAGACGAAGATCGTCAGGGCCAGCGGAGCAATCAGCTTGCTTTTGCCATGGTACATGTCTTTCACGCTACCATTAACAAAGCCGATCACCAGCTCAATCGCGGTCTGAAACTTACCTGGCACACCGCTGGTCGCCTTTTTGGCTACGCTACGGAATAAAACCAGGAACAACAGACCCAGCACCACCGAGAAGAACATGGAGTCAATATTGATTGTCCAGAAGGTGGCTGGGGGGTTTTGTGGATCCACCAGCGAGAATGTACGCAGGTCCAGCTGAAGGTTATTCAGGTGGTGTCCTATGTAATCCTGCGGCGTCATATTTTCTGAAGCCATGATGCCTTTTACCCTTTGTTGTTAATTACAGCCGGTGCCAGTATCTGAACCACCAGCACCAAAACCCACGTAACGATCAGCGGCAAGAATACCGCCTTTAAAACCGCCAACGCCACCACCAGTAACACCAACATCGCCAGAACTTTGAAAGCTTCGCCAAATGCGAATGTCCAGGCCACCCGGCCTTTCGCTGGTGTATGCGCCTGGTGACGCCAGGCAAATATCATAAACAAAACGTTAGGCAGAAAGACTGCCAGGCCCCCGCTTATTGCAGAGACGCCCCAGAAGGGGTCTTTGAGGCTGAACAGCAATCCACTTGCTATCACCACCAGTAACTGAACGAGCAGAAGCTTCCGAGCAACGTTTCGACTCACGAGCGACACAGACATCACGTTTTTCACTCCTGCTCCCTTCGAGGTATGCCGCGTGTCGTATAAAACTTTCTTTAAGGCTTAGAGTCAAGCATCAAAAAGCGGTCAAATTATACGGTGCGCCCCCGTGATTTCAAACAATAAGTAGCCAAAAGGTGAATAAATGTTTAAATATTTTTCCAGTGCATACAATTGCGACTTTTCTGCTAACCCTGTTTGATCATGAAAAACTGTAAATAACGCGTAAACACTGGTGATAAAGCGTGCTTCAGATCACATATTGCGCATGTTCGCGCACAGCATATTTATTTACTTGGCAAATGATGCCTTTGCAAGTTTATGATATTTCAGTCTAAAAACAGATACTGTTTTAATAAATGACATTTACACAACAAAAACCACCCATTGACATTTTTAATAATGTTTTAACAGACAATGATGGTTCTTAGCGCCGATTTTTAGCAGACTGATATTTTCACTAATGACTTATTTTCTGCTTACCAAAAAAAGCCACGTTATCTTGTTGATGCAAAAGAGTGAACGTGGCGTTAAATGTAACCAGTTATATCAGTAGAAAACCTGGTTGTTGTTAACAGTCTAACCGGTCAATTTTTTATGATTTTTTTGATAAAAATTAAATTTTATTTGCTTTAATCACCACCAGATGGCGTTCGCCATCCAGGGCAGGAACCTGAAGTTTAACCACTGATTCAACCTGATATTCTTCGGGCAACAAAGCGATTTCATCTTCCGGCATTTGCCCTTTCAGCGCGTAGAAACGGCCTTGCTCACCAGGAAGATGGTGGCACCAGCTCACCATATCGTTCAGAGAGGCAAAAGCGCGGCTAATTACGCCATCAAATGGCGGCTCTGAAGGAAACTCTTCTACCCTGCTCTGTACTGGCTCAATATTCTCCAGTTTAAGCTCATGTTGCACCTGACGAAGGAAACGCACGCGTTTACCAAGGCTATCCAACAGAGTGAAATGGGCTTCAGGACGCACGATAGAGAGTGGAATGCCAGGCAGTCCAGGACCGGTGCCGACATCGATAAACCGTTCACCTTGCAGATACGGTGCCACCACAATGCTATCGAGAATATGGCGTACCAGCATCTCATTAGGATCGCGGACCGAAGTCAGGTTGTACGCTTTGTTCCATTTATGCAGCATATTCACGTAGGCAATAAGCTGGTTTTTCTGGTGATCGGTAAGCGAAATACCTGCGTCTTTCAGCAGTAAGGAGAGTTTGTTGAGCACGGTGATTACCTGTTCTTGATGCGTTGCCTGGTAAGCGGGTGCTTACCAGGCATTTTTAATGCGTTATGCGCTACGACGCAGCATACCCTGTTTTTTCAGCCACACCAGCAGAATGGAGATGGCCGCAGGCGTGACGCCAGAAATACGTGAAGCCTGGCCGATAGAGGCCGGTTTGTGATCGTTAAGTTTGGCGATCACTTCGTTAGAAAGACCGGATACCTGGCGGTAATCCAGTGTCGCGGGTAGCAGGGTGTTCTCGTTACGCAGCTGCTTTTCGATCTCATCTTGCTGGCGCGCGATATAACCTTCGTATTTAACCTGAATCTCAACCTGTTCCGCCGCCTGTTCGTCTGTCAACGCAGGGGCAAACGGCGTCAGCGTGGTTAATTTTTCATAAGTCATTTCCGGACGACGCAGCAGATCTTCACCACTGGCTTCACGGGAAAGCGGCGCAGTCAGGTGAGCATTCACTTCGGCTGCAGCTTCCGCCGACGGGGTTACCCAGGTCGATTTCAGACGCTGACGCTCACGCTCGATATTCTCAAGTTTCTCGTTAAAGCGCGCCCAACGTTCGTCATCCACCAGGCCCAGTTCACGACCGATTTCAGTCAAACGCAGATCCGCATTATCTTCGCGCAGCATCAGACGATATTCTGCGCGCGAAGTAAACATACGATACGGTTCTTTGGTTCCTAAAGTGCACAGGTCATCAACCAGTACGCCGAGATAGGCCTGAGAACGCGCCGGAGCCCAACCTTCTTTGTCAGCAGACAGACGGGCAGCGTTAAGACCGGCCAGCAAACCTTGCGCAGCGGCTTCTTCGTAACCGGTAGTGCCGTTAATCTGACCAGCAAAGAACAGCCCCTGGATAAACTTGCTCTCCAGCGTCGGTTTCAGGTCGCGTGGATCGAAGAAGTCATACTCAATGGCATAACCCGGACGCACGATCTTCGCGTTTTCCATCCCCTGCATGGAGCGGACGATTTGCATCTGCACATCGAACGGCAGGCTGGTGGAGATACCGTTCGGATAAATTTCGTTAGAGGTCAGCCCTTCCGGTTCAAGGAAGATCTGATGCTGATTTCTGTCGGCGAAGCGCATGACTTTGTCTTCGATCGACGGGCAGTAGCGTGGGCCGACACCTTCGATCACCCCTGCGTACATTGGGCTACGATCGAGGTTACTGCGGATCACATCATGGGTTTTCTCGTTGGTATGAGTGATATAACACGGCACCTGCTGGGGATGCTGGGACGCATTGCCCATAAACGAGAATACCGGCATTGGGTTATCGCCATGCTGTTGCGCAAGCACGCTAAAGTCGATGGTTCGAGCATCAATACGCGGTGGTGTCCCGGTTTTCAGACGACCAACGCGCAGCGGAAGTTCACGCAAACGGCGAGAAAGCGGAATGGACGGCGGATCACCAGCACGGCCACCGCTGTAGTTATCCAGACCGATATGAATTTTACCGTCGAGGAACGTCCCAACGGTGAGCACAACGGCTTTGGCACGGAACTTCAGTCCCATTTGGGTAACAGCACCGACCACGCGATCGTTTTCGACAATAAGATCTTCAACCGCCTGCTGGAAGATCATCAGATTCGGTTGGTTCTCCAGCGCCGTACGTACCGCCTGACGGTAGAGCACACGATCCGCCTGAGCTCGGGTAGCGCGAACAGCCGGTCCTTTACTTGCGTTTAGTATCCTAAACTGGATACCCGCCTGATCGATCGCTTTCGCCATCAGACCGCCGAGTGCATCCACTTCTTTTACCAGATGTCCCTTCCCAATACCGCCGATCGCCGGGTTGCAGCTCATCTGCCCCAGAGTGTCGATATTGTGTGTCAAAAGCAGAGTCTGTTGACCCATACGCGCCGCAGCCATCGCGGCCTCGGTGCCTGCATGACCCCCGCCAATGATGATGACGTCAAAAGGATCCGGATAAAACATGGTGATTGCCTCGCATAACGCGGTATGAAAATGGATTGAAGCCCGGGCCGTGGATTCTACTCAACTTTGTTGGCTTGAGAAAGACCTGGGATCCTGGGTATTAAAAAGAAGATCTATTTATTTAGAGATCTGTTCTATTGTGATCTCTTATTAGGATCGCACTGCCCTGTGGATAACAAGGATCCGACTTTTAAGATCAACAACCTGGAAAGGATCATTAACTGTGAATGATCGGTGATCCTGGACCGTATAAGCTGGGATCAGAATGAGGGGTTATACACAACTCAAAAACTGAACAACCGTTGTTCTTTGGATAACTACCGGTTGATCCAAGCTTCCTGACAGAGTTATCCACAGTAGATCGCACGATCTGTATACTTATTTGAGTAAATTAATCCATGATCCCAGCCATTCTTCTGCCGGATCTTCCGGAATGTCGTGATCAAGAATGTTGATCTTCAGTGTTTCGCCCGTCTGTTTTGCACCGGAATTTTTGAGTTCAGCCTCGAGTTTATCGATAGCCCCACAAAAGGTGTCATATTCACGACTACCAATACCGATTGCGCCAAAGCGGACCGCAGAAAGATCGGGCTTCTGTTCCTGCAATGCTTCATAGAAAGGAGAAAGGTTGTCCGGAATATCTCCGGCACCGTGGGTGGAGCTGATAACCAGCCAGATCCCCGAGGCAGATAAATCTTCCAACAGCGGACCGTGCAGCGTTTCGGTGGTAAAACCCGCCTCTTCCAGCTTTTCAGCCAGGTGTTCTGCTACATATTCGGCACCGCCGAGGGTGCTGCCGCTGATAAGAGTGATATCTGCCATAAACCGCCACCTTTATTAAGAGTGGCGTATTGTACGCTGTGAACGCGTTGGGATCTACCTGTGGAAAAGTATGGGATTAAAAAAGCCGATCAGGGCTTGATGGTACGCATGATCGGGTTCTGCAGGACGATCAGTGTCTCGGTGGACTGAATTTCATCAATTGTTTGGATCTTGTTGATAAGTACATGCTGGAGAGCATCGATCGAACGGCACATCACTTTTATAAAGATGCTGTAGTGGCCGGTGGTGTAGTACGCCTCGGTCACTTCATCGAGGCTTTCCAGCTTTGCCAGCGCGGAAGGATAGTCTTTGGCGCTCTTTAATATAATGCCGATAAAGCAGCCTACGTCATAACCGAGCTGCTTCGGGCTGACATCAATACGCGCCCCGGTAATGATTCCCGCCTGCTTCATTTTCTCTACTCGAACGTGAATCGTCCCCGGACTGACGCCAAATTGTTTCGCCAGTTCGGCGTAAGCGGTGCGCGCATTGCCCATTAATGCTTCCAGGATGCCACGGTCCAGATTGTCGATCAGATAATTTTCCATAGGATTTTCTTATGCGGATTGATGATTCATTCTATTTTAGCCTTCTTTTTTAATGAATCAAAAGTGAGTTAGGCTTTTTATTGAATGATTATTGCATGTGTATCGGTTTTTGTTGCTTAATCATAAGCAACAGGACGCAGGAGTATAAAAAATGAAAACCGCTTACATTGCCAAACAACGCCAAATTAGCTTCGTGAAATCTCACTTTTCTCGCCAACTGGAAGAACGTCTGGGGCTGATCGAAGTCCAGGCGCCGATTCTTAGCCGTGTGGGGGATGGCACGCAGGATAACTTGTCGGGCTGTGAAAAAGCGGTGCAGGTAAAAGTGAAAGCTCTGCCTGATGCCCAGTTCGAAGTGGTTCATTCACTGGCGAAGTGGAAACGTCAGACCTTAGGGCAACACGACTTCAGCGCGGGCGAAGGGCTGTACACGCACATGAAAGCCCTTCGCCCCGATGAAGACCGTCTTTCTCCGTTGCACTCGGTCTATGTTGACCAGTGGGACTGGGAACGCGTAATGGGCGACGGTGAGCGTCAATTCTCGACTCTGAAAAGCACGGTAGAGGCGATCTGGGCGGGAATTAAAGCAACCGAAGCTGCGGTTAGCGAAGAGTTTGGCCTGGCACCGTTCCTGCCGGATCAGATCCACTTCGTACACAGCCAGGAGTTACTGTCTCGTTATCCGGATCTTGATGCCAAAGGGCGTGAGCGGGCGATAGCGAAAGATCTTGGTGCGGTATTCCTTGTCGGGATTGGCGGCAAGCTGAGCGATGGTCATCGTCACGACGTGCGCGCACCGGATTATGATGACTGGAGCACCCCGTCAGAGCTGGGCCATGCGGGCCTGAACGGCGATATTCTGGTGTGGAACCCGGTACTGGAAGATGCGTTTGAGCTTTCTTCCATGGGGATCCGCGTGGATGCCGACACGTTGAAGCATCAGTTGGCGCTGACCGGTGATGAAGATCGTCTGCAGCTGGAATGGCATCAGGCGTTGCTGCGCGGTGAAATGCCGCAGACCATCGGCGGCGGTATCGGCCAGTCTCGTTTGACCATGCTGCTGCTGCAACTGCCGCATATCGGCCAGGTTCAGTGTGGAGTATGGCCAGCTGCTGTTCGCGAGAGCGTCCCTTCTCTGCTGTAATAATTTATCGCCGCCAGCGTCTGAGCAGGCGGCTTCGCATCCCGGTATCAAAGCGCCAGATATGATCGAAAATGCGCATGATGCCGGGTTTGCCGTGTGCCGACATCGCCACGGCATGAAAGCGATGCTGATGTACCCGCTGCAGCTCTTTCACTTTACTCGTCACGTCGTCAGGCAACCGCTGGGCGATAAAATCAGAAATCACCACCGCATCGGCATCAAACCATTCCTTGCTTTGCAAGCGTTCCATAATGGCGCGAAAACAACTGGCAAGATCGGTGCCGCCACGAAACTGCTGGCTTAAAAAACGGATTGCTTGTTCGATGCCTTGTGGGCCTGAAAGCTCATAACGGACGATCTCGGTGGAAAATAGCATAATATAACAGCGCCGGTTTTCAGCGAGAGCAATGCGCATCAAAGCCAGGCAGAACGCTTTCGCACACTGTTCATTAAAGCCGCCCATTGAGCCGGAAGTATCCACGCAGACAATAAACGGTCCGCGCGGCTGTTCGTCGTAATCTTTATGCACCACCGGGCGTTCGATCACTTTTTCACGCCACGACTCACCGTGCAGGCGATAGGTGAGCAACTGTTTTTCCACCAGCCGACGGTAAAACTCATACTCCAGTTCCGTTATCCCTAGTGTCGCCAGTTCTGGCGGCAGAAGACGTAAAATATCATCGCTTTGTTGCAGACCATCAACCTGCTCAGGAACAGTTGCCGGTTCGCGCACCATGGTGCGGAAGGTTTCCATCTGCGCATCGTTGCGCGGTATTGATTTGGCTTCCCGGGAACGCCCCAGCTGTTCTGCCAGGCGTTTCAGTTCCGGCTGTTCGTTAAGAAATTCACCGTATTTCACAATCAACTGATAGTCGCCACGTTTAAGCTGACCGGCGCTCATATCCCACAGACGACCAGCTGCGGTATTGTTATCTGCGAGAATCGGTTCAAGTTGTCCGCTCAGCGTCATGCGTTCCTGAACTTCACTCAACAGTTGTTCGCGTTCTTCTTCTAATAACTGTTGATTTAACGTCGTTGCTTGCACGATCAGACTTAAACGCCAACGCTGGAGGAAAAGCGTGTGTAACGCTGAAGTGATCGTGCTGTTAGCATCAACCAACTGTCGGGCTTGTTCTGCCCATGGGGAATTCAGACGATGCAGTAAGTCCAGGATCTGTGGTAGCTGCACAATAAACTGCGGCGTGGAGAGGAGCTGGCTTTGCTGATAGCACATCACCTCTTCGGTGAGTTCCGGCGGGACTCGGGCATCTTTCAGCCGATTACGCAGCGCCTCACGCCAGCGGGGAACATCATCAGTGATTGCCGCCTTCAGTCGTGGGAATTTTTCAAAGAAGACCGCTAGCTGCGGTGAGGCCAGCAGCGCGATGATCATCTCTTCGATCAATCCCTCTTCGCTGACGGCCAGCATCACATTAAGCGTATCCAGCGTTAGCATTGTTGTGCCTGGCGAATCTGTGCGCCGACATCCTGTAGGCTGGCTTCAATGCGACCTAACCAGTCGCCAGGGATAAACAGACATTTTTGCTGTTCGCTGAATAAAGCGTGTTGCTTACGCCAGTCGCTTTCAAGCTCTTCCAGTTGTTGTTTTATTTCACCTGGCAGACCTTCAGCCGATGAACCGGGAAGAGCCAGCGTACTGCCTTGTAAACTTACATCGCGTACAACAAGATGTTGGGTGCTATCAACTTCCAGATTCAGTTTCTGGGCAAAGCCGATACCGTTCAGTTTGCCGCGAATTTCACCACCTTTACTCAGCCACTGTTCCAGCGCGCTACGCTCAAAGGAGATATGAACCACTTCCATATCATGCAGTTTTAACGGTTTTTGCAGCAGCAGAGTCAGAGTGGAAGCAGTAACGTTAACAGGGAGTTGATACTGCTGACGACGGCTGAAAATGCCGCCCAGACGAATTACCGTTAAGGCTGTTTTATCACTTTGTTGCTGCTGGAGTTGCAGGTGACGTTGCACAATCGCGCCAAGGCGAGTCAACATCCCTTGCTGTTGCCAGGCGTGACCGGTCATCAATACATCAATTTGTTGTTGTATCAAATTCAGGCTTTGCGCGTCATACCACAGGCAATCTTTCAGCAAAATGAGATCTACCGGGGCAACAGCACTGCGACCGCTAAAAAAGGCGCAGGCCTGCAATAAGCGGATCGCTTTTTTCCAGCGACGATCCGAGACATAAGGCGCATCCGGTAATTTATCCAGTTGCTGGCGCAGCATAAAAATCAGCTCAAATACATGATCGGGCAGCGTAATTTCACCAATCTCTTTCTGCCAGCGTTCATATTCTTCATCTGTGACCTGCAAGGCATCAGGAACCGGATTGTCGTTTTCATCCTGTTGACTGGTCAGCATGGAGCGGAAATTCGCTTTATCCTGCACTTTATCTAACCACAGACGAATCAGCATGCGGTCATATAACGCTTCCAGACTGCTGTCTGCTTCCGGCAGCTCGTTGGAGGCCGCCACCAGTAGACGCATCGGGATTTTTTCTACGTGTGCACCGTTGCGGAACTGGCGCTCGTTAATGGCGGTGAGCAAGGTATTAAGAATTGCCGGGCCCGCTTTCCAGATCTCATCCAGAAAGACAATTTCTGCTTCCGGCAGGTAACCGCTGGTTAAACGTTCATAGCGCCCTTCATCTTTTAGCGCCTGAATAGAAAGGGGACCAAAAACTTCTTCCGGCGTGGAGAAGCGAGTCATCAGATATTCAAACGCGCGGGCATTCTGAAAGGCGAATTTTAAGCGCCGGGCGATCAAACTTTTGGCAATACCTGGCGGGCCAAGGAGGAACACACTTTCACCACTTAATGCCGCTAATAAACACAAGCGGATGGCGTGGCTACGTTCATAAAGCCCCTTTTCCAACGAACTGCTCAGGCGGGAAATTCTTTCCGCTAATAAATGAGGGTGAGCCATAATGAAGTGGCGTCCTTTCGTCAAAAGTTCTGCGTAAATTGCGAGTATAGACGTTTCTTGCTGGTGGCTAAAATAGTCTCAAAGGGGGGGGATTTTTCTTTGAGCCAGGTTAATGTGGCCGCATTTAGGAGTACGATTTTGCCGTTAATCGTGCATACTGTGCGCTTTTTTGTGGGCCAAGGGACTAAGCACACATTTCATATTTCAACGAAAGACTAGTCTATGAGCACTGATAATAAGCAATCATTGCCCGCGATTACCCTCGCGGCGATTGGAGTTGTCTACGGCGATATTGGTACCAGCCCGTTATATACACTTCGTGAATGTTTGTCCGGCCAGTTTGGTTTTGGCGTTGAACGCGATGCCGTGTTTGGCTTTTTATCGCTGATCTTCTGGCTGCTAATCTTTGTGGTTTCCATTAAATATCTCACCTTCGTGATGCGGGCAGATAACGCCGGTGAGGGGGGGATCCTGACGTTGATGTCGCTTGCCGGGCGTAATACGTCGGCGCGAACCACATCAATGCTGGTGATTATGGGGCTAATCGGCGGCAGTTTTTTCTATGGTGAAGTCGTCATAACACCCGCTATTTCGGTGATGTCAGCCATTGAAGGTCTGGAAATCGTCGCCCCGCAGCTGGATACCTGGATAGTTCCCCTCTCAATTATCGTTCTCACTTTATTATTTATGATTCAAAAGCATGGCACGGCTATGGTCGGTAAGCTGTTTGCGCCGATCATGCTGACCTGGTTTTTGATTCTGGCAGGACTGGGGTTACGTAGCATTATTGCTAACCCGGAAGTGCTGCATGCGCTGAATCCGATGTGGGCGGTGCATTTCTTCCTTGAATACAAAACGGTTTCTTTTATTGCATTAGGGGCAGTGGTGCTGTCGATTACGGGGGTCGAGGCGCTGTATGCTGATATGGGACACTTTGGTAAGTTCCCTATTCGTCTGGCGTGGTTCACTGTCGTATTACCTTCCTTAACTCTTAATTACTTCGGCCAGGGAGCGCTGTTGTTAAAGAACCCGGAAGCGATTAAGAACCCGTTCTTCCTTTTGGCACCGGACTGGGCGCTGATCCCGCTGCTGATCATCGCCGCACTGGCGACGGTAATCGCCTCGCAGGCGGTTATCTCTGGCGTCTTTTCATTGACGCGTCAGGCGGTACGTCTGGGATATTTGTCGCCGATGCGCATTATTCACACCTCCGAAATGGAGTCAGGGCAAATCTATATTCCGTTTGTGAACTGGATGCTCTATGTCGCGGTCGTGATTGTGATTGTCAGCTTTGAGCACTCCAGCAACCTGGCGGCGGCGTACGGGATTGCGGTGACCGGAACCATGGTGCTGACGTCTATTCTCTCGACTACCGTGGCACGTCAGAACTGGCACTGGAATAAGTATTTTGTTGCGCTGATCCTGATTGCTTTCCTTTGTGTCGATATTCCATTGTTCACCGCTAACCTCGATAAACTGCTCTCCGGCGGCTGGTTGCCATTGAGCCTCGGTACTGTGATGTTTATCGTGATGACCACCTGGAAGAGCGAGCGTTTCCGCTTGCTGCGGCGGATGCATGAACATGGTAACTCTCTGGAAGCGATGATTGCTTCGCTGGAGAAATCACCGCCTGTTCGCGTGCCCGGGACCGCGGTGTATATGTCGCGTGCAATCAACGTCATTCCCTTTGCGCTGATGCATAACCTCAAACATAACAAGGTATTGCATGAGCGGGTGATTCTGTTAACTCTGCGCACCGAAGACGCGCCATATGTCCATAACGTCCGTCGGGTACAGATTGAACAACTGTCGCCCACTTTCTGGCGCGTGGTGGCAAGTTATGGTTGGCGAGAAACGCCAAACGTGGAAGAAGTTTTCCACCGCTGCGGTCTGGAAGGATTAAGTTGCCGGATGATGGAAACCTCCTTCTTTATGTCGCATGAGTCGTTGATCCTCGGCAAACGCCCGTGGTATTTGCGTCTGCGCGGCAAGCTGTACTTGCTGCTGCAACGTAATGCGCTGCGTGCACCAGATCAATTTGAAATCCCGCCAAACAGGGTTATCGAACTGGGTACTCAGGTCGAAATCTAACGCCAGACGCCTCCTTTCTTCATAAGGGGGCGTTTTTGTTTTCATGGTTAATCACCATGTAAAACGTTTCGAGGTTGATCACATTTCCGTAACGTCACGATGGTTTTCCCAACTCAGTCAGGATTAAACTGCGGGTCAGCGAAACGTTTCGCTGATGGAGAAAAAAATGAAAAAAGGCACCGTTCTTAATTCTGATATTTCATCGGTGATCTCCCGTCTGGGACATACCGATACGCTGGTGGTGTGTGATGCTGGGTTACCCATCCCCAAAAGTACAACGCGTATCGATATGGCATTAACCCAGGGTGTACCTTCTTTTATGCAGGTGCTGGGCGTCGTCACAAATGAAATGCAGGTCGAGGCGGCCATTATCGCGGAAGAGATCAAACAACATAATCCGCAACTCCACGAAACGTTGCTCACTCACCTTGAGCAGCTGCAAAAACACCAGGGAAATACCATTGAAATTCGTTACACCACGCATGAACAATTCAAACAACAAACCGCAGAAAGTCAGGCGGTAATTCGCAGCGGAGAATGTTCTCCGTATGCGAATATCATTCTCTGTGCTGGCGTGACGTTCTGAGGCCGTCATGGAAGCATTACTTCAGCTTAAAGGCATCGATAAAGCCTTCCCGGGCGTAAAAGCCCTCTCGGGCGCTGCGTTAAATGTCTATCCGGGCCGCGTGATGGCGCTGGTGGGCGAAAACGGCGCGGGTAAATCCACCATGATGAAAGTGCTTACTGGTATCTATACTCGCGATGCCGGCACGCTTTTATGGCTGGGGAAAGAAACGACATTTACCGGGCCGAAATCTTCCCAGGAAGCCGGGATTGGGATTATCCATCAGGAACTGAACCTGATCCCGCAGTTGACCATTGCCGAAAACATTTTCCTCGGTCGTGAGTTTGTTAATCGCTTTGGCAAAATTGACTGGAAAACCATGTATGCCGAAGCGGATAAATTGCTGGCTAAACTTAACCTGCGCTTTAAAAGCGACAAGCTGGTGGGCGATCTTTCCATCGGTGACCAGCAAATGGTTGAAATCGCCAAAGTGCTGAGCTTTGAGTCGAAAGTCATCATTATGGATGAACCGACCGATGCGCTGACCGATACCGAAACCGAATCCCTGTTCCGCGTCATCCGCGAGCTGAAATCGCAAGGCCGCGGTATTGTCTATATCTCCCACCGCATGAAAGAAATCTTCGAGATTTGTGATGACGTTACCGTTTTTCGTGACGGACAATTTATTGCTGAGCGCGAAGTGGCATCACTGACCGAAGATTCGCTGATTGAGATGATGGTGGGTCGCAAGCTGGAAGATCAATATCCGCACCTGGACAAAGCGCCGGGAGATATCCGCCTGAAAGTCGATAATCTCTGCGGACCTGGCGTTAACGATGTCTCTTTTACTTTACGCAAAGGCGAAATTCTTGGCGTCTCTGGTTTGATGGGCGCAGGTCGTACCGAACTGATGAAAGTGCTCTACGGCGCACTACCGCGCACCAGCGGTTACGTCACCCTGGATGGGCATGAAGTCGTTACCCGTTCACCGCAGGATGGCCTGGCAAACGGCATTGTGTATATCTCCGAAGACCGTAAACGTGACGGTTTAGTGTTGGGCATGTCAGTAAAAGAGAACATGTCGCTGACAGCGCTGCGCTACTTCAGCCGCGCTGGTGGCAGTTTGAAGCATGCCGATGAACAGCAGGCTGTGAGTGATTTCATTCGTCTGTTTAATGTGAAAACTCCGTCGATGGAACAGGCAATTGGTCTGCTTTCCGGTGGCAATCAGCAAAAAGTGGCGATTGCCCGCGGTCTGATGACACGCCCCAAGGTGTTGATCCTCGATGAGCCTACCCGTGGCGTAGATGTCGGCGCGAAAAAAGAGATCTATCAACTGATTAACCAGTTCAAAGCCGATGGCTTGAGCATCATTCTGGTGTCATCGGAGATGCCAGAAGTATTAGGCATGAGCGATCGCATCATCGTCATGCATGAAGGGCATCTCAGCGGGGAATTTACTCGTGAGCAGGCCACCCAGGAAGTGTTAATGGCTGCCGCTGTGGGCAAGCTTAATCGCGTGAATCAGGAGTAAAAAAATGACAACCCAGACTGTCTCTGGTCGCCGTTATTTCACGAAAGCGTGGCTGATGGAGCAGAAATCGCTTATCGCTCTGCTGGTGCTGATCGCGATTGTCTCGACGTTAAGCCCGAACTTTTTCACCATCAATAACTTATTCAATATTCTCCAGCAAACTTCGGTGAACGCCATTATGGCGGTTGGGATGACGCTGGTGATCCTGACGTCGGGCATAGACTTGTCGGTAGGTTCTCTGTTGGCGCTAACCGGCGCAGTTGCTGCATCTATCGTCGGCATTGAAGTCAATGCGCTGGTGGCTGTCGCTGCCGCTCTCGCGTTAGGTGCCGCAATTGGTGCGGTAACCGGAGTGATTGTAGCGAAAGGTCGCGTCCAGGCGTTTATCGCTACGCTGGTTATGATGCTTTTACTGCGCGGCGTGACCATGGTTTATACCAACGGTAGCCCAGTGAATACCGGCTTTACTGAGAACGCCGATCTGTTTGGCTGGTTTGGTATTGGTCGTCCGCTGGGCGTACCGACGCCAGTCTGGATCATGGGGATTGTCTTCCTCGCGGCCTGGTACATGCTGCATCACACGCGTCTGGGGCGTTACATCTACGCGCTGGGCGGCAACGAAGCGGCAACGCGTCTTTCTGGTATCAACGTCAATAAAATCAAAATCATCGTCTATTCTCTTTGTGGTCTGCTGGCATCACTGGCCGGGATCATTGAAGTGGCGCGTCTCTCCTCCGCACAACCCACGGCGGGGACTGGCTATGAGCTGGATGCTATTGCTGCGGTGGTTCTGGGCGGTACGAGTCTGGCGGGCGGAAAAGGTCGCATTGTTGGGACGTTGATCGGCGCATTAATTCTTGGCTTCCTTAATAATGGATTGAATTTGTTAGGTGTTTCCTCCTATTACCAGATGATCGTCAAAGCGGTGGTGATTTTGCTGGCGGTGCTGGTAGACAACAAAAAGCAGTAATAACGACTACAGGACATCTTGAATATGAACATGAAAAAACTGGCTACCCTGGTTTCCGCTGTTGCGCTAAGCGCCACCGTCAGTGCGAATGCGATGGCAAAAGACACCATCGCGCTGGTGGTCTCCACGCTTAACAACCCGTTCTTTGTATCGCTGAAAGATGGCGCGCAGAAAGAGGCGGATAAACTTGGCTATAACCTGGTGGTGCTGGACTCCCAGAACAACCCGGCGAAAGAGCTGGCGAACGTGCAGGACTTAACCGTTCGCGGCACAAAAATTCTGCTGATTAACCCGACCGACTCCGACGCAGTGGGTAATGCTGTGAAGATGGCTAACCAGGCGAACATCCCGGTTATCACTCTTGACCGCCAGGCAACGAAAGGTGAAGTGGTGAGCCACATTGCATCTGATAACGTACTGGGCGGCAAAATCGCCGGTGATTACATCGCGAAGAAAGCGGGTGAAGGTGCCAAAGTTATCGAGCTGCAAGGCATTGCTGGTACATCCGCAGCCCGTGAACGTGGCGAAGGCTTCCAGCAGGCCGTAGCTGCTCACAAGTTTAATGTTCTTGCCAGCCAGCCAGCAGATTTTGATCGCACCAAAGGTTTGAACGTAATGCAGAACCTGTTGACCGCTCATCCGGATGTTCAGGCTGTATTCGCGCAGAATGATGAAATGGCGCTGGGCGCGCTGCGCGCACTGCAAACTGCCGGTAAATCGGATGTGATGGTCGTCGGATTTGACGGTACACCGGATGGCGAAAAAGCGGTGAATGATGGCAAACTAGCAGCGACTATCGCTCAGCTACCCGATCAGATTGGCGCGAAAGGCGTCGAAACCGCAGATAAAGTGCTGAAAGGCGAGAAAGTTCAGGCTAAGTATCCGGTTGATCTGAAACTGGTTGTTAAGCAGTAGTTTTAATCAGGTTGTATGACCTGATGGTGACATAAATACGTCATCGACAGATGAACGTGTAATATAAAGAAAAGCAGGGCACGCGCCACCCTAACACGGTGGCGCATTTTATGGACATCCCGAATATGCAAAACGCAGGCAGCCTCGTTGTTCTTGGCAGCATTAATGCTGACCACATTCTTAATCTTCAATCTTTTCCTACTCCAGGCGAAACCGTAACCGGTAACCACTATCAGGTTGCATTTGGCGGCAAAGGCGCGAATCAGGCTGTGGCTGCTGGGCGTAGCGGTGCGAATATCTCCTTTATTGCCTGTACTGGCGATGACAGCATTGGCGAGAGCGTTCGCCAGCAGCTCGCCACTGATAACATCGATATTACTCCGGTCAGCGTGATCAAAGGCGAATCAACAGGTGTGGCGCTGATTTTTGTTAATGGCGAAGGTGAGAATGTCATTGGTATTCATGCCGGCGCTAATGCTGCCCTTTCCCCGGCGCTGGTGGAAGCGCAACGTGAGCGTATTGCCAACGCGTCAGCATTATTAATGCAGCTGGAGTCACCACTCAAAAGTGTGATGGCAGCGGCGAAAATCGCCCATCAAAATAAGACTATCGTTGCGCTTAACCCGGCTCCGGCTCGCGAACTTCCTGACGAACTGCTGGCGCTGGTGGACATTATTACGCCAAACGAAACGGAAGCAGAAAAGCTCACCGGTATTCGTGTTGAAAATGATGAAGATGCAGCGAAGGCGGCGCAGGTACTGCATGAAAAAGGTATCCGTACTGTACTGATTACTTTAGGAAGTCGTGGTGTATGGGCTAGCGTGAATGGTGAAGGTCAGCGCGTTCCTGGATTCCGGGTGCAGGCTGTCGATACCATTGCTGCCGGAGATACCTTTAACGGCGCGTTAATCACGGCGTTGCTGGAAGAAAAACCATTGCCAGAGGCGATTCGGTTTGCCCATGCTGCCGCTGCGATTGCCGTAACACGTAAAGGCGCACAACCTTCCGTACCGTGGCGTGAAGAGATCGACGCATTTTTAGACAGGCAGAGGTGACGCTTGGCTACAATGAAAGATGTTGCCCGCCTGGCGGGCGTTTCTACCTCAACAGTTTCTCACGTTATCAATAAAGATCGCTTCGTCAGTGAAGCGATTACCGCCAAAGTTGAAGCGGCGATTAAAGAACTCAATTACGCGCCATCAGCCCTGGCGCGTAGCCTCAAACTCAATCAAACACATACCATTGGCATGTTGATCACTGCCAGTACCAATCCTTTCTATTCAGAACTGGTGCGTGGCGTTGAACGCAGCTGCTTCGAACGCGGTTATAGTCTCGTCCTTTGCAATACCGAAGGAGATGAACAGCGGATGAATCGCAATCTGGAAACGCTGATGCAAAAACGCGTTGATGGCTTGCTGTTACTGTGCACCGAAACGCATCAACCTTCGCGTGAAATCATGCAACGTTATCCGACAGTGCCTACTGTGATGATGGACTGGGCTCCGTTCGATGGCGACAGCGATCTTATTCAGGATAACTCGTTGCTGGGCGGAGACTTAGCAACGCAATATCTGATCGATAAAGGTCATACCCGTATCGCCTGTATTACCGGTCCGCTGGATAAAACTCCGGCGCGCCTGCGGTTGGAAGGTTATCGGGCGGCGATGAAACGTGCGGGTCTCAACATTCCTGATGGCTATGAAGTCACTGGTGATTTTGAATTTAACGGCGGGTTTGACGCCATGCGCCAACTGTTATCACATCCGCTGCGTCCTCAGGCCGTCTTTACCGGAAATGACGCTATGGCTGTTGGCGTTTACCAGGCGTTATATCAGGCAGAGTTACAGGTTCCGCAGGATATCGCGGTGATTGGCTATGACGATATCGAACTGGCAAGCTTTATGACGCCACCATTAACCACTATCCACCAACCGAAAGATGAACTGGGGGAGCTGGCGATTGATGTACTCATCCATCGGATAACCCAGCCGACCCTTCAGCAACAACGATTACAACTTACTCCGATTCTGATGGAACGCGGTTCGGCTTAGATTTACGCTGTCTTTTGATCAAATTATTACCATCGGTTGTTTTCAGAAGCATGAACATTGCTGCTGAAGCAACAGTAATAATGCCCATCGTGATAAACGTATAGTGGAATTGTTCGACAGTCGTTGTGCCTTCCATCCCTTCATAAACGCGAAGGACGGCCGCACTTACAGCAACGCCTAAACTAATCGACAGTTGCTGCGTGACCGCCAGAACACTGTTACCGCTGCTGGCGTTGTCATCGGTCAGATCGGCAAGTGTGATGGTATTCATCGCGGTAAATTGCGTCGACATAGCCATCCCTAATATAAACAACGGCAAGATCAGCATCCATATCGCCATTGCCGGTGATTGCAAAGAGAACTGAGCGATCATTAGCCCAATAATCACCGTGATCCCCACTAACGTATGGCGATAGCCCAGACGACGTAAGACTTGGGTAACCATCGATTTTGCAATAATGGAACCTAACGCTGTCGGTGCCATCATACAGCCGGCAATAAACGCCTGATAACCAAATCCTACCTGTAACATCAATGGCATAAGGAACGGTACACAACCGGTCCCCAGACGGGTTGCAATATTGCCTACGATACCGATCGAGAAAGTGCGGGTTTTAAATAAATCTAATGAAATTAATGGGTTTGGCGTGTGTCGCGCATGGAGAATATAGAGAAGCAGTAACCCGATGCTGGTGACAATTACCGTCAAGGCAATCCAGCTGGCGACAATCTTTTCCCCGAATAGCTCTATTCCGCTTGAGAAGAGAACAAGGCTGAGGCCAAACAGCAAAAAGCCAGTGATATCGAATCTGCGTCGTGCGGTGGTGAAATTGGGCATATGTTTGCGCGCGTAAAGAAGGCCCGCAATACCTATGGGGATATTGATTAAAAATATCCAGTGCCAGGTTGCCCAGGTGACCAGCACGCCGCCAAGAACGGGGCCTAAAATTGGCCCCACCAGACCCGGCATGGCGACAAAATTCAATACTGGAAGAAGTTCATTACGAGGATAAGCGCGCAGTAAGGCCAGCCGAGCAACAGGCATCATCATTGCGCCGCCTATCCCCTGAATAACCCGGAAGACAACCAGCTGTGGTAGCGAATTAGAAAGTGCGCAGGCCAGAGAACCCAATGTGAACAGACTCACGGCAAGGGTAAAAATGCGACGCGTACCGAAGCGATCGGCTAGCCATCCGCTTACCGGAATAAGCATCGCCACCGTCAGCGTATAACTGATGATGGCTGATTGCATCGCGAGAGGAGAACGATTAAGGCTATGAGCGATTGCGGGTAAGGCGGTATTCAGAATAGTGGCATCAAGTGCCTGCATGAAGAAGGCCATCGCCGCGATCCACGGCAAACCCGCCATACTGCGCTTCTTTTTATCGCTCATTCAATGTCCTATTATCGGGTTGTCACTTATCAGGTGAGCGTAGCAGCGCCTGACAAGCTTTAAATGCCGCGTCGCCATCGCTTTGGACAATCGCATCGACAATCGCCTGGTGCAGATCCAGCTTTATCACTGTGTCGCTGGTAATTGACGTGAAGTAAGTGTGATAAACCGAATGGAATAGCGAGGCGAATGAGGTCAAAAACGGATTGGCGCTCATTTCATAGATATGCTCATGCCAGGCCATATCGACTTCGATCCAGCGTTCACGGCGAAAGTTCTCTTTTAATGCCGCCATTTCGGCCATTAACGTATTGAGATGCGCCTTCTGTTCCGCGGTGCCAACCGTTGCAGCCAGTAGGCAAGCTTGCGGCTCCAGACAGATACGCATAACCAGAAAGTGATCGATGACCTGATGAAAGTTCTCTTCTGTCATCCACCAGGTAAGCAATTCCTGATCAAGAAAATTCCAGTTTGATTGTGGCATGACCCGGGTACCAATTCGCGGTCGCGGTAAAACCATCCCTTTTGCCGTTAACGTTTTGACCGCTTCGCGTACCGCTGTACGACTCACTCCAAATTGCTCGCCCAGCTCAATCTCACCAGGCAAAATGGTGCCGGGTTCATATTCACCTTTTAAGATGCGTTGCGCCAGCTTCTCAGCCAGAACATACGAAAGGTTTTTCTGTGCAGCTAACTGTTGTGCGCTTAAAGGCATTACTAATCTTCCTTTTTCTTTTTATTCCTCCTTAGTATGCCACCAGGAAGTGTGATTACGGTTGCAAAAACGGCAAATTGCTTGTTTTATGGCACATTAACGGGGCTTTTGCTGAAAAAATGCGCGGTCAGAAAATTATTTTAAATTTCCTCTTGTCAGGCCGGAATAACTCCCTATAATGCGCCACCACTGACACGGAACAACGGCAAACACGCCGCCGGGTCAGCGGGGTTCTCCTGAGAATTCCGACAGAGAAAGCAAA
>NZ_JBJQJA010000008.1:0-250777 GCF_046487665.1 Escherichia sp. WS1152 | reverse complement strand
CATCGTGCGGGACTACCTCACAGTCAATTGTAAGCAGTAAAGAGGAACGAGAACCATTCATAGAGCCTAACACACTAAATGCCGCATTGAATCCCACGACTCGGCACGATCAACGTAAGATAATCGGAGCTTGCTGCATGGTGACAAATGGAAAATGTGAAGGTAAAGAAAACGACATTACTAACTGACGTTTGTATCTAACACTGGGGACAGGTCACCTTGAATCGATGGAAGTCTCATTATTCAGAAGCCGTGCTTCTCAGGGTTCTCCTGCAGTGGATAGTTTGTACGATTTGCTCCTCCGGACACTACGGGCCAGAAAAGTTGATAATTGAGACTATGTACCAGGTGCCTCAACGTCCGCTCATCGCTCATAACAGACATTAACTACAGTTGTGGCAGAAAGGTATGCATGCTTGGGATGGGGAAGTCGTGAAAGAAAAGAAGACTGCAGTGCCGTTTGTCGTTACGTATCTTCATTGGCTATGCAAGTTGTAATACAAGGTGGGACAAAACTGAGACATATAAGGCCTCGCAATGGCTTGCAAGGCTTTACATGTTTTGATGTGGTGGGACGTGTGAGCGCAGTGTTGATGGGGTAATGCTTTGAATTAGAAGCGGATTCTTATAATTCGTAATGCGAAGGTCGTAGGTTCGACTCCTATTATCGGCACCATTTAAATCAAGTAGTTACCCCATATTCAAATACACCACGTTTCCTCCTGTGCCGTATTTATGCCATTGTAACCCTGGCAATTAATCAAAATACTGTTCTGACATCAGGCAATGCAGGTGCAGACATTTAAGCCAATTGCTGCCGCCATTCCTTGACGTGGTCAATCAGGGCGCGGAGCTTTGGTGCAATATTGCGACGCTGTGGGAAATACAGATAGAAGCCCGGAAATTGTGGAAGAAAGTCATCAAGCAGAGATACAAGCCTACCGCTTTCAATATATGGCCTGAAAGTTTCCTGAGTGGCAATTGTTATTCCTCCGCCGGCAAGAGCCAGCCTCAACATCAGACGCAGATCATTAGTCGTAATCTGCGGTTCAATCGCAAGGTCGAAAGCTCTCCTGTTTTCTTCAAATGGCCAGCGATAAGGCGCAACATCCGGGGATTGACGCCAGCCGATACACTTATGATTCACAAGTTCACGCGGATGAACAGGTGTGCTGTTGGCTGCGAGATAGGAGGGAGAGGCAACGACCATTTCACGCTGCCTGATTTGCAGTACGGGCTATTTCTGATGGCTTACGGCAAGAAAGCTCGAAAATCCGTGTGACCTGCGTAAATCCTGGCGTTGTCGAAAGTGAACTGGCTTCAACCATTACCCATGTGGAAACCATGAAGGCAATGGACGCCTACCGTTCTGTTGCACTTCAACCCGCGGATATTGCCCGTGCTGTAAGGCATATTATTGAATCTCCCGAAAGCGTTGATACAACCGAAATTACCATCAGACCCACTGCATCTGCAAACTGAAGAATAATTTTTACATTCACGTTTTATTAAATAGGTCAGAAGGAAGATTTATATATCCCTGTGTTTTCATAGCAAGATGTATTATGTATTGCTCACCCCGAAGGAGATGAAGGTTTAATTACAGAAGGAGTATTTTCTCTTGGGGTAAATATGACTCATGTTTAATACCTATGTATATAAAACTCATCCTCTCAATTGTCAGGAGAATTAGCGTGAATACTATCTGTTCTTTAATTGTTGTTGTTACACTGTCTTTATTATCATTCAGTAGCGTCGCCAAAACGATTACTGCCGTCGGTTCAACCATTGACAGCACTGAAAAAGAAATTTCTTTACAGGCAGAAAAACAAGGGAAATCATATAAAATTCTGGGCGCGTTTTTTAAGAACAGAGTTTATATGATAGCAAAATTAACACCAGTCAGTAAAAATGATGCTTCATAAGGCTCATGGTATAATTTTTAAGACATGATCAAGAAGCACGTCTATTGACTCAAAATTGTCATTTGTCAGGCAATGGAATACCTGACAAATGACGCTATCCCAATCTATTGTACCAGTCGTTCTGCTAATTCTACCGATGCTTCGGTCTGGAGTGGTAGAGTAATATTGGACACAGTTTTATTTTCTCTCTTTTTCGAGGGCTGTATATCAACAGGAAGAATACATCCCTAAGCGGTTAATGCTGGCGTAATCAATAGACCAGCATTAATCACAGATGATTACCAATCAGACAGAAATGGTTAAATCGTCGAATTCATATTTAATACGTTTTCTTATGCCGCTGAACAGCTTGAAAAGGATGCATATTTTAAATATCAGTGAAATGAACAGTTTATTGCCGTTATTAATAGAAATGGAGGGATAAATACGCGTATTCTACTGTTGCAACAAAAACAACGATATTGATCGGTTTTCATAATGAAGTAACCTGACAGATATGAAAATGTTGATTGAGGCTAAATGCCCGGATTAAGGTTGTCGAGGGGAGCCAGGTGGTTTTTTCTTTTGGATGATCTCCATTGCTGGATAGTCCCCTTGTACAGATAAGTCTGATCTTTCTCGCTCAAAGCAGACCCTGGAATTGAACGCAGAGGGATTACCTGACACAATTTTGCACAGTGAAGAGTCGGTCGTTATTAACGTTCAGATTTTCAATGTATCAATGACCATCCGCAGGGCGGGGGAGACGTTGCGATGAGGGTAATAGAGAAACAATCCCTCCATTCGCAGGCTGTAACGCTGCAACACCCTGATAAGCTTACCGTGTTCTAAATCATCCGCGACCAGTTCAACAGGAACATAGGCCAATCCGAGGCCCAGCCGGGCGGCTTCTGCTTCCATATAGCTGTCGGATAGGGCCCATTGTCCTTCAGGGCGATGAGTGATTTTTTTATCATCCTGATTGAGTTCCCACTGGTATACGCTGCCGTCGGCAAACTGATAGGCGATACAGGGATGCGCCTTTAAATCCGCCGGAGTTTGCGGAAAACCATAGCGACGAAAATGTTCCGGAGTCCCCACAATTGCCATCTCCATATCGGGCGTGATGCGTACCGCGACCATACCCTGGCCGACTTCAGGCCCCAGGCGGACACCTGCATCGAATCTTTCCTCGATGATATCGACGAACCGGCTCTCATTTATCAGTTCAAGCCGGATATCAGGATATCGCTGTTTAAATACCGCCAGCTTTGGCAGCAGGCATTTATCAATCGCGTGCTGGCTGGCATTGATACGCACCGTGCCGGAGGGCGTCTCTCGATAGTGCGCCAGTGTGGCAAGCCCAAGATCTAACATTTCAAATCCAGATGCCGTCTTCTGGTAGAGCTGCTCGCCTGCTTGTGTCAGCGACAGTTTACGCGTGGTGCGCACTAGCAGCTGGACACCCAGCCTTTCTTCAAGCTCGCGAACAGAACGGCTGACTCCTGACTGAGCAAGACCCAGCCGCTGAGCCGCTGCGGTAAAGCTGCCTTCCCGCACCACCTGCATAAACAGGTACAGCTCGTTGTAGTTCTCCCTTTTCGCCATTGAAACATCCCCCCTTCATGCCGGCAATCTCCGCATTAATTTATAACAATATGGTATTAATCTTAGCATTAATCGCCCCCTAATCAGCACTAATTCTGCTCACTATAATGACCCCATCAAAGTAAAGCACCGCAGCGTTGTCCGTCGGAAACCTGTATCTCTCTGTTGTTTTTTATGGGGATTTTTATGAAAGCCTTCACCCGAACGCTAAAAACCGCGATGCCGACCATGCTGCTTTTCGCATCATTAAGTGGAGTCACGACAATGAGTTATGCTGATTCAACCAATCCTAATGCCCCTGTGTCCATGACAGATAAATGGGATAAAACGTTCGCCGAGAGCCAGAAAGTCGATCACCGTAAAGTCTCGTTCCCGAACCGATATGGCATCACCTTAGTGGGCGATCTTTACCTGCCTAAAGACCGTGGCGATCGCAAGCTGGCGGCGATTGCGGTCAGTGGGCCATTTGGCGCGGTGAAAGAGCAATCCAGCGGCCTGTATGCGCAGACGCTGGCGGAACGAGGGTTTGTTACCCTGGCGTTCGATCCTTCTTACACCGGGGAAAGCGGCGGCTATCCGCGAAACGTCGCCTCACCGGATATCAACACTGAAGATTTCAGCGCGGCGGTGGATTTCTTAGGGCTGCAAAAAGAGGTAGACCGCAACCGTATCGGGCTGCTCGGTATTTGTGGCTGGGGCGGCATGGCGCTGAACGACGTGGCGATGGATACCCGCGTTAAAGCGGTAGCTACCAGCGTGATGTATGACATGAGCCGGGCGATGGGTCATGGTGTGGGGGATGGCAAAGACCGTTATTCTACCGCCGACCGTCGTGCTGTTCTGCAATATCTGAATGAACAGCGCTGGAAGGATGCGCAGAGCGGAACGTTTGCTCACGGTGGTCATGATATTAATGTCGACAGCAACGGCAAGGTCAGTGCGGGCGAGCGCATTCTGCCAGAAACGCTGCCGGCAAATCCTCATCCGGTACTGAAAGAGTTCTTTGACTACTATCGCATGCCGCGCGGCTTCCACGAACGTTCCGTTAACTCTACCGGGGCGTGGACGGCAACGATGCCGCTGTCATTTATGAATATGCCGCTGTTGAGATACGCCAGTGAAATCACCATCCCGACGCTGATTGTGACCGGTGAGAAAGCGCATTCACGCTATTTTGCTGAAGATGCTTACAAGGCGGTTGGCAGTAAAGACAAAGAGTTGGTGGTGGTACCAGGGGCAAATCACGTGGACCTGTACGATAACGTGGCCGGAAAAATACCTTTCGCGAAGTTCGAACAATTTTTCCAGACCAAACTGAAATAAAACCTCTCCTGAATTGATGCAAAGCCACCGGCCATAGGCTGGTGGCTTTTATCCTGATCTTTGTGAAATTTCACTATGTCGACACTAAGCCAAACACTATCACCTCATCATCAGCGCGCATACTGGGGCGGTATTTTTGCCATGACCCTGTGCGTGTTTGTGCTGATTGCTTCTGAATTTATGCCCGTCAGCCTGCTCACGCCGATTACCCGCGATTTAGGCGTGACGGAGGGGCTTGCAGGGCAGGGGATTGCTATCTCCGGTGCGCTGGCGGTTCTGACCAGCCTGACGCTTTCAACGCTAGCTGGAAAGATGAATCGTAAGTTCCTGCTGCTGGGGATGACGGTTCTGATGGCCGTATCGGGGCTTATTATTGCGCTGGCTACCAGTTATCTGATGTATATGGTCGGTCGTGCGATGATTGGTGTGGCCATTGGCGGATTCTGGTCTATGTCAGCGGCAACGGCGATTCGTCTGGTGCCGCAGCATCAGGTCACGCGTGCGCTGGCGATTTTCAACGCCGGTAATGCGCTGGCGACGGTCGTGGCCGCGCCGCTGGGAAGCTATCTGGGGGCTACGGTCGGATGGCGAGGCGCTTTCTTGTGCCTGGTGCCCATGGCGGTTGTCGCCTTTATCTGGCAGTGCATTAGTCTGCCCAGCATGGATGCGAATAAAAGCCACACGTCATGTGGCGCGGTATTCCGCTTATTTAGCCGCCGCATGGTTGTGGTCGGCATGATAGCTTGTGGCCTGTTTTTCATGGGGCAGTTTGCGCTATTCACCTATGTGCGCCCGTTTCTGGAGTCGGTGACACGGGTTAATTCCTTAGGCTTGTCGTTGATTTTGCTGATTATCGGCGTGGCCGGTTTTATTGGCACGCTGGTTGTTTCGACATTTCTCAACAGAAAATTCTACCCCACGCTGATGGCCATACCCGGACTGATGGCCGTCATTGCCATCGGTCTGATGCTTACCGGGCATCACGTCTGGACGGTCTCGCTGCTGTTAGGACTCTGGGGCATGCTGGCCACCGCCGCGCCAACCGGATGGTGGACATGGATTGCGCGTACGTTGCCTGACAACGCCGAAGCCGGAGGCGGTCTCATGGTCGCGGTGATTCAGCTCTCAATCGCCCTTGGATCAACGGCAGGAGGCATCGTGTTTGACCGCCTTGGCTGGCAGAGTACGTTTGCCATGAGTAGTGTGCTGCTCCTTTGCGCGGGCGTACTGACCTTTGTTACCGCACGCCAGAAGGCCGGTGCGCTTTAGTCCGGCGAGGGCGCGCGTTGCTGAATAAGTTACACAAGGCGATGAGCACCCACTATGGGTAGGGCGCTCTTTTAAACGATTTAGGTGATTTTCTAAAACGGCTACTGCAGATTTTTCTCTTAATTTATGGTATTTCCCCGGAGGTGAGAAAGCGCTTCCCACGCCCGGCCGCAAGGATCAGGACGACGGGGGCAGGTATGAATCCTCCTCCTGATGGAGACGTACAGAGGCGACTTCTGCCAGCACGGAGAGTGCCAGAGTATGCGCATCCCGGGCTTTGGGAAATATCCCGACGGGTGCCCGGATTTGCGCTGTCTCCTCCCTGGACCATCCCAGCTCGTGGAGCTTTTGCAGACGTAACGTGTGGGTTCGATAGCTGCCCAATGCGCCGAGATAAAAGGGTTTTGCCTCTCGCGCGGCCTGCAACACTGGCAGCTCTCGGTTGAGATCATGGCACAGCAAAATGACCGCCGTATCGGTATCGATCTGAGCGCTGGCTGAGGCCGGAAAAAGATCGAAGATATGGCTGTCATAGCCTGTGGCTGCTGCAAGACTCGCGGTTGCCTGCGCCTCAAGAGAACGTCCGTAAATCATCAGCCTGACGCATGGCCTGAACCCCACCTCAAAGCCATTGAGATTCCAGCCCGTTCGGGTTTGCGTGGGCAGGCACACCAACGATTGTGCTTGCGGATCGTAGCGCAGCCCCGCCGGTTTTCTCTGTTCCAGGCGGTTCAGCACGGCGAGCAGAGGCTGTGCCGAGCGTAGTTTATGGAGCGTCAGCGTGATCCCACCGCCGCAGGGCAGAACGATGTCAAACCACGGCGAACCTTCGCCATAGCGAATTTCGCGTTCGCAGCCTGAGCCCATCATCTCCAGCGCTTCAAAAGCGGCAGCGGCCTCCACGCAGCCGCCAGAGACAAAACCGCAGTAACGACCATCTTCGCGCACCACCATCTGCGCCCCGAGCGGGCGCGCCGCGCCGCCGCGTATCTCCACCAGCGTCACCAGCACCGCTCCTTTACCGGACATTAGCGCCTCTACGGCGAAGCGCAGAATGGTCCGGTGGTCATCGGTGAGAAACGCCTGCTCTGGCTTATGCCAGTGTTCGTCTTTGTCAAAAAGCGGGTATGACATTGTTCCTCCTTAAACCACATCCGGCAGCTTATCGAGCAGCTTATCCAGAGTGATGGGATAATCCCGTACCCGAATACCGGTGGCGTTATACACCGCGTTGGCGATAGCCGCGCTCACGCCGCACAGGCCCAGCTCACCGACACCTTTGGCCTTCATCGGGGAGGATATGGGGTCGGTATCATCCAGGAAAATCACCTCCTGTTTTGGGATATCCGCATGGACCGGCACCTCATACCCCGCCATATCGTGATTAACGAAGTAGCCCAAACGGTCATCCACCGCCAGCTCCTCCATCAGTGCCGCGCCCATGCCCATAGTCATTGCGCCAATGACCTGGCTGCGTGCAGTTTTCGGATTCAGGATGCGTCCTGCAGCACACACAGCGAGCATACGCCGGACCCGAACTTCTCCCGTCGCGCTATGCACGCCGACCTCCACAAAATGCCCGGCAAAGGTCGACTGCTGGTACTCCTTGCTCAGTGTTCCGAATTCAATGCTCTCTTCCGCTGTCAGTCTGCCGCCTGCGGTGGCCTCATGTAGCGTGGCGCTTCGGGTACCGTTGGTAATCTTGCCGTCGGCAAACTGCGACTGCTCAGGATCAAACCCGACTGTCGAGGCAATCATTTCGCGAAGCTTCATACAGGCGGCGTAAACGCCGGAGGTGGAGGTATTCGCGCCCCATTGTCCACCAGAACCCGCAGAAACCGGGAAACTGGAATCGCCGAGGTGAACCGCAACCTGCTCCAGCGGTACGCCAAGCATTTCCGCTGCCGTCTGGGCCAGAATGGTGTAGCTGCCGGTGCCAATGTCGGTCATGTCCGTTTCTACGGTAACGGTGCCGTTTTGTTCGAGGTGAACCCGAGCACCCGATTTTTCCAGCAGATTATTGCGAAAGCCCGCCGCAACACCGTGGCCGACCAGCCACTCCCCGTCGCGCACCTGTCCGGGTGTGGCGTTGCGCTGCTTCCAGCCAAATTTATCCGCTCCGGTGCGCAAGCACTCGATAAGCTGACGGCGAGAGAAGCGGCGCGTCGGGTCGGCGGGGTCAACCTGAGTGTCATTCAGGATGCGAAACTCGACGGGATCGATGCCCGCTTTTTCCGCCAGTTCGTCGATCGCGATTTCGAGCGCCATCAGACCGGGGGCTTCGCCGGGCGCACGCATGGCGTTCCCTTCCGGCAAATCAAGCGTGGCGAGCCGCAGGCCGGTATGACGGTTTGCCCCGGCGTAGAGTAATTCGCTTTGCTGTACCGCCGTTTCCGGCGTGCCGCCGGGCAGGTTTCCGGACCAGCTTTCATGTGAGATAGCGGTGATTTTCCCGCTCTGGTCGGCACCGATACGCAAGTGCTGAAGGGTGGCGGGGCGGTGCGTGGTGTTATTGGGAATAGTGGGGCGGGGGAGCATCACTTTAACCGGACGTTTCACCGCTCGGGCGGCGAGGGCTGCCAGCAGCGCATCGCTTCTCAGGAACAGCTTGCCGCCAAACCCTCCGCCGATATACGGGGAGATAATACGCACATTCTCCACGGGCACTTTCAGCGTTTTTGCCAGATCGGTGCGGCACCAGTCAATCATCTGATTTGAGGTCCAGAGAGTAAGCTTATTTCCATCCCAGACGGCCATCGAGGCATGCGGCTCCATCGCCATATGGCTCTGATCCGGGGTCGTGTAGGTAGCATCAATCTTCACCGCAGCGGAGGAGAAAGCCCCGTCAAAGTCACCGACGTTTTTGTCGGGCGTGTCTTCCGGCGGCTGACTGACGGCCTGTTTTTCGTCCGCCAGGGAGTAAGCTCCTTTATTACGGCGATAGTGCGCCTGCACCAGCGAGGCCGCCGCTCGCGCCTGTTCGAAGGTCTCGGCCACTACCAGCGCAATGGCCTGATGATAGTGCTCAATAGTGGGGCCGCCTAACAGCCTGGCGGTGTTTTTGTCGCCTTTACTGAGTGCCCCGGCGTTACTGGCGGTAATGACAGCCAGTACGCCCGGCGCTTTTTGCGCGGCGTCCGTATCAAGGGCGGTGAGGCGTCCTTTGGCAATGGCGGAACCGACGATATAGCCATAGGCGGCGTTGGGGGATTCTTCATGCCATTCGTAGGCGTAGCGTGCCGTGCCGGTAGTTTTCAGCGGTCCGTCGATGCGGTCATGGGGACGACCGACAACCTTCAGCTGATCGATCGGGTTTTCCCCTGCGGGTTTATCAAATTTCATGCTTGTGCCCTCGCTTCAGCCAGTACGGAGGCAAGCGTTCGCTTCGCCAACAGGAGTTTAAAGGTGTTTTCAGCGGTGGGATGGGCGCTGGCGAACAGCGCGTCATATACGGCCTGCGCCCCCTGGGATAGTTGAGCATCCGCAGCCTCAATGCGCCAGGGCTTATGTGCTACTCCGCCCAGCGCGACGCGCCCGCTGCCGTCAGGCTGAATAATCGCCGCGACCGATACCAGGGCAAAGGCGTAGGAGGCGCGATCGCGCACCTTACGGTAAATATGTTTTCCGCCGAGCGGCGGAGGTAACGTCACCGCAACGATAAGCTCACCGGGAAGCAGGGCGGTTTCAATGTGCGGCGTTTTCCCCGGTGGGTGATAAAAATCAGCCAGTGTGATACTGCGAGTCTTTCCCTCCGGCGTGATGGTTTCCACCACCGCATCCAGCAACCGCATTGCGACCGCCATATCGCTCGGATGGGTGGCAATGCAGGCTTCGCTTACGCCTACCACCGCGTGCTGACGGCTAAAGCCTTCAAGCGCCGCGCAGCCGCTCCCGGGCAGGCGCTTATTGCAGGGCTGATTGGTGTCGTAAAAATAGGGGCAGCGCGTGCGCTGGAGCAGATTACCTGCGGTGGTTGCCTGATTGCGTAACTGACCAGACGCGCCAGCGAGCAGGGCGCGGGAGAGTATCGCGTAATCACGACGCACGCGCTCGTGAGCCGCCAGGTCGGTGTTCCGTACCAGTGCGCCGATGCGCAGCCCACCCGCGTCGGTCACTTCAATCTTATCGAGCCCGAGCCCGTTCACATCGATAAGGTGGGTGGGCGTTTCAATTTCCAGCTTCATCAGGTCCAGCAGATTGGTCCCGCCCGCGATAAATTTTGCGCCGGGTACGCGCTGAGCGCTAAGTGCCGCCTCGGCCGGGGTGTTCACTCGTTCATAGGTAAACGCCTTCATGATTTTATCTCCCCCGCAGCGTCTTCAATGGCGGCAAGGATGTTAGCGTATGCACCACAGCGACAGATGTTGCCGCTCATACGTTCACGGATCTCATCGGCAGTTCTTTCTGGAGGGGAAACCAAATCGACCGTGACGTGACTGGGAATGCCGTCCTGAATCTCTTTTAGCACCGCTACTGATGAGCAAATTTGCCCGGAGGTGCAGTAGCCGCACTGGAAGCCATCATGCTTGATAAAGGCCGCCTGCATGGGGTGAAGATTATCTGGTGAACCCAGGCCTTCAATGGTGGTGATCTCGGCCCCCTGATGCATGACTGCAAGCGTCAGGCAGGCATTAAGCCTGCGACCATTGACCAGCACGGTACAGGCTCCGCACTGTCCGTGATCGCAACCTTTCTTGGTACCGATCAAATGCAGATTTTCACGCAAAGCGTCCAGTAGCGTGGTTCGGGTATCCACCTCAAGCTGCTCGGTTTTGCCGTTCACCTTAAGTGTCAGGGGCATTATCTCTGGCGCGGGTGTAACTGCCGGAACGCTTGCCGCAAGCGTAGAATGAGGATAAACCACGGCGGTCGCCGCCGTTGCGGCGCTCACTTTAATCAGATCGCGACGGGTCAAACTAAAATCGTGCGGCTCGTGCTTCCCAACCCGATTATCTTCGGGGTATTCGCCTTGGTTGCTCATACCAGGCCTCCGGTATTCTAAAGGGGAAAATAAGAGTGCGTTGCGAGAGTGCTGATGCTTTTTTAAACGTTAAGCATAGTCGGCGACAGCAGGAGGATTATTCTTAAAACGCGAATGCAGCTATGAGCCCGGCTAATAAATTCATGTTCGCCGGGATGTTGATGATGATGGGAGCTGGTTTATTGCTTGAGTTGTACGATGCAAAAACCGATAAGGAAACCTGTGATTGTCAGCTCTGCATCACCCTGCAAATCTATGTCACTTCTAATATAAAAATAGGGAGAAATGATGGTGCTTATATTCTTTGGCGATTAGACAACCATCTTGTTATACAAAACAATACAGTTCTTTACATTCGCCTTGTTTTATGAATACTCCTAAAGAGGTGTATAACATAATGGTACAAGCAGGGTAGATATGAATATATTTGAACAAACTCCACCGAACCGCAGACGTTATGGTCTTGCTGCATTCATTGGGCTGATTGCTGGCGTTGTTTCCGCATTTGTGAAGTGGGGGGCTGAAGTTCCATTGCCTCCACGTAGCCCGGTGGATATGTTTAATGCAGCGTGTGGCCCGGAATCATTAATCAGGGCTGCTGGGCAAATTGATTGCTCGCGTAATTTTCTCAATCCTCCGTATATTTTTCTTCGAGACTGGCTGGGGCTGACAGATCCCAATGCGGCTGTTTATACCTTTGCCGGGCATATCTTTAACTGGGTTGGTGTTACGCACATTATCTTTTCGATAGTGTTTGCTGTCGGTTATTGTGTGGTCGCTGAAGTATTTCCAAAAATTAAACTCTGGCAGGGCTTACTGGCAGGTGCTTTAGCCCAACTTTTTGTTCATATGATTTCATTCCCTCTCATGGGACTGACACCACCTCTTTTTGATCTCCCGTGGTATGAGAATGTTTCTGAAATTTTTGGACATTTAGTCTGGTTCTGGTCCATTGAAATTATTCGCAGAGATTTACGAAACAGAATTACTCATGAGCCAGACCCTGAGATCCCCTTAGGCTCAAACAGATAATGCATTGAATGATAAAAATGGCGCAAATACAGCGCCATTTTTATAGGTTAAAAACATTGCTTTTTATATTCTGATTCAGATAGTCAGTGAGTATATCGCGCTACTTCAGGATGATGTAGATCCGAAGAACGCTACAGAAGAGAGGCATTGTTGCTGGCAAATACAAGAAGTTTCGGGTTTTGTTGTCCCTGAAAACGAAGCCCCGCTATTATCGCTGGCGGGGCAGTGCAATTAATTATTGTATATTTATAACGGTGTCAGCCCGTATTTAGCCCTTGCACGATTGCAAGCCTCATTGACTTCTCCGTTCTCACCAGACATGGCGAATTCTCTGCACGTGGACGATCGATTTTTATATATCGTGCAGCAGGCATTTTTGCCTGGGGTTCCTGCAAGGGCAATACATCGGGGGTTTTTCTGATTGGTACCGCTCATGCATCGGTGAAAAGGGGATATTTGTTCAGTGAGCCTGGCGGGAATGGTACCGCCAGCATCGTCGGCTTCGGCCCAGTAAAAAGAGACGCGGAAAAATGCACAACAGGCACCACACGTCATGCATGGATTCAGATTGCTCATAATTCACCAGTACAGCTATAAATCGTAAAGAGAACAGCGGTACATCGTATGTAAGAACGTACCGCGGTTGGCTGGTGTACTTTCGATAGTGTGAGTATTGAATGATTTCCAGCCGTTACCGATTTTACGTACTATTTCGTGAATAAACCACTCGTTAGCAGGCAGCCTGATACCTTTCTGTGTCTCCTGAACACTATGGTGTGCATATGAGAAAGCCCATCGTTACAGGTGACATTGACGATCGCTTCCACATCATTTAAACGTTTTTTGAGTCTCTGAGGTGGAATTCTTCCCTCGACCGATGGATAAGTATCAGTCCGCCGAAGGGGGCTTAGCCGGACAGGAATCGCTAATCTTAATGAATTTGTCGTTATAGACCAGATAATGATTCCCCGGCTGACGTAACTCAGGCTGATGAACCACGTCTCCCGGACGTAGATACCAGGCATCGCCTTCCTCTTCGGTCGAATCACATCCTGGCTTAATCAGTAGCTTAAACCATGTGTTGCCGGTGTTACTTACCGTTCCTGTCACCTTGTCGAAGGACCATTTAAACTGAACCTGACGTGGTCGTACTACCAGAATGGTATCCATCACCACCACCGGCTCCGTGCTGACCTCACCGCCGGTAGGGCTGCGTTTTGTCAGGTTACGAGTGGGGACCTCGCGAAATGAGACCCGGTAGTAGCGCTCGCGGTTATCCTGTGGACCATGATAGTAAAATTTAAAATACTCGCTCTCACCAGCCTGCAACGCCAGCTGGCGGGGGGCGAAAAGCAGTTCACCATCCACCGGTCGGGTGCGCAATTCACTGCTGCCCGGGCTATCAATAGCACTGATGGCAATACGGTATATCCGTGCGCTTTTGTTGTTATTCACTACACGTTTGCTGACAAAGTCAGTCTCGGACGGCAGCGAAAATGTCAGATTGCCGACCGAAATCGCCTGTGTCAAAGGTGCCGCCAGCATACAGACCGCTGTCAGCAGGGCCTTAGTTAATGTTACGCCACGTCGCCTGAACATGAATTTCTCCTGAAGCGCTGACTTCGCCAAACCAGCCGTTATCATCTACCGTACGCAGCGAAATGGCGTTATCCATTGGAATCGAAAATTTGACTGTGGTCTTATCCATCTGCCCCACTTCGCCAGAGATATCAGTCCACGGTGTGGTCAGCCACAGCGCATCGGTCATATCCCGCCAGCTATCATCGCACCCGGCATCGTAGGTTTTTGTAGCTCCGTTGCGGGTAATAAAGGAAAGCGTCGCCGGGAACGGTACTTTCGCCTTACCGTCATCGGAGCTGAAGACACAATAGGAGCGCCCGCCAATCACCTGCGCGGGTCCGGTCACCTTGATCAGCACTTCGTCGGCAGCTGTTTTACCGCTGGTGGTTACGATATAGCCGAAATCGAGTGCCGACTCGCCGCTGCCAACATATCCCTCCCGCGACGGTGTCTGAGTATATTCATCGGAGATAATACTGATGCTGAAATCACGGGGTTTGATAATCAGCGTGTTGGAGGTAGAAAATTCATACCAGCCAGACTCCGGTGATGTGGTGTTCTGAAAGCGAAAGTTGAATAGATCTTTGGTGTTGATATCGCTGATTCCCTGGTTCACCATCTGCTTAAAGAAGTTGCTCGAGAAGAAAACATAGATCGAGTCTGCGCTCTTCATCTCGTTGAAGGTGTAGTAATAGGCAGTATTGCTCACCGGTTTCCATGAACTGCCATTCAGACTGAACTGCATATCGT
This sequence comes from Escherichia sp. WS1152, assembly GCF_046487665.1. Taxonomy (NCBI): domain Bacteria; kingdom Pseudomonadati; phylum Pseudomonadota; class Gammaproteobacteria; order Enterobacterales; family Enterobacteriaceae; genus Escherichia; species Escherichia sp. WS1152. The sequence goes on along the minus strand of NZ_JBJQJA010000008.1, from coordinate 236,329 downwards.
ACGCCCCGATGGCCGAGGCTAACGACGAGTTGGCGATCGCCGGGAATATATGGATTGAGGTGTTGCTGAGTCCGTTTGTTTGCAGGGTATAGTTAACCATCTTACAACTTAATCCTGAACGGCTGCCGATGGTTTGCGTCCGGCAGTCGGCGTTCCCTTCGCCCAGAGTCGGTACTCCGTCGCTGTTGATAAATACTTCCGCCAGCGAGTGGGTATTTATCAACCGTAGGTTTGCTGCTTTCGTATGGGTGACGTTGCGAACATACCAGTTGCCGGAGGCCTGATCCTTACAGCGTGCGCCGCTGCTGGCGTCATAGTTCACAGAGGTCTGGCAGGCATTGATGGTCATTGTAAAGCTGCTGCCGACGGGCATTTGTTGCAGATACTGGTAAAACGCGTCTGACAACATGCCGTGCATCCACTTCGCGCCGCCGCTGGTCACCGTCGCGCCATAAAATCCACTGGTGTCGGTGGTTTGCGGCAGGATAAGACTGGTGGTCATATTACACCCAGCGTACCAGTTGATGCAGCGCAAGCCAGTTAAAGGAGATGAAACTGGTGAATTTTCCAGCCACATATCAAACTTCCAGTTGGTATAAAGGCCGGTGTTGTAACCGTTATCAATGTAGCCGAGGCTTTGCTGATAGATGGTTCCTGAACCATTGTATTTTAAACCGGTCCAGCGGTTGGCACCGGTCAGGCGCGGATCCAGCGCCCCGCCAGGAGTGACGAAAAAGTTGTCGTCTGAGTTGTTTTCGACAAACACAAACTCGCGTGCCGGTGCATCCGCCCAGGTTGTTTTGCTCACTGCCGCTCTGAGCGCAGTTACTGGCCAGATTAGCGCAAAGATTATCATCGCTATCAGTAGGTTAACTCTCATTCTCTTCTCCTGTCTGCGTCACCGCCGCCCACGATGAGAGGCCGCTGCAGACCACATCACCGACCCAGACGGCACCGCGCGCCTGGTTGAGTTCCAGTGCCACTTCGCAGGTTTTATTGCCACTGTAGCGAAAATCGATAGTGGGGTATTTCTTATCCACGTCCATGACAAACTCGCCGTTTTCATCGGTTCGGGTTCGGCCGATATGGTTGTTAATCCGTGCGTTAGCCAGCAGTGTGCCGTCTTCCGCACGGATACGACCGGAGACGGTAACCATCTGCTTCACCTCTGGCTCAATGACAGCGACATTGCCTGGATAGAGAGTCAGATGACTTTTGCGACCGCTGACGATATCGTAACTGTCGAGTGAGTTTTTGCTGTTCTGTAACTCCACCTCATATCTTCCATAGGGAGAGAGCGGGAGATAGTTACGCTTGCCGTTAAGCGGGAAAATCCGCCCGTTGATTTTGGCGCTGATCTGACCGTCGTCCTCCAGCCCGGTGTTGAATATCACCCCAGCGTTGCCATCAGTCCGCCCGCTGGCAGCAATGTTTTTACCCTGCCAGCCGACGCTGCCATTGGCGGTTAAATTGGTATTGACGTAGCCGTCCGCCGCGCTATTGACGTTCAGCGTTCCGCTGGCGTAGCGAGCGTCGAACTGTGCATACGCCCCACCACTGAGAGTTTTGTCATCACCGGTATCGCCGGAGATGGCTCGTGACAGATTGGCACCAACAGTGCGAATGGTCCCTTCATCAAACTGCTTGCGTGCTGACAGGTTTGCCATGGTGTAGCCGTTTTGATGAGTCATCCCTGCGCTAAACCAGTTGCCCAGTGGTAGCGAGAGATCGAGAGCGATATATTTCCCTGTATTGGCGTTGCTGTCGCCGTTGTTATAGCGCTGAATACCGGCCCGCAGGCCAAGCGAACCAAAGGGACCGCTGTAGACATTTTGATAGTAATCTGCCGTGTAATAATGGCTGTTGTAACGGCGGTCATCATTGTAGCTGATGCTGAATGTGCCCAGCTTCGACCACAGTGAGTTCAGGTTGAGTGTGCCGCCGATTGCACGGTTGTCGGCATCGCTACGTCGCAATTGATTGCCAATGCGGGTTTTTTCCTGGTTAACCCACAGCGAACTAAAGCCTCCCGGTAGAGTGGCGCTGATGCTGGCGATGTTGCTCCATGAGCTGTCACTGGCCAGCATATTTTGCAGGTTAACGTTGATCGCTCCCCCAAGCGGCAGCGTCAGACGGGTTTCACCCACCGCCTGATTATCGTATCCATATCCCGTTGCCGCCCAGCTAAGCGTACTCAGTGAGCCGGAGGTCGAGGCACCTGCCAGCCAACTCTCTTTAGCTGGTCGCGTCTTTTTCCCGTTTTCCGACCAGCGATCCATATGAAAGCTACCGCCCCATATCTGCCACGCCAGTGGTGCACCGACGCCGCGCCCCCGGCTAAACAGCTTATTGACCCGTTGAGTGCGTTTGCTGATCACGCGACCGTTAACGATCACCTCAACTTCCACATCGTAAATACCGTACGGTAGACCCCGGGTATCCACTTCATGATTGCCCATGGTGAAGTTCTGAACGCTTAGTAACCGCCCATCACGGGTGAGATGTACTTCGCCCGCCGCCGGTAAAAAGGCGATCACTGGCGTGGCTGACTGGCTGCTGTCGAAGATGGTGGAGCTGGCCTGGTTTCCCCAGGAAAGGCCGTAAATCTTCCCTGCTGAAATGGCGGTCATCGGCCCTAAGGACTGCAAGTTCCAGGTGTCGAGCATTCCACCGGCAAATCGGTGACCGGCAAAATCGCGTTCATACATCGCTTTATATAATTCACTGTCCTGTTGACCGCTACCGATCCCGTACAGCGAGCCGTCGAGCACCACATGATGTTCGCGCAGTGCAGTAACGTTATTCAGCGACAGATAGCTGGATGTGTTACTCCCGCCGTTACGCAACTGGTTGTTATAGATGCCGAAGTTATAGCTCAGATTACTGCTGAGGGTGTTAACACTGGACTGCCCGATGTCTTCGCTACGTGAGCGTAGTACAGTGCCCAGCGCTTCGCGCTTGACCACCAGCTGCAGCAGCAGTTGGCGCAAGCTGAGATCCAGCTGCGCGTTGTCAGTCAGGGGGATGGTAAGGGCCTCATTGAACGGGGCGTTTGCCAGAGCCATCAGCTGCTGTCGAGTTTGTTCGCTGACACTGGCGTTATCTTCACTCTCTTCCAGCTGTATTTTCCGGATGCGTAGCTGTCCATCATCCAGCCAGATAAAAGCGCTGCCGATTCGCTGATCGTCCTGGCGACCCTGACTACCGGCGAGATGAATATAGAGCGGGACGCTCATGCCGTCCTGAAGCGCCTGACTGAAGGCCTGCGGAATAATCACCCCACCTATTTGCTGCGCACTTATGTCAGCAGCGCTGGCATCGGGCTGAACGAACAAAAAGACCATGCCGAAGGCAAACTGGGCTTTCAGTCCTGGGGAGAACCGTCGTAAAGGCATTGTCGTTATCCATCTGCACAGCTATCTATTTCACGGGAATGAACTTATCACCCTGCCAAAGTGCAACCCGTCCTTTGTTATCCGCCGTGTCCACGCGGGTAAAACGACGCGACTTGCCCGGCATCAGGTAGTAATTCTCTTTACACTCTTTACCATTGGCGGCTTTCAGGCAGGGGCCGTAGGCGAGGATCCGCAGCGTCGCATTTCCTGTATTTGTCAGGGAGCCGTTGGCGTACTGAAAGTGGTAGTTTGCCTGGCGGGGTGCGACGACCAGAATGGTGCCGATGCGGGCGGAAGCAGTGGCCACAGCGCTGCGGTTGGCATTATCGCGCTGCGCATCACTGAGGGCCTGATCAAACCAGACAATGCGGTAGTAGCGCTCTTTTTCATCTGCTGGTCCCTTATAGAAGAAGCGGATCACTTCGCTGGCTTGGGCGGGTAGCAGCAAGCTGGCGGGAGTGAGTAGCAACTCATCCGGCTTGTCCATTGCGATAACCTGCCCGTCGTCAAGCGGTGAAGAGAGCCGTTCGAGACGGATATTGATGAGGCGACCACTGTCGGTACTGTTTTTGATCGTTTTGCTCAGCGTGCTGCTGTCACTGTTCATAAACGATGATATATCGCCGACATCCAGCGCCTGGGCCGGAGATATTCCGGATAACAGCAGAGCGAGAAGCAGAAGGTGCTTTTTCATAACAATTCCGTCCAGGAATAAAGCAGGGGGGCTACCCCTGCTGGTACATCAGAGAGATTAACTGGTCCAGGTCGCGTCGAACTGTACGCTAACGTCGCCGCTCCAGATGCCTTCCGGTAGAGTGCTGTAATCGGTTACTGCGGTGGTACCATTGGTGGTGCCGCTGATGATGGAGAAGGTGAAACCATCCTGTGCGGTGGTACGATTGCTGGCATTGTAACCGTTAGCCAGCGGGCTAAGGTTGCCGCCCAGTACGCCGTTGGCGGTATCGATCATCACGGTATCGCCAGTTTTTTCGACTGCCGCGCCGTTATAATCCACGCCCACATTCAGTGTGGAACCTGAGGTATCCAACTGGGTTAATGTGTTGGTGATAAGACGTGAGGTCAGTTTAAAGGCGGTAGCCGTTGAGTCACCCTCGATAGCCACGTCAAATAGACCTTTCTGTGAGTTAAAACCTTTAATGCCTTCGGCATACTGGAACGCCAGGCTACCGAGTGGCGTCACAACCAGCTTACTGGTGGTGTCTTTTTTGGCTGTTGCTGACCAGGTCGCTACAGCCTGAGCTGTTACGTCAGCAGCCTGCGCCACACCTATACCGGTAAACACCGTTACCAGAGCTATTGCCAGAACCTTTTTTTTCATTGCTTTTCTTCCCGAGTTGAATTGAGGACATGAAGTCCCGGTGAGTCATTTTTTAAAACTAACTTGTCTGGAGTTTACTGAACCAACTTATATAATTTTGAGTACAGCTTGGCCTCTGCATTACGCCGATGGGTATACACTGTCTTTACACTACAATTTTCAATTCTGGCAATCGATTTAGGCAGCATTCCCTGAGCCGTCATGCGGATAATTTCCATTTCCCGGTCAGTGATTTTATCTTTCTTAATATCTTTTCTCAGGAACCTGCCATTAATCACATAGGCCAGTTCTTTTCTAATATCACGACTCAGTCCAGCGTATACCACGCCTCTAATATTGCTGTTGTAATACCAATAATTTGCTAAGGCTTCTGACTTTCTGGCCGCAATCAATACGACCTGTTTCCCCTTTACCGCGGATAACCACTCATTATCACGGTTTATAAATTCAGTTAAAGAATCCGTATTGAGATTGATAAACACGAAATCTTTTCTGATTTTCTCCAGCGATAGATAAATTAATCTGTCGATATCCACAATCAGTTCAGATAGTCCTTTATAGAAGTAGGCGTCATGGGGAGACCAGATGTATTTATCAGAACGGTTTTGACATTCCATATGGTTTTTAACCTCATAGTCCCTGCTGTAATCATTTTGCCATGTCACTACTTTCCAAACCTGTAATTTTTACAGGTACATTCAGTTTCTTTAGTAAATCGGAAGTAAATAAGATACGTAGCACATATCAATATAGGTTAAACGAGATTAAGTTTAATTATTTTCGATTGGGCTTAAATTTATGTTTTTTTCCCGATCAGTGTCAATATGTGAACGAAAAAGGAATTCCATGGTTAAGTCAATATTTACAAAAAATGAAAATATTGCTTTTTTGATAAGAAGAAAAAGACATTCAGTTTCATAAGGTTATTGGCAATATATCGTTCAATTCTTACTTGCATTTTATATTAGCCAGGAACTTTGCCCTGAGGTGTTAGGAATAGTCTTAATGTGTTGTGTAATGGACTAGTAAAAAAACAAGTTTAAATGATAAGAAATAGAATATAAAACTATCATGAGTCATAATTAAAGATGATTTGCCAATCAGTAAGGTGTTTTAATGGATTAACATGCCGCACAAAATGGTTATGGGTGTTCATCCCAATAAGTGATGAAAAATTAAACAGGTGTAAGTATTTCATCTGTCCGGTAAGCCCCCTAAGAGCCAAATTAAGTGAAGTTAAACGAAGACTGCCAGTTGTCACAGGAACGATGGCCTCTTTGCCAGGGCACTGAGTGCAGTTATCTGTGCGCGTTACTCTAACTGGCACTCGAACGTCGGCGATGGGGTTACCGGTGGATCAGGCCGTTCCTGTGGCGTAAACGTTTTTATGTCAGTACCAACAGATTTACCACATTTATCATCTTAACAGTTTGAGTGTAAATGCAGGCTGCGTCGCAAAGGGAGGAAACTGAGTGGCGTGTTCAGTCTAAAAGAGGGTTGATGCCAGCATACAGGGGCGAAGCTGGTCAACAAGTCAACATTAATATAATGGAATATTCGGAGAGAAACGTCAGGCAGTTGACCTTAAATGAACAGGAAGATACATCCCCAGGAAAATTAATGCTGGTGTAATAAATACACCAACATTAATCCGGTCTGATTATTAATCAGACAAATATCGTTAATTCGTCGAATTTTAAATCAACGTTTTTTCTTACGACCCTGAACGGCCTTAAAACGTGGATTAGATTTACAAATCACATACAGCCGTCCTTTTCGCTTCACAATCTGACAGTCTGGATGGCGTTCTTTTGCGGTACGCAGAGAGTTAAGGACTTTCATCATGCCCCCTTTTTCGTGCTAACAAAACGACCAAAACGTTGGGTGAACCGTGCAACATTTCCTTCTGATGCCACTGTTCTCAGCTTCCCTGTATAGAACGGGTGCGATTTCGAAGAGACATCAATTGTTACGTACGGATACGTTACGCCATCCAGCTCAATCTCACGGTCTGTTTTGATAGTCGAGCCGATTTTAAAGTACTCATCAACACTGGTGTCGTGGAACACCACAGTACGATACTCAGGATGGATATTGGGCTTCATCATTTTTACCTGTTATGTTATAACATAACCATAAAGATACATGCTCATCCGGATCATTTCAACACCCAATCCCTGTGACCATTAGTGGTATGTGGAATTTCCGCAACGGGGAAGTCTGGCATTGTTAACAGCCATTGGCGACGCTCCCATAAACGCCTGGATGAGTGATTGATGATAGTTTCGCTGAGAGTATGGATTTTTCGAGAATGGAGGTTATCTCCACTTTACTGGCCGATGATTTATCGCAGTATGATTGATTACCTGACAGCGTGTATTCCTCTCCCACGGATATAATAATTACTTACAAAAAGGGAGAGGATGCATATTTTAAATATCACTGAAGTGAACAGTTTATTGCCGTTATTAATAGAAATGGAGAAATAAATAGGCGTATTCTACAATTGCGACAAAAACAACGATATTAATCAGTTTATGACTGATTTGTTGTACTTTATTCTCTTTCATTGGTACTTCCTCGCTTTAAAAAAGAGCGCACTTCGTAAGTGCCCTTATATAAATAACGAGTTTGGTCAACCAATTTTTTGACATGTATCACAAATTTGAATAGATGTATTACATCGGCTATCTTTTATTGCACCAACGTCATTGATATATGTCGCCTGAAGTCAGTTCCGGGAATGAGTCTGATCTCAAGACTGGCCCAGTCCTGGCGTTAATTGGCGCTGAGGAGCATATCGCATCTCATCATAATGTCGTATCTCCTGGGGTGTTATACAAGATATCGTTGTTGGTAACCTGGGCGAGGAATTGAGCTCTATTAAACCGTCAACTATGCCGGATACATACTGGATTACACTGCAGGCACGCCTTATGAGAGAACGTGCCGCAGTGACGGGTTAATTATTTGAAAGAATTTGTGAGGCTGTATCGGTTACTCATTGATTTGATAGTTTTACTCTCGGGAGAGTAATAGATATTTAATCCATTAACGGAAACCAGCCAGTTCCTTTCGATGCCTGAATTTGATCCCATAGTTTATCCGGAATGGTTAATTCAGGAACAAGTTGTGGATTAAGGGTTGTTTGAATTTCATGGCCTCTACCTGATTCAGCTAAAGTCACCCATTCTGGATTTATCACCAGCCCTTTACCGATCGCAACAAGTGGCAGGCCAGTGGAAATTGCTTCTTGAGCCTGAGACGGTGTGCGTATTTTACCTGCAGCGATTACCGGCACTCTGCCTGCAATATGATTTAAAATCAATTCAATAGTTCGGGGGCCATTTGGCGACTCAACAGGGTAGCTATCGTTAATACTGACCAGCGAGGTATGTATATACGAAATACCGGATGAAATGAGCCGATCAAGGAGTTTATAAGTATCCTCTATCCGCAGCCCCCCTGTTGCAGATTCTTCAGGAGATATTCTGTAACCGATGGCAAAGGGCTTTGTCGCATATTCATAGACTACATTTTTTACTTCCTGTAATACGGCCAGCGGGAAGCGCATACGTCCTTCGAGATCTCCTCCCCATCGGTCATTACGCTGGTTAAATAGAGGGGAGAAGAAATTCTGTAGAAGGAATCCGTGCGCACCATGAAGTTCAATGCCATCAAAACCTGCTTTAATCGCCCTTTTTGTGACATCTCCGAATGCTCTAATGGTTTCCTGAATTTCGTTTTCAGTCATTTCCCTGCTTTGTACCACTCTCTTCATAAAGTCACCATTTTTTACGCTTGATGCGCTGGCACTAATAACATCGTTATTTGGTACAAGCTCCGGGATGGCTTTATTACCGGCGTGGAAAATCTGCAAAATAGCCGGAGCACCCCCACTTTGGGCTGCCGCTGCTAACTTTTCAAGGCTGTTAATGAAACGGTCGTCATATGCGGCAAATTCATGAGTAAACCCAATGCCGCTTGGCGTGACATAGGTACATCCTGTTATTACTAAACCAACATTTTGTGAGCGGCGTTTATAAAATTCGAGTTCTTGCTCAGAGATGGTTCCATCAGGATTCGCTGACCAGGTCGTCATAGGAGCCATAACGATACGATTACGTAGCTTTATTTTTTCTGTCAGCATAAAAGGAGAAAACAATGATGGGTGTTTATTTGTCATAACAATACCTCAAATGTTTATCTGATTTTGATGCGAATGTTTTAACTGGTTAGTTGTTGCCAGCTTTGGAACCAAGAGTTCTGGCTTTATTTATAATCCCTTTAAAGTGTTTCTAATAATTGAGTTGCTGCTTTTTTGTTTTTTAATGAAATTTCTTTTTGAGTAATTTTATTATTGTTGTGTAGTCAATAAAGGATAAATGTCAGGGAGATAAGGGATCTCCCTGTAAAATTATTATAAATGTGTTTTATAAAAAGGAATTAATTTATCGAGTGCCTGTTTCACAGGTTCTGGCTTATCATACAGGTCGTAATGTGAATAACCTTCAACCACGACCAGCTCTTTATGTTTTGAAGCAGCGCGGCCAATAATTTCGCAGCCGTCACGGTAGGCACCAAATGCGCCCACTCTATCGCCCACCACAACCATTATTGGTTGAGTTAACAGGACTTCTGCAAGATGAAATGCATCCCAACCCACGGCAACAGTCTGATGTGAGAATAGCGAACGATTTACCCCATTAGGTGCATAGCCTCGTGGCGAACGATAATATTCTGTGGCTTCAAAAAGGTCTATTTCTGTTAATCCCGCTTCAAGAGCTGCATCCGGAGAAGAGGGGAGTAAATCATCTACGCGAAGTTTTGCGCCGTTAGCTTCGTCTGTTCTTTGTTGCGCCATTGCTTCGAGTGCTCCGATAGGATTAAACGCTGTAAATCCCTCACGCATAAGACGCCCGTAGTTTGCACCCGTGACAGTACCAATAGCTTTAATTCGACGTTCTGTCATTGCGGCATTAATGGCATATCCACCTCCACCACAAATACCCAGTACACCAATACGCCCGGCATCAACGTAAGGTAAGCTGGTAAGGTAATCAACGACAATGCTGAAGTCTTTTACTCGCATTGTTGGATCTTCCAGATAACGCGGTTCCCCACCGCTGCTTCCCTGAAAACTGGCATCAAAAGCAATGACGATAAAGCCAGCTTTTGCCAGGGCGGCACCATACACACTACCCGATGTCTGTTCTTTGCAGCTTCCAATTGGATGGGCGCTGATAATGGCAGGATACTTTTTTTCACTATTAAAATCGTCAGGGAAATAGATATCAGCAGCTATATCCCAGTAAGTGTGTTTTATCGAAACAGTTTTCATTTCAAGCTCCGGGGATTTGCCTAAACAGATTTAAATATCATTTCTATTATCCGCAACTGGCATTCGTGTTCATATCGAGAACGGCGTAATAGTATGACTTGTATTGGTTATCATCAATGGTCTAATATCTATCACAGTGTTAAGTTAAGGTTTACAATGATGAAAATAGAGCCTTCAATTTTGCCTTCTCTTGCCTGGTTTGCGCTGATTGTTCGTGCCGGCAGTTTTTCCAGAGCCGCTTCTGAAATGGGTATTACGCGGGCCGCATTGTCCCAGAATTTAAAATCTCTTGAGGAACGTCTTAACACCAAGCTGATATACCGTACGACCCGCAATATGTCGCTTACTGAGGAAGGACAGCGTCTGTATGAAGTGCTGGTGTCGGCTTTGGGGCAAATTGATGATGCTTTGAAAGATGTTGGTGATACCCAACTTGAACCTACAGGCCTGTTGAGAATAAATTCCTCCCGTGTTGCAGCACGGATGCTTGTTGAGCCTCATATTGGCGAGTTTCTTACTCGTTACCCCAAAACAAAGATAGAACTCATTATGGATGACGGTTTATCTAACATTATTGCGGACGGCTGTGATGTGGGCATACGTCTTGAGCAAGGACTGGATGAGCATATGACTGCCGTTCCTGTTTCTCCGCTTATTAAACTGGTTACTGTGGCATCGCCAGATTATTTAAAAGAACACGGTATTCCTGAAACGCCTCAGGAACTGAGTAACCATAATTGCCTTCGGTTGCGGCATAAAAGTAGCGGTGCACTCTCTGCATGGGAGTTTTCTAATGTTGTGGGGGGTAATGAAGAGTTCGAAATAGAGGTTTCAGGTAAGTATATTTCTAATGATGACGAAAGCATGATACGAATGGCGCTGAATGGAACGGGTATCATTCAACATCTGGATTTTGCAATCGCTGAACATATCAATGCGGGCAAGTTACAGCCGATTCTTGAGGATTGGGCTGTTTCATTTCCTGGATTTTATATTTATGTTTCATCACGGATGAGAATGCCCTCTAAAGTTCGTGCTTTTATTGATTTTATGGTGGAGAAAAGAGTAAAACTCGAAAATTGATGATATGTGTCAGAATATCGGTAAGAAGAATGGCACAATCGTGAGGATACGTTTATTCATAATAAATCTCCTGAAAGTTTAGAATTATTTTCGATACAGCCAGATTATCATTGTTACTAATAATGTGGCTAAAATAATAGCATCTATGCCCCCCCTTCATGAGTGTCTGTGAAGAGGATGTTTCTACAAGGAAATCGCCAATGCTCAAAGAAAACTTCAACGAACTGCAAATCTTTCTTGTGGTGGCAAGAGAGCGAAGTTTTACCAAAGCAGCGGGCAAACTCGGCGTCTCTCAGTCTGCACTTAGCCATGCAATGAAGGCTCTGGAGGAAAGGCTCAATATCCGCCTCCTGACACGGACTACCCGCAGTGTGGCTCCCACAGAAGCGGGGGAGAGAATCATTGCCTGCCTTGAACCGCGTATTGACGAGCTTGAACAGGAACTGGAGTCACTTATTCAACAGAACGGCACGCCCTCCGGGAATATTCGTTTATCTGCCGGGGAACATGCCGCGCGAAGTCTGGTCTGGCCGAAGCTAAAATCTTTTCTCAGAAAGTATCCCGAAATCAGTGTCGAACTGGTGGTGGATAACGGTTTTGTCGATATTGTTGAAGGCCGTTTTGATGCCGGGATACGACTGGGTGAAAATGTTGATAAAGATATGGTTGCGGTCAGAATTGGACCAGATATGCGGATGGCTGTGGTGGGGGCACCGGCGTATTTTGCTGCAAACCCTGCGCCTGAAACGCCTCACGAGCTACAAAACCATCGCTGCATCAACATGCGTTTGCCAACTGCCGGTGGACTTTACCACTGGGAGTTCGAGCGAGAAGGGAAAACTCTTCGCGTTAAGGTTGATGGGCAGCTGACGTGTAGTCCATTGCCAGAAAGAATTGATGCCGCGTTATCAGGGTTTGGGATCGCTTGTGTCCCTGAAGACATGGTTCAGGAGTATATAAAGTCAGGCAAGCTTATTCAGGTGTTACAGGAGTGGTGTCCAACTTTTCCCGGATATTATCTTTACTACCCCAGCCGTAAGCAGCATCCGCCTGCTTTTGCGCTGTTAATCGATGCGCTTCGCTACACCGAATAACGGGTCCTTTGTTCCTGGACCCGTTTGGGTATTAGCGGCCTACGCGTGCCTGGTGTTCAGGCGAGTAACGTTCACCGACGATTTTAATTGTTTCCAGCGCCTCGGTTATCTGCTGCGTATCTTTCTGCGAAAGAACAATGTCAGCAGCGGCCAGGTTTTCTTCCAGCCGGTGCAGTTTAGTGGTGCCAGGGATGGGAACAATCCACGGCTTTTGTGCTAACAGCCATGCCAGTGCGATTTGTGCAGACGTTACCCCTTTCTCCGCAGCCAGTTCACCTAACAAGGTGACCAGTTTTTCATTAGCTTCAATGGCTTGTGCTGCGAAACGCGGTACGGTGCTGCGGTAATCATCTTTGCCGAAAGTGGTTCCCGGCTTAATCGACCCGGTCAGGAAACCTTTACCTAGTGGGCTGAAGGGGACAAAACCAATCCCCAGTTCCTCCAGCAACGGCAGAATTTCCTGTTCAGGCTCACGCCACCACATGGAATATTCGCTTTGCAGGGCGGTGACAGGTTGTACCGCATGCGCACGACGAATGGTTTGTGCTCCCGCTTCAGACAGGCCGAAATGTTTGACCTTACCTTCTGCGATGAGGTCTTTCACCGTTCCTGCAACATCTTCAATAGGAACATCCGGATCAACACGGTGTTGGTACAGCAGGTCAATAACATCTGTCTTCAGACGACGTAATGATCCTTCAACGGCTTCACGGATATGTTCCGGACGGCTGTTTAAAATCTGCTGCTTATTATCATCGCCGAAGGTAAAACCGAATTTAGTGGCAATTACCACGCGGTCACGAAACGGTTTTAAGGCTTCGCCGACCACTTCTTCATTCAGATACGGACCATACACTTCGGCTGTATCGAAGAAGGTGACGCCACGTTCAACCGCAGCACGAATAAGTTCGATAGCCTGACGGGTATCGGTCGCCGGTCCGTAGCCGTGGCTTAAGCCCATGCAACCGAGCCCAAGGGCGGAGACTTCGAGTCCGGATTTACCCAGATAACGTTTTTGCATTGAATGAATACCTCTTTTATCGCGGCTTAAACATCAAGTTTGCGGCCAGTCAGCCATTCCACCATTGCGGGATCGCGGTGAGAGAAGAACGCGCTGGTTGCGGTATCCAGGGCGGTAATTTGCAGCATATCTTCAGGACTGAGTTCAAAATCGAGAATGTTGATGTTCTCTTCCATGCGTTCTTTGCGTACTGATTTTGCAAGCGAAACAATGCCTCGTTGGTAGATCCAGCGCAGAACAACCTGGCCTACGCTTTTGCCATACTTCCCGCCAATTGCCGTGAGAACAGGATGCTGGAACAGACCATTTTTCCCTTCCGCAAACGGTGCCCAGGCTTCTGGCTGAATACCACGGCTTTGCATCCACGGAACGGCGTGTAGCTGCTGATTGAAAGGGTTAACTTCAACCTGGTTTACCGCTGGAACGACGTTATTAAAGGCGATAAGGTCAGCCAGTCGGTCAGGATGGAAGTTACTGACGCCAATAGCGCGAATTTTACCGGCCTGTTGCAGCTCCTCCATGGCACGCCAGGCACCGTGGACATCACCGTAAGGCTGATGAATCAAATACAGGTCAACGTAATCAAGTTGCAGTCGATTCAGAGAGCGTTCGAACTGGGCTTTGGCCCCTTCGTAACTGGTATCCTGCAACCAGAGTTTCGTGGTGACAAAGAGTTCGTTACGGGCGATACCGCTTTGTTTCAGTGCGTTCCCGACCTGGGTTTCATTTTGATAGGAGGCGGCGGTGTCAATCAGTCGATAACCGGTGTTAATAGCGTCAATGACCGCTCTTTCGCATTCGGCGGCATCGGTCATCTGAAATACACCAAAGCCCAGCAGGGGCATTTCAATACCGTTATTCAGTTTTACTTTTTGCATGGTGTTATCCTTCCGTTATCGTTCATGAGAAGCATAACGTAAAGGGAAAAGCTCGATTAGACGGCAGGATTTGTCAGGGGTTATGAACAAAATTCATAAATCTGTTTGAGTGTTGCGATGGGTAGTGCAAGTTCGATATCTCCGCAATTTACAGTCCGATAAAGGAAAATGAATATCCATAAAAAATATATCGGTTTATCCTGGCGTATATACCTACTTCGACGTATTTCCAATAGTTGCTAATTAAAGGTAGGTCATTATTATTCACTCTGAATAATGAATTATTCACTGTCCACAGAGTAAGAAATATAACTTAAGTATCTATTTAATGACTTGCACAAAAAGCTAAATTTTCACCCATAAATAAAAATATAATCCCGCGCCCAACCACCTGATGAGTGGCTACAGGCACTGGATATATTAGGTGGCGGTGTACTTTCTTACATAAAGGTATTTCCTTTTCTGCGGAAAAGGAAACCGGGAAATCCCCGGTTTTTCTGACAAGCAGACGCCATTATTTGTGTCTGCCTATGTTCGTTAATTCGTTCATCAGGAAATTATCTCAATGTCACGTTATAAAACAGGTCATAAACAACCACGATTTCGTTATTCAGTTCTGGCCCGCTGCGTGGCGTGGGCAAATATCTCTGTTCAGGTTCTTTTTCCACTCGCTGTCACCTTTACCCCAGTAATGGCGGCACGTGCGCAGCATGCGGTTCAGCCACGGTTGAGCATGGGAAATACTACGGTAACTGCTGATAATAACGTGGAGAAAAATGTCGCGTCGTTTGCCGCAAATGCCGGGACATTTTTAAGCAGTCAGCCAGATAGCGATGCGACACGTAACTTTATTACCGGAATGGCCACCGCTAAAGCTAACCAGGAAATACAGGAGTGGCTCGGGAAATACGGTACTGCGCGCGTCAAACTGAATGTCGATAAAGATTTCTCGCTGAAGGATTCTTCGCTGGAAATGCTTTATCCGATTTATGATACGCCAACAAATATGTTGTTCACTCAGGGAGCAATACATCGTACCGACGATCGTACTCAGTCAAATATTGGTTTTGGCTGGCGTCATTTTTCAGGAAATGACTGGATGGCGGGGGTGAACACCTTTATCGACCATGATTTATCCCGTAGTCATACCCGCATTGGTGTTGGTGCGGAATACTGGCGTGATTATTTGAAACTGAGCGCCAATGGTTATATTCGGGCTTCTGGCTGGAAAAAATCGCCGGATATTGAGGATTATCAGGAACGCCCGGCGAATGGTTGGGATATCCGCGCAGAGGGCTATTTACCTGCCTGGCCGCAGCTTGGCGCAAGCCTGATGTATGAACAGTATTATGGCGATGAAGTCGGGCTGTTTGGTAAAGATAAGCGCCAGAAAGACCCGCATGCGATTTCTGCCGAGGTGACCTATACGCCAGTGCCTCTTCTGACACTGAGCGCCGGGCATAAGCAGGGCAAGAGCGGTGAGAATGACACTCGCTTTGGCCTGGAAGTTAACTACCGAATTGGCGAACCTTTGGCGAAACAACTCGATACGGATAGCATTCGCGAGCGTCGGGTACTGGCAGGCAGCCGCTATGACCTGGTTGAGCGTAATAACAACATCGTTCTTGAGTACCGCAAATCTGAGGTGATCCGTATTGCTCTGCCTGAGCGTATTGAAGGTAAGGGCGGTCAGACACTTTCCCTGGGGCTTGTGGTCAGCAAAGCAACTCACGGACTGAAAAATGTGCAGTGGGAAGCGCCGTCATTACTGGCTGAAGGTGGCAAAATTACCGGTCAGGGTAGTCAGTGGCAAGTAACGCTCCCGGCTTATCGTCCAGGTAAAAACAATTATTATGCGATTTCTGCGGTTGCCTACGATAACAAAGGCAATGCCTCAAAACGCGTGCAGACAGAGGTGGTCATTACCGGAGCAGGTATGAGCGCCGATCGCACGGCGTTAACGCTTGACGGTCAGAGCCGTATTCAAATGCTTGCTAACGGTAATGAGCAAAAACCGCTGGTGCTGTCTCTGCGCGACGCCGAGGGCCAGCCAGTCACGGGCATGAAAGATCAGATCAAGACTGAACTAACTTTCAAACCGGCTGGAAATATTGTGACTCGTTCCCTGAAGGCCACTAAATCACAGGCAAAGCCAACACTGGGTGAGTTCACCGAAACTGAAGCAGGGGTGTATCAGTCTGTCTTTACTACCGGAACGCAGTCAGGTGAGGCAACGATTACTGTTAGCGTTGATGGCATGAGCAAAACCGTCACTGCAGAACTGCGGGCCACGATGATGGATGTGGCAAACTCCACCCTGAGCGCTAACGAGCCGTCAGGTGACGTGGTTGCTGATGGTCAGCAAGCCTATACGTTGACGTTGACTGCGGTGGACTCCGAGGGTAATCCGGTGACGGGAGAAGCCAGCCGCTTGCGATTTGTTCCGCAAGACACTAATGGTGTAACCGTTGGTGCCATTTCGGAAATAAAACCAGGCGTTTACAGCGCCACGGTTTCTTCGACCCGTGCCGGAAACGTTGTTGTGCGTGCTTTCAGCGAGCAGTATCAGCTGGGCACATTACAACAAACGCTGAAGTTTGTTGCCGGGCCGCTTGATGCAGCACATTCGTCCATCACCCTGAATCCTGATAAACCGGTGGTTGGGGGTACAGTTACGGCAATCTGGACGGTAAAAGATGCCTATGACAACCCTGTGACCAGCCTCACGCCGGAAGCGCCGTCATTAGCGGGTGCCGCTGCTGAAGGTTCTACGGCATCGGGCTGGACAAATAATGGTGATGGGACGTGGACTGCGCAGATTACTCTCGGCTCTACGGCGGGTGAATTAGAAGTTATGCCGAAGCTAAATGGACAGAATGCGGCAGCAAATGCGGCAAAAGTAACCGTGGTGGCTGATGCGTTATCTTCAAACCAGTCGAAAGTCTCTGTCGCAGAAGACCACGTAAAAGCCGGCGAAAGCACAACCGTGACGCTGGTGGCGAAAGATGCGCATGGCAACGCTATCAGTGGTCTTGCGTTGTCGGCAAGTTTGACGGGGACCGCCTCTGAAGGGGCGACCGTTTCCAGTTGGACCGAAAAAGGTGACGGTTCCTATGTTGCTACGTTGACTACAGGCGGAAAGACGGGCGAGCTTCGCGTCATGCCGCTCTTCAACGGCCAGCCAGCAGCCACCGAAGCCGCGCAGTTGACGGTCATCGCCGGGGAGATGTCATCAGCGAACTCTACGCTTGTTGCGGACAATAAGGCTCCGACCGTCAAAACGACGACGGAACTCACCTTCACCGTGAAGGATGCGTACGGGAACCCGGTCACCGGGCTGAAGCCAGATGCACCAGTGTTTAGCGGTGCCGCCAGCACGGGGAGTGAGCGTCCTTCAGCAGGAAACTGGACAGAGAAAGGTAATGGGGTCTACGTGTCGACCTTAACGCTGGGATCTGCCGCGGGTCAGTTGTCTGTGATGCCGCGAGTGAACGGCCAAAATGCCGTTGCTCAGCCACTGGTGCTGAATGTTGCAGGTGACGCATCTAAGGCTGAGATTCGTGATATGACAGTGAAGTTTAATAACCAACTGGCTAATGGACAGTCTGCGAACCAGATAACCCTGACCGTCGTGGACAGCTATGGTAACCCGTTGCAGGGGCAAGAAGTTACGCTGACTTTACCGCAGGGTGTGACCAGCAAGACGGGGAATACAGTAACAACCAATGCGGCAGGGAAAGTGGACATTGAGCTGATGTCAACGGTTGCGGGAGAACACAATATTTCCGCTTCGGTGAATGGTGCTCAGAAGACGGTCACGGTGAAATTCAACGCGGATGCCAGCACCGGTCAGGCAAACCTGCAGGTAGACACCGCCGTTCAAAAAGTGGCAAACGGCAAAGATGCCTTTACGCTGACGGCGACCGTTGAGGATAAAAATGGTAACCCTGTTCCAGGGAGCCTGGTGACCTTTAATCTGCCCCGGGGTGTCAAGCCGCTTACAGGCGATAATGTCTGGGTGAAAGCCAACGATGAGGGGAAAGCCGAGTTGCAGGTGGTTTCAGTGACTGCCGGAACGTATGAGATCACGGCATCGGCAGGGAATAGCCAGCCTTCGGATACGCAGACTATAACGTTTGTAGCCGATAAGGCTACCGCAACCGTCTCCGGTATTGAGGTGATGGGCAACTATGCGCTGGCGGACGGCAAAGCCAAACAAACGTATAAAGTTACGGTGACTGATGCCAATAACAATTTGGTGAAAGATAGCGACGTGACGCTAACTGCCAGCCCGGCTTCGTTAAACCTGGAACCGAATGGCACTGCGACAACGAATGAGCAAGGGCAGGCTATTTTCACCGCCACCACTACTGTTGCGGCGACATATAAACTCACGGCGCAAGTGAGTCAGACCAACGGTCAGGTATCAACGAAAACTGCCGAATCTAAATTCGTCGCGGATGATAAAAACGCGGTGCTCACCGCATCATCTGATATGCAATCTCTGGTGGCGGATGGGAAATCGACTGCGAAGCTGGAGGTGACCCTGATGTCGGCAAATAACCCCGTTGGCGGGAATATGTGGGTCGACATTCAGACGCCGGAAGGGGTGACGGAGGAGGATTATCAGTTCCTGCCGTCGAAAAATGACCATTTCGTGAGCGGAAAAATCACGCGTACATTTAGTACCAGCAAGCCTGGTGTCTATACATTCACATTTAACGCCCTGACCTATGGCGGGTACGAAATGAAGCCAGTGACGGTGACCATTACCGCGGTGGATGCCAATACGGCAACGGGCGAGGAGGCGATGAAATAATATTAAGAGTATGAAAGTAACATTCTAATAAACAATAATGGCGTTGACATCTTCAACGCCATTATTTATTGAATTTCCTGACAGTAGTCTCGTTATAAATTCATTTAGACATAGCGACAGCTAAATCGGACGAACGGGAATAAAAATTTCGCAAACAACATCATTGCCATCCTTTTCTACGAAATCTTCATTGTAATAAAAGCGCTCAATATCGCTGCCGTTCACTCTGGCTAACCCCCTGGCAGGCAACTCTATCAGATAGATGTTACGCACCCAGTCAGGATAATTTTCCCAGTTTCCTTCATAACGGAAAGAGGCATAAAGTCCTCGGGTCGTTGTCCACTCTTTTGGCATGTCAGCATATTCACATACCGTACCAGCAAAAGTTTCAACCGTGAGCAAATCGACCGATTTTGTTGACGGTTCAAACGTGGAGACGAAATAGATATCCGTCTTAAAATTATTCATACATCTGGCTAAATGATGACGTCGCAGTTTGACTTCTTCATCCGGTGATTTATTCGACACTTCAATATCATATTTAAATGAATTGCCAAAAATAGGTGTCTCAGGAAAGTTGACTAATCTACACTCCGTCTTTTGCTGTTGACGTATTAAAAAAGAAGGGAAGATATTTACGAGATCCCAATAATCACGGTGGCGGTATACACGGGGAGAGCAGCCGAATAACTTTTTAAATTCGCGGCTGAATGATTGCTGTGAATCAAAATGCAAAGAGAGTGCAATATCAAGCATAGATTTCGCGGTGAGCCGGACAAGAATGGCGGCACGACAAAGCCTTCGTTTGCGAATGTATTCTCCCAAAGGCACATGCATGAAATTTCGGAACAGAAGCTGGATGTTGCGTCTGCTGTAGCCAGATTTCTGTGCGATATCTTCGATTGAAATAGGGTGCTCAAGATTGCACTCAATCCACTCCAGGAGCTGCTGTAGAATCTTCTGCCTGATCATCACATTCTCCGTTAATTCTTTGTCATATCGCACATTTTCGTTATGCCCTGGGCCCTAAGTGTATCAAAAACAGCAAGGCCCAAGGCAAAAGCACTGGTAGCGTCTGCTTCGTTGCCCCGAAAATAGAGAGGTTTCAGTCCTACATTATTAATGAATTTTTTGCATAAGTGATATCAAAATCCACATACTAATTTGAGGTTACGTTTTAACGTAGACTCATTGTTCATGCCTAATGGAGGGACTGACAGTGGAATTTTCCGTATTAAGTAACAATCTGAAAATGCCGATGATGGGATTTGGTGTTTTTCAGGTTACCGATAAAAACGTGTGCAAACAGTCAGTGTTGAACGCTATCCGCACGGGGTATCGACTCATCGACACTGCAGCGGTATACGGTAATGAAGATGCCGTCGGTGAAGCCGTTCGTGAAGCTATATCCGAAGGTTTATGTACCCGAGAAGAGTTATTTTTAACGTCTAAATTGTGGGTGCAGGATATGTTGAATCAGGATACGGCAGCAGCAGGTATTGAAGCATCATTAAAAAAATCGGGACTAGAATACTTCGACCTCTATTTATTGCATCAGGCTATGCGCGATTATTTCAGTGCGTGGCGTGCACTCGAAGATGCCTATGAAGAGGGCAAATTAAAAGCGATTGGGGTTTCCAATTTCTATCCTCATGTTCTGGCGAACTTTTGTGAAACGGTAAGAGTTAAACCGATGGTCAACCAGGTCGAGTTGCATCCCTATTTTGCCCAACCAGAGGCGCTGGCAACCATGAAGTATTATAACGTGCAGCCTGAAGCATGGGCTCCGTTAGGTGGTGGACGACATAAACCCTTTGAAAATAATCTGCTTCAGAGTATTGCAGATGCCCATCAAAAATCGATTTCTCAAGTCATTCTGCGTTGGAATATTCAACGGGGAGTGGTCGTTATTCCGAAATCGACACATCAACAGCGTATCGAAGAAAATTTTGCTATCTGGGATTTCTCACTGACAGAGAAAGAAATGGCACAAATTAGTTCGCTTGATTTGGGTTATGTTGGGGAGTCGGTAAAACATTTTAATCCTGAATTTGTTCGTGGTTGTCTTGCTGTAAAAATACATGATTGATATTAATCATGTATTTTACCTGAGACGACAAGAATCTTTTAACAGGGGAGTGATATTGATCTTCACTCTGTCATATCTCCGGTAATATGGCGTCAGGCTTCATCATCAGAAAGGGGGCCTGACGCCTGAAAAAGTGAACAACAGACAGTGTTCGGATTATCAATATTCAGTTTTTAACGTTGAACTGGATTCATTACTGCGTTGTTTAAGAATTTCCCGCGCCGAATCTGCCATTATCATGACAGCACCTGCCAGCATCAGAGTATCTTTCAATACCAAGCGACCAGCACCGGATAAATAAGGGAAACCATGATGAGCGTCACCCAATGCGGGTACCCATGCCTCCGGGGTGGTGATTAAAAATGAGAGTGTTACCAACGGTGTGGTAAATGCCATCAGCCCTCCCAATAAACCTAACCAGCGATTGACAGGATTAGCCAAAACCAGCAGAGCAATAATCACCTCCACGACGCCAAGACCGTTGGAAAAACCATAGGTATTATTGGCCGATTGCCATGCCCTTGCTTCTGGTTTGTATTCGCCTTCGTGAGTCAGATACTGTTTATAGTCTTCCGGGTGTTCATAAAAGAACGACATTAGTGGACTGTTTGCGACGAATGGTGTAATGCTGTCTGCCTCGTAAGGGACAAACTTTAATAACCCAATCCACATAAAAACAATCGCAATACTCAGACGAATCAATGTCAGGCCAATTTTATCTCCCCGACTTAACAGGTGCAGGTATTTTTCCATTGTGAACATCCTTATTTATACAATACTGCTGTTGCGGTTGAATTATTATCAATTCGCATCGATGTGACTTTCCAGGATGAAGCATTATATTTTCTGGCTATATCAGCAATGGCATCCTCCAGAACTGTCGGTGATGCTGATACTGACGAGACGCTGATATGTTTCAGAATTATTTTATCATCTGCATTGGTGGAAAATGCCATAACGCCAGATAATAGTGTTGCAAATAAAACGGATTTTTTAAACATATAAAATACCATCAATGAAGTGATTAAGAAGTTATAGAGTAACAGGGAATTAATAAGATTCTTTTCTCTGAGACGCCAGAATATTTGTTCTGGCGTCTGATTTTGAGTTTATTTGACTAATGAAAATAGATCATTGAGTGATTCGCTCATCGACGGATGAGTAAATATCTGATCGCGTAATATGCTATAAGGCAGCCCGGCATCCATCACCATTTTCACTATATTAATCATCTCGTGGGAGTCAACACACAGCAGTGATGCCCCTAATATACGTTGGGTTTTATTATCAACAATCGCTTTTAATACCCCACGGGTATCGTTCATCACTCTGGCGCGCGGAATTGCAGCTACAGGCAATGTCACCACCTGAATATCAGCACCACTCTCTCTGGCTTGTTCTTCTGTCATACCAACCCTGGACAGGGGCGGTGTCATAAATACGGAATAAGGCACATTTTTCCGATCATCAGTACTACGTTTGCCTTCACCCAGTAACTCATCACGTACAATGCGGTAATCATCCAGTGATATGTAAGTAAATTGCAGCCCGCCGGTAACATCTCCCATCGCCCAAATATTGTCTGCGGTGGTATGTAATCGCTTGTCAACGACAATTGCCCCGCGCTCGTTTACTGCGATACCGGCATTTTCTGGATGTAACGAAGCGGTAGCCGGTTGACGACCGGAAGCTATTAACAGTGCATCCACCGCCAGTTGGGCGTGCTCGCTATGCACTTGCACTTGATTTTCATGGTGACTGATTCGCTCCACATGGGCATTGAGGATAATATCGACGCCCTGATCGCGTAAAATCATCGCGATATTATCAGCAATATCCCGTTCTTCCCGAGGCAAAAACAGCGAAGCTGCTTCTAAAATGGTTACCTTGCTGCCAAAATTAGCGAACATAGAGGCGAACTCAACGCCAATATATCCGCCGCCCAAAATACCTAAATGCCCAGGCAATTCTTTTAGATTAAGTAATCCGGTGCTGTCATATACACCAGGCGTGGTGGTAATTCCAGGAATTGGCGGAACCACGGTTTGTGCACCAGTATTAATAAAAATTTTCTCGCCATGAATCTCCAGATTTCCCTCAGGCCGATGAACACGCAGGCTATGATTATTGATAAACTCCGCCTGGCCGTTGATCACGTCGATATTGGGCATATCTGCAAGATTATGAAAATTCTTATTACGTAAAAAATTAACCACTTCATTTTTACGCTGTATGGCACGGACAAAATCTGTGTGCTGCTGTGCGTCATGAACCAATGTTTTGGTTGGGATGCAGCCGATATTAATACAGGTCCCGCCATACATTGCATTTGATTGTTCGATGAGAGCCACTCGCCAACCTGCTTTTGCCAGCGTGACGGCTAATGTTTTTCCAGCCTTGCCAAAACCAATAATCACTGCCTGATATTTATTCATGATGATTTCCTGTCGAAACGTGTTCATTTGACATCATGACTATAGACGCAAAAGAGCAAATAACATTTCTTCACAACGCTTGATATTTTGTCTTATCGTCTGGTATTTTCTTTTTCTTAATCAGAATCACAAAACAAAAATCATGATTAACTATTTGATGGTATTAGATTAGTTATTTACTAAGATTGTTGGTGCTTCTAATCAAAAACCACTCAGGAGTCTGATATGGATGCCCTTAGCCGTTTGTTGATGCTTAACGCTCCACAAGGAACGATCGATAAGAATTGCGTGTTAGGAAGTGACTGGCAGCTTCCACATGGTGCCGGGGAATTATCGGTTATTCGTTGGCATGCGTTAACGCAAGGAGCGGCGAAGCTGGAAATGCCGACGGGAGAGATTTTTACATTACGCCCGGGAAATGTGGTCCTGCTACCACAAAATTCAGCTCATCGCCTGAGTCATGTCGATAATGAATCGACCTGTATTGTCTGCGGCACTCTTCGGTTGCAACATTCGGCGCGTTATTTTTTAACGTCTTTGCCGGAAACGCTGTTTTTAGCACCGGTTAACCACAGCGTGGAATATAACTGGCTGAGGGAGGCGATCCCGTTTTTACAACAGGAATCCAGATCGGCAATGCCGGGAATGGATGCTCTGTGTAGCCAGATCTGCGCTACATTCTTTACCCTCGCGGTGCGTGAGTGGATTGCACAGGTTAATACTGAGAAAAACATTCTCAGTTTGCTTCTGCATCCACGTCTTGGTGCGGTAATACAGCAAATGCTGGAAATGCCAGGACACGCCTGGACCGTCGAATCGCTGGCCAGCATCGCCCACATGTCCCGGGCAAATTTTGCCCAGCTTTTCCGTGATGTTTCCGGAACCACGCCGCTGGCTGTATTAACAAAGTTGCGTCTACAAATAGCGGCCCAGATGTTTTCCCGGGAAATGCTCCCTGTTGTGGTGATCGCTGAGTCAGTAGGCTATGCCAGTGAATCATCTTTTCACAAGGCGTTTGTTCGCGAGTTTGGTTGTACCCCGGGAGAATATCGGGAAAGGGTCAGACAGCTTGCACCCTGAATAAAACCGCCAGAAATCAGGGCAAAGATAATCCGCATTCCGGGAGTTGTGAGCCTTTCAACTATTTCTATTTCCAACGGTGGTTTGGGCTTTATATATTTTTTTTCTGATGGACTCTAGCTCAGTTTTTAAATAAAAATGCAAACTAAATTGCTTCAATTAAATAAAATCCCGACTATTACTTGATACGTGATTATTGTCGGTGATTTTTTTGTACACCATCAGTGTATATCTCAATAACCCCTGAATAAGTAGCTCTGAATAGGTATAAGGGATGTAGCCATTTTTAAATGGATTTCTTATGCCAAAAATGATCGTCGATTTCCCCATAAAATGTGAGCGATGCCGAAAGAAATAAAATTAGTTATTGCATTTGAAGTTTGGATGAAAGATTATCATTTGTCATACAAATGAGGGGTGGTATGTTGCTAGCCAATTAAAAAAGAATGCCATATTTATTGATGATTGATCCCCCGGAAGGGGGGAACCATCGGGAATAAATGGGCATGAAGTAATGGAGTATTAGTTGTGAATGTCAATTTCTTTGTCACCTGTATTGGTGACGCCCTGAAATCAAGAATGGCACGAGACTCCGTGCTGCTACTGGAAAAACTCGGCTGTCGTGTAAATTTCCCGGAGAAACAGGGATGCTGCGGTCAGCCTGCGATCAATAGTGGTTATATCAAAGAAGCGATTCCAGGGATGAAAAATCTGATCGCCGCACTGGAGGATAACGACGATCCCATTATTTCACCAGCTGGCTCTTGCACCTATGCCGTAAAAAGTTACCCGACGTATCTGGCGGATGAACCTGAATGGGCATCACGAGCCGAAAAGGTTGCCGCGCGTATGCAGGATCTCACCTCTTTTATTGTTAATAAATTAGGGGTAGTCGATGTCGGTGCCAGTTTGCAAGGGAGAGCGGTGTATCACCCATCTTGTAGCCTGGCCCGTAAGCTGGGGGTGAAGGACGAGCCACTTACGCTGCTGAAAAATGTGCGTGGACTGGAGCTGTTGACCTTTGCTGAACAGGATACCTGCTGCGGATTTGGCGGCACGTTCTCGGTCAAAATGGCCGAAATATCCGGCGAGATGGTGAAAGAAAAGGTTGCGCACCTGATGGAAGTCCGCCCTGAGTATTTAATTGGTGCTGACGTGAGTTGCCTGCTGAACATCAGTGGGCGATTACAACGGGAAGGGCAGAAAGTCAAAGTGATGCATATTGCTGAAGTGTTGATGAGCCGCTGAGGATATAAAGATGTCGATCAAAACCAGTAATACAGATTTTAAGACACGCATCCGTCAGCAAATTGAAGATCCGATCATGCGCAAAGCGGTGGCAAACGCGCAGCAGCGTATTGGGGCAAATCGGCAAAAAATGGTCGATGAATTGGGGCACTGGGAGGAGTGGCGCGATCGGGCCGCCCAGATACGTGATCATGTTCTGAGTAATCTCGACGCTTATCTGTACCAGCTCTCAGAAAAAGTGACGCAAAACGGCGGTCACGTCTATTTTGCAAAAACCAAAGAAGACGCTACCCGCTACATTTTACAGGTTGCCCAACGCAAAAATGCCCGGAAGGTGGTGAAATCTAAATCGATGGTGACCGAAGAGATTGGTGTCAATCATGTGTTGCAGGATGCTGGCATTCAGGTGATTGAAACCGATCTGGGTGAATATATTCTCCAGCTGGATCAAGATCCGCCATCTCATGTTGTGGTCCCGGCAATTCATAAAGATCGCCATCAGATCCGTCGAGTGCTACACGAACGTCTGGGCTATGAGGGGCCGGAAACGCCTGAAGCGATGACCTTATTCATCCGGCAAAAAATCCGCGAAGATTTCCTCAGTGCTGAAATAGGTATTACCGGCTGTAATTTCGCGGTGGCAGAGACAGGTTCGGTATGCCTGGTGACCAATGAAGGTAATGCGCGAATGTGTACCACGCTGCCTAAAACGCATATTGCAGTGATGGGAATGGAGCGTATTGCCCCCACGTTTGCCGAGGTAGATGTATTGATCACCATGCTGGCGCGCAGTGCCGTTGGTGCACGTTTGACGGGATACAACACCTGGCTGACAGGACCGCGCGAAGCGGGGCACGTTGATGGTCCTGAAGAGTTTCATCTGGTTATTGTCGATAACGGGCGTTCTGAGGTGCTGGCCTCTGAATTTCGGGATGTGCTGCGCTGTATTCGCTGCGGGGCTTGTATGAATACTTGTCCGGCATATCGCCATATTGGCGGTCATGGATATGGCTCTATTTATCCAGGGCCAATTGGTGCGGTGATTTCTCCGCTACTTGGCGGCTATAAAGATTTTAAAGATTTACCCTACGCCTGCTCTTTATGCACAGCTTGTGACAACGTGTGTCCAGTGCGTATTCCGCTGTCAAAACTGATTTTGCGTCATCGTCGGGTGATGGCTGAAAAAGGGATCACCGCAAAAGCAGAGCAACGGGCGATAAAAATGTTCGCTTATGCCAATAGTCATCCAGGATTGTGGAAAGTCGGGATGATGGCCGGCGCTCATGCGGCAAGCTGGTTTATCAATGGCGGCAAAACTCCACTCAAATTTGGCGCGATTAGCGACTGGATGGAAGCACGCGATCTTCCTGAAGCTGACGGAGAGAGTTTCCGTAGTTGGTTTAAGAAACATCAGGCGCAGGAGAAAAAGAATGGATAATCGAGGCGAATTTTTGAATAACGTTGCTCAGGCACTGGGTCGCCCGCTGCGACTTGAACCGCAAGCAGAAGATGCGCCGCTTAACAACTATGCTAACGAGCGGCTTACCGAACTTAACCAACAGCAGCGCTGTGACGCGTTTATTCAGTTTGCCAGCGATGTTATGTTGACGCGCTGTGAACTGACCAGCGAGGCGAAGGCGGCAGAAGCTGCAATACGACTGTGTAAAGAGCTGGGAGATCAGTCGGTCGTGATTAGCGGTGACACGAGGCTGGAGGAATTAGGGATTAGCGAACGTTTGCAGCAGGAATGCAATGCCGTTGTTTGGGATCCGGCGAAAGGTGCCGAGAATATCTCGCAGGCAGAGCAGGCTAAAGTGGGTGTCGTGTATGCTGAATATGGTTTAACCGAATCGGGAGGCGTGGTTCTTTTTTCCGCCGCCGAGCGTGGGCGTTCATTGAGCCTGCTCCCGGAATCATCTCTTTTTATCCTGCGTAAAAGCACTATTCTGCCGCGTGTAGCGCAACTCGCAGAAAGATTGCATCAGAAAGCGCAGGCCGGTGAATGCATGCCGTCATGTATTAACATCATCAGTGGTCCCAGCTCAACGGCGGACATTGAGCTTATCAAAGTCGTCGGGGTTCATGGTCCGGTGAAAGCGGTGTATCTGATTATTGAGGATTGCTGAGAGAGGTATGAAGTCTGGACATAAACCTGAAGAAGGCATACGAGGTTGAAAATAGCGTTAAGGACAACCTGACTTAACCCCGTTCCGTCATGGTTATGCTCCTCTTCTGTAAATATCCTGGCATTACTAATGCCAGGATATTTACAGTGAAAAAGACAGGCATCCATTCCTGAAAACGGGTTCCCTTCCCGGTCATTGTCACTTCAGCTTTATACAGGCACTCTCTATCAGAATGCTGTTTATTACTGCCCAGAGTTTTGTTGGTATTCATCTACCATTTTTTTGACAAGGCAAAACATTACAGAAATCACAATGCTTAGAAAAAATCCCAGAGCCAGGCAAATGGCAGCAGGGTATTTATGTTTTATTTCTGGTGAGCTTATAGTTACACAGCCATCACCGTTCGGATACAATGACCAGTTCCTGGTCAGGTATATCATTTTTGTATAAAGCTCACTGTTAATTGCTGAAGGCGTTTGTATCTCATCAAGAACTTGCCTGCCATTATGGTATTCTGACGCATACCATTTGATAATAGACGCCTGCACGCGAGATATTTCCGCTTCAGCAGTTGGTAAATCTCTCTTATCTCCTGACCATTCCAGCTTTATTTCTCTGTTCTTGACATCTGGGCTGGTCTGAAAAAATGTAGTAATTCGCTGAATAACATCTTCAGTCATTGTGGTCTGACAGGCAAAGTTATTATTGCTATCACAGTTAACAAGTATGCCGGGTGTTGTCTGGTTTATTTTTAGGCTGTAAATCACTTTTATATTGTCTTTATTGATATACAGAAACAACAGCACCATTGCCATACAGATAGCCATAATAAAAAGGATAACACGAATCTTTTTCTTCAGATAAAATAAAATCTCAATCAGATCGATATCCTGTTTGATTTGTTCATTCATAATATATCCAGAAAATGAAATCTGTCGCAGATAAGGTTGTATTAATAGTCTGTATCAGGAATGTTCGGGTTAAATATCAGCAAAAAACCAGCATCATGAATACTGGATATTTATAGCCTGCAGGCAGCATACTGCTGCCTGCAGGGGGTATAACAGCCGACAGGGGAACCGACTGCTTTATTCTTACCAGGTCACATTGATACCAACTACACCCTGTAGCGGGTTCTCAATGTCGTCACCTTTGGTGTAGTCAAGGCTTGCATATGCTCCCATGTTTTTGGTGATATCAGCCTGTACACCTGCGCCCACGCGGAATGCTGCACCGTCAATGCTGGCATTGACAGACTCATCACCCAGACGGACTTTGTTGCCATCAGAGAATTCGTTCAGTGCGGCCAGATTCAGATAAGGTTTAACGCTCGCGTTGCCCACAGCGAAGTCATAACCCACGCGCGTACCGGCCTCACCCAACACAGAGTTATAGCTGTCAGAATGAACGTCCACGCCGTTGAGCTGATAATCCACACCTTCCAGAGTCAGCGCAGACAGTTTGGCATATGGCTGAATAAACAGGCCATTACCGTCTTTCCATGTGTAACCGCCTTTAACCATCGCACCGAAACCATTGGTGTTAAAGTCAGCTTTGATGGTACCGCCACCATTCATCAGGCGAACATCTGCCGTGTTGCTGTAATGACCAAACTGTGCAGCAGTATCAATGAAGATACCGTTGTTATACTGGCGGCTCAGGTAAGCGTGGAAGCTGTAACCTTCAGTGTCACCTTTGCTCTGCATGGTGGTCATGTCACCTTTCGCAGAAGACATCGCCACACCGGCCAGCCAGCTACCATCTTCAGTCATGAAGCGGGTATCACCACCCAGCATTACACCGTTTACATCCAGGTCATAGGATGCATTTCCCGCGGTGGTATGTTTCTGTTTACCGCCAAAGTACTGAATCCATACGCCACCTTTGTCATTTTCGCTCAGACGGACAGCATCCTGACGGGCTGAGAGAGTGTCAGCCTGCAGATTAGCAACGTTAGCCGGAGCTGCTGCCATTGCCTGAATCACGGAGCTGGCGTTGGATGCTTTATGCGTGTTTTTTACGAAATAAAAGTTACCATCAGCTCCGTGTGTCAGGTCATATTGATACAGACCACCTTCCGTTGTGCCTGTGGCTTTTAGAGTGCTGTCTTTGCCGGTAGAAATAAATGCCGTTTGTTCATTGATAGGATCCAATGAACCCGCACTGTAAACACGCAAGTTACCGCTCGCTTTACCGCTGATATCCAGGGTGTTTTCAGAAGAGGCATCAACAATCAGCGTGCCGTTTTGAGAAGCAAACGTGCCAGTATTGACTGTAGCCTTCGTGATATTAACCGCACTGTCTTTTACTGCCAGAGCATCAACAGTTGAGGATCCCGTAACATTCCAGACAGACCCGTTTTGCAGAGATACGTTGGCATCTCCTGCCCCTGAAACTTTGCCTTTCCAGACTGAACCATCGGAAAGATTTATATCCAGTTTACTACCCGCTTTATCGCCGCTATTGAAGGTATAAGCATTACCTTCCCAGTAAGAGCGGGCAACGTTCATGTTTACATTTGTTGTGGTACCGGCTGAATTCTCGCTTGCAGAAAGGGTATGGATATCAGAGTAGATGGTTGAATCGGCGACAGATAAATTTAAATTTTGCGTTGCTGAACCTGCTCCTTGTGCCGAAGCAGAGGCATAAATTGTTTGTTTATTATTAGCCGCCCCAATTACTGAGTCATCCTTAATATTCAGATTGACTGTATGAGTTCCCGTATTCTCCTTGGCAATAAGTATTGTTTCAATCCGGCCATTAATAATATTTGATCCAGCAAGGGTAATGTTGTCGGTTGCATCACCGTTAAAACCATTCAATACGCTACCCTTTTGAGCAAAAATTGCCGTAGAGCCGTTGCTGGAACTCTTATTACCTTGAGCATTTATGGTTGTACCATTTAGCGTTAAATTATTTCCCGTGGTCGCTTCCAGAGATATACCTGTCGCACTACTTTTTTCATTTTTTGCAACAAAGTTACCGCCATTAACAACAACATCGCCTGTTGAAGAAATGACCATTGCAGTTCGGACATAGGTACCTTCACCTTGAGCTGTGATGGTGGAGCCTGTAGCATTAATCACAACATTTTTGTTACCGCTAACTTTTACACCTTCAACGAAATCTTGGTTTACCGTTGATGCGGCGGTAATATCATGACCACCAAAAGTAACATTAAGGTCTTTATCTGAATCTGACGTTTCAATTGTTACGGCTGTAATCTTTTTATCACCGTTAATAACAACATCTTGATCCAGAGTTGTCTTATCTTTATCCAATGTAACCGGTGTAGTTGATACCGCGTTATCAGCAGCGAATGCTGGTGCAGAAAGAGCCATAACAATAGCTGTCGCTAATGCGCTGCGGTAAAATGCCTTATTGTTTTTCATGAAGAAATTCTCCATTCTGGTAACTAATTTCAATTTCCCACTTATTTATATTTATGCAGAGATAAAGCCTGCGTCCCTGCATTTACCACCACGGAATACCTGTTGGTATTTCCGTTTTCACGCAATGTCATGGCATTCGTTTTTTCCAATGCATTTCCATCACCGTGAAATTTATTGCTGCTCAGCAGCAGGGCTTCCCGCAATGACATGCTGTCCGGTATTCCCCAACGCTTTTTTAGCGACTGCTCGGCAAGCCATATCTGTCTTATCCCCGTTTTGAGAAACTGCGCACTGTATTCCCAGCTGTGTCCGGCAAGAAGCAACGACAACACCTTCTTTTGCTTTTCCGGGAAGCGTTCTGACATGACGATTGTCTTTGTGCGGTTATTCACCTCTTTCATAAAGACAGAGTAACTGTCCATAACTGGCAAAATTTCTGCATGTTTCAGCCCTGAAAACCCACCAGAGGTATTTGCAATACTGATGACATGCTCTACTGACATTCCTGGTTTCAGTAACCTCAGGTTTTTGAGAACGCCAGAAATACTCACATCCGGTGGCAGAAAAAAGGGCGCGACGCACAACACCACCACGAATGAGTGATCCCGATAAAATCGGAACCACATTTCAGCGCATTCGGCAGGTCGCCCTGCCGATATCACGACACTCTGTGGCCTGTGCCGCAATTTATTGCGTAACTCCTCTTCTGTTTTGATGCAGGTAACATTGCCGACAGAACCGGTTGATAGAGCTACGAACTGCGCTGGTACGATTCCTGAGGGACAGAAAAGAACGAAACGCATCCTTCCCTCACAGATGTCAGTACGCCAGCACGCTGTACAGGCTGTACAGCGTGCCTCCCAATCCTGCAGCCCAGAGCAGTAGAAATATTTTGGCTCCTACACTGTAGCGAGTCCGTATGCGCCGCAGTGGGGGGTAGTAACAACGCTGCTGTGTCATAACAATCCTGGTCTTTTTTTAGACATATTTTTTCTTTGTCCGGAAAGTACTTTTCCGGATATGGCGTCAGAATTTATTGATTCACCAACGGCAACTTTCTCTGGATAAAGAATTCCGGATACCATGTTCTGCACATACTGAGTGAGTCGATGAGCGGAATGTTGTCCGACATATCTTGCATGTAGCCGTATATTCCGTTTCACTCTGCTGTCACCGCATCCCGTATAGAGCAGCCTGAAATCGCTCAGAGTTCCCAGTCCAAGTTTCATTAATGCCCGTGTGGCAATCGCATGCAGGGTCTTTGAACTGCGTTGTTCATAACGGGCAATCTCACTGAAACTCATGCCCTGCATCAGAATCTTAAGCACGCTCAACTCCCGTGCAGTCAGCAGCCAGAAATCACTCATATCGCCGGGCAAAGGACGTAGTAACCAGCGGATAATTTGATTCTGATAACGACTCGCTGTCAGCAGGGTGCTTATGCGTGGGAAGCCATAGTACAGACTTGCAGCAGGAGCATTATCGAACCAGTCGGAGTCACCGGTCAGGCAGACCTGCCATTGCCCGGCATCACTCCGCAAGCGGACAAGACAAGCCAGAAGAACCAACTCCCCCGAAGGAAGCGAAGGGATATCAGCTAACAGGTAGCCACAGGAGGTCTTTAAAATGAATTCAACCTCTGTAGTGACGTTGCTGTACACCCGCACGAGATACCTGTCCGTTGGGATGAGAGACTCCAGTGCCAGCCTGGTGAACTGACAGGCACTGATAATAACCAGAGGCTTCTTCATTCAGACTCGTCCACGCCATTGCTACCAAACCTGACATTTTGATTCAAAATGTCAGGTTTGGTTTAATTGCCTGAATATTTAATTTTCTTGGAATATAAATCTAATTTGTTTGATTTTTATTGTTTTTAATTTGGTTGCATGTTAACAACATGAGTGAAAGTTAATCACTGGTATGACCTTGGCGGTTAATCATTTCAAATCATGGGGTTATTTTACTTTAGCGAGAAATATCAACATGTTATGTGTTTTATTGAATTGAATGGGCTGTTTTTTTATGGAAGAATTGAGGAAAACGTAGGAATCTGACATTTTGAATCAGAAGATACTGTTTTAACGAGGCTTTTTTTTCCACACCCCTTTAAATCGAGCAGCATTACTGGCTGTGTATCTGACAGTATGCTGGATATTTCGATGACCCAGATAATCCTGAAGTAGTCGGGTATCGACACCATTGTCAGCCAGAGCAAAACCACAGGCATGACGTAACATATGAGGATGTGCTTTTACAGCTAATCCTGCACGTCTTCCAGCCTCACGAATGATAGAAAAAAAATGTTGTCTGCTGATAGGGCGGCGTTTCCGGGAGAGAAAAAGCCAGTCTCCTTCAACTCCGTTTTCAATTAACTTCCTCTGCTTAAGCCACAACTTGATCAAATTATATTCATCAGGAAGAAGAGGATGTGTTGTCGAGAAACCATTTTTAATCCGCCGAATATTAAGTTGTTTTCCTGATGCATCAATATCGGATAAACGTAAATCAAGAAGTTCACTGGCCCTAAAACCGTGAATGAAAGCCATCATAATTAGACAGCGATTTCTTTCAGGAAAGGACATGCTCTGGGCTGCATCCATCAGCCTGTAGACTTCATCCTGTGTGAGATATTTTCTCGTCATACGCCACCGTGTACAGTTGTAAAAAAGAGAGGCACACCCAGATAAGTATGCCTGCAATCAGAACGTTATCGATGTAATCTCATTATCTCATTAATAAGATTTTTTGAATAGTAGTTCTACGCAATAGACTAAATATGAACTATTTATTGTGCTGCTTTTCTACAAGCCATTTTTAATGCGTGTTTTTATCTACATTGATGTGAAAAAATAAATATAAAAGCTATGAATTACAGGGCGTGGGGGATGTGTGTTACGTCTAATGTTTTAGTGATGTTTAGTAGTTTTGAGATATTTGACGTTATTTCTTATGAGGTTGTCTTTATTATTTATCTTATTGATTTTATATGCATTTTGTCGTTCAATGAAGTTGTGGTGTAGAAAATAAAAATTTAATATCATTCCCGTTAATTTACAATAACACATTGTTGTAAGATATTTTTTAGTCGTAAGTAAATCATTATTGATGGGTTCTGCTAATAAATTAAAGATGTTCTCTTAAATAGTTTTTTGCTTTTTGTAAATATTAATTTGTTTATTTTTGATTCATTTGCTGGAGAGTATTTCAACAATTTTTATTTTTCGCATAAACTTATTAACAACTTTTTATTATCAATTGGAAATCAATGTAAACTAAAATGTTAGCGAAGCGATAATCTTGTGCTAAAAAATATTTAAGCATGATGATTAATTAAAGAAGAGTAAAAATAAATCACTGTTAATAAATTATACGAATTGTGTTTAAAGCTCCACGTTGTTTTGGTCTGACTTATTTTTGTCCTCGTTACAAGAACCCTTTTCGTATATGCTAACCGTGAGCGGGAGTGAACAAGTCACCATAGCCAGGAACACTAGCGGCGTAATTCTTAAGCTGAGTGGCATTTCACCTGCGGTTTATCAGTGCATTCATAGCACCTTCATCAGCGAGATTGAACGAGTCAGCTTAGAATTTGCTGGCGAGGTTGTCACTATGAAGCATGAGAGTTACCCCTATGTTTTATATAACGATTCTGTCCCCATACCTGGAACGGTAACTCTCAATCTGATCGGTTCCTGAGTCAGTTCAAATCACGACTCATTTTTTTCGCTCTCACCGGCATCCCATTTGCCACAAAATATCCCGCCGTGCTCCTCGGCAGCGCTTCCTGTCCACGAATCATATCCGCTATTTTCTCGCCAATCATAATTGTCGTGGCGTTCAAATTCCCGGTGATAATCTGCGGCATAATCGACGCATCCACCACACGCAGGCCTTCTAACCCGTGTACGCGGCCTTCGCCGTCAACCACGGACATCTCGTCGTAACCCATTTTGCAGGTACCGCACGGATGGAAGGCGGTTTCGGCGTGGTTACGCACGAACTCATCGAGCTGTTCATCCGTCTGACATTCCGTGCCGGGGCTGATTTCGCGGCCACGATACTGATCCAGCGCGGGTTGATGCATGATCTCGCGGGTGATGCGAATTGCGTCGCGGAACTCCTGCCAGTCCTGCTCGTGCGACATGTAGTTAAACAGAATCGCCGGATGCTGGTGCGGGTCGCGGGATTTAATCCGCACATGCCCACGGCTTGGCGAGCGCATTGAGCCGACGTGGCACTGGAAACCGTGCTCTTTCACTGCATTCGAGCCGTTATAGTTAATCGCTACTGGCAGGAAATGGTACTGAATATTCGGCCACGCAAATTCCTCACGGCTGCGAATAAATCCACCTGCTTCAAAGTGGTTGCTGGCACCAACGCCAGTGCCGCCAAACAGCCACTCCGCACCGATTTTCGGTTGGTTCCACCACTGCAGTGCAGGGTAGAGGGAAACCGGTTCTTTGCACTCATATTGCAGATACATCTCCAGATGATCCTGAAGATTTTCGCCGACGCCGGGTAATTCATGCACCAGCGGAATATCAAACTCCGCCAGCAGTTCAGCGTTGCCGACGCCGGAGCGTTGCAGGATCTGCGGTGAGGCAATCGCGCCTGCACATAACAGCACTTCTTTGTTGGCCGTTGCGCGGGTTGGGATGGTGCTGTCGCCTTCCAGCCATTCGACGCCCACCGCGCGTTTGCCGTCAAAAATGATGTGATCGGTCATAGCGTGAGTACGAATGGTCAGGTTAGGGCGCGATTTGGCCTGATCGAGATAACCGCGCGCGGTACTGGCGCGACGGCCCTGCGGCGTGACGGTGCGATCCATCGGGCCAAAACCTTCCTGCTGATAGCCGTTGAGATCGTCCGTGCGCGGGTAGCCTGCCTGCACGCCCGCTTCAATCATCGCTTCAAACAGCGGATTGACGCCGGGTTTGGAGGTGGTGACGCTCACCGGGCCATCGCCACCGTGGTAGTCGTTCTCGCCCACATCGCGAGTCTCGGCCTTGCGGTAGTAGGGCAGGCAGTCGAGATAACTCCAGTTCTCCAGACCGGGTTCTTGCGCCCAGTTATCGAGATCCAGCGCATTGCCACGGATGTAGCACATGCCGTTGATCAGCGACGATCCACCCAGGCCTTTACCGCGTCCGCACTCCATGCGGCGGTTATTCATAAACGGTTCAGGCTCTGTTTCATAGGCCCAGTTGTAGCGTTTGCCCTGTAGTGGGAACGCCAGCGCTGCGGGCATCTGGGTGCGGAAGTCAAAGCGATAGTCCGGGCCGCCCGCTTCAAGCAGCAGCACGGAGGTATTCGGATCTTCAGTCAGACGGGTAGCGAGAACGTTGCCGGCTGAGCCGGCACCAATAATGATGTAGTCAAATTGCAAATAAACCTCCTGGTTAGAATATGGACTGGAATTTAGCCATCTCAACCTGGATGGACTTCACCTGGGTGTAACTCTGGAGCGTCATCACGCCGTTCTCGCGACCAATGCCGGAGTGTTTGTAGCCGCCAACGGGCATCTCTGCCGGGGATTCGCCCCAGGTGTTGATCCAGCAAATACCCGCTTCCAGCTGATGAATGACGCGATGCGCGCGGTTCAGGTCCGCCGTCACGATGCCCGCCGCCAGGCCGTAGTCGGTATCATTGGCGCGGCGAATCACTTCGTCCTCAGATTCATAAGTGAGAAGCGACATCACTGGCCCGAAGATCTCTTCACGCACGATGGTCATATCGTCGCTGCAATCGGTGAACACTGTCGGTGCAACCCATGCGCCGTTATCGAAGCCATCGCCTTTCAGTACATCGCCGCCGCACAGTACGCGCGCGCCTTCCTCTTTGCCTTTGGCGATATAGCGCAGCACGTTATCGCGATGCGGGAAGCTGACCAGCGGGCCGAAGTTAGTTTGCGGATCGAAAACGTCGCCCGCGCGAATGCGCTCAACGCGCGCCAGAATTTTCTGCTCAAATGCGGCTTTGCATTTCGCCGGAACGAAGACGCGGGTGCCATTGGTACACACCTGACCGGAGCTGAAGAAGTTTGCCATCATGGCGATATCGGCGGCGAGATCGAGATCCGCATCATCGAAAACGATCAGCGGTGATTTACCGCCCAGTTCCATGGTCACTTCTTTCAGGGAAGAGGCCGCCGAGTTAGCCATCACTTTTTTGCCGCTGGCGACACCGCCGGTAAATGACACTTTGGCAATGCCCGGATGCTCGGTCAGATATTGCCCGGTCTCCGCGCCCACGCCCGGCAACACGTTAAATACGCCGTCCGGCAGGCCCGCTTCGCTGTAAATTTCAGCCAGCTTTAACGCGGTAAGCGGGGTGACTTCGCTCGGTTTGAAAATCATTGCGTTGCCTGCCGCCAGCGCCGGGGCGGATTTCCACAGGGCAATCTGAATCGGGTAGTTCCATGCGCCCATCCCTGCCACTACGCCCAGCGGTTCGCGGCGGGTATAAACAAATGACGTCTCACGCAACGGGATCTGGCTGCCTTCCAGCGACGGGATCAGCCCGGCATAGTACTCCAGCACGTCCGCACCGGTAACGATATCGACGGTTGAGGTTTCCGAATACGCTTTTCCGGTATCGAGGGTTTCCAGTTTTGCGAGTTCATCATTGCGTTCACGCAGAATATCAACGGCCCGACGCAGAATGCGCGAGCGCTCCATCGCGGTCATCGCCGCCCAGATTTTTTGCCCCTGTTGGGCACTCTTCACGGCGCGATCGACATCCTCACGCCCGGCGGCCTGCACGGTCGCCAGCACGTTACCGTTGGCCGGGTTAATGGTCTCGAAGGTGCGACCGCTGGTGGCGGAGGTATAACCACCATGTATATAAAGCTGCTGTTCTGCCATTCGGGACATCACGTCTCCTCGGTTAATCGGTGGGTAAATGCTGAGTAATAAAGTGACGGGTCAGCGAGTGTGCGAGAGGTTTATCCAGCGGTTTGCCGCTCAGTGCCGCGCGCAGCCATAATCCGTCAATCAGCGCGGCAAGGCCGTAGCCCGCTTCCTGTGCCTGGTGGCGCGGCAATTCGCGGCGAAACTCGCTCACCAGATTCGACAGCAAGCGGCGGCTGCTGACCTGCTGTAAACGATAGAGCATCGGCTGATGCATACTGCTGGCCCAGAACGCCAGCCAGGCTTTCATCGCCGCACTGCTCACCTGCGTTTCATCGAAGTTTCCGCCAACAATCGCCTGTAATCGCTGCTCTGCACTGCCCTGCGGAAGTGCATGTAATCGATTCAAAACCGCGTCACGCAGCTGACTGGTGATATCGCGCATGGTTGCTTCCAGCAGACCATTTTTGTCCCTGAAATAGTGGCTGATGATCCCCGTAGAAACGCCTGCACGGCGGGCGATCTGCGCGATCGTTGCATCGTGCATGCCCACTTCATTTATTGCTTCCAGTGTGGCGTCGATCAGTTGTCTGCGCCGGATCGACTGCATCCCCAATTTGGGCATTTTCGCCACTCCATTCATCAGCGTTGTTTATCTATTAAAGCGGTTATTGATTGGACGTTCAATATAAAATGTGTCTTAATTGTTACGAATTTGATTTTAAATGGTAACAATAACAGTGGGGATACTGGATGACAGACCTTTCACACAGCAGGGAAAAGGACAAAATCAATCCGGTGGTGTTTTACACCTCCGCCGGACTGATTTTGTTGTTTTCCCTGACAACGATCCTGTTTCGCGACTTCTCGGCCCTGTGGATTGGCCGCACGCTGGACTGGGTGTCTAAAACCTTCGGTTGGTACTATCTGCTGGCGGCAACGCTCTATATTGTCTTTGTGGTCTGTATCGCTTGTTCGCGTTTTGGTTCGGTGAAGCTCGGGCCAGAACAATCCAAACCGGAATTCAGCCTGCTGAGTTGGGCGGCGATGCTGTTTGCTGCCGGGATCGGTATCGACCTGATGTTCTTTTCCGTAGCCGAACCGGTAACGCAGTATATGCAGCCGCCGGAAGGCGCGGGACAGACGATTGAGGCCGCGCGTCAGGCGATGGTCTGGACGCTGTTTCACTACGGCTTAACCGGCTGGTCGATGTATGCGCTGATGGGCATGGCGCTCGGATACTTTAGCTATCGTTATAATTTGCCGCTCACCATCCGCTCGGCGCTGTACCCGATCTTCGGTAAACGGATTAACGGGCCGATAGGGCACTCAGTGGATATTGCAGCGGTGATCGGCACCATCTTCGGTATTGCCACTACGCTCGGTATCGGTGTGGTGCAGCTTAACTATGGCTTGAGCGTACTGTTTGATATTCCCGATTCGATGGCGGCAAAAGCGGCACTGATCGCCTTGTCGGTGATAATCGCCACGATCTCTGTCACCTCCGGTGTCGATAAGGGGATTCGTGTGTTATCGGAACTTAACGTTGCGCTGGCGCTGGGATTGATCCTGTTCGTATTGTTTATGGGCGACACCTCGTTCCTGCTTAATGCGCTGGTGCTGAATGTTGGCGACTATGTGAATCGCTTTATGGGCATGACGCTCAACAGTTTTGCCTTCGACCGTCCAGTTGAGTGGATGAATAACTGGACGCTCTTCTTCTGGGCATGGTGGGTGGCATGGTCGCCGTTTGTCGGCTTGTTCCTGGCGCGTATCTCGCGTGGGCGTACCATTCGCCAGTTCGTGCTGGGCACGTTGATTATTCCGTTTACCTTCACGCTGTTATGGCTCTCGGTATTCGGCAATAGCGCGCTGTATGAAATCATCCACGGCGGCGCGGCATTTGCCGAGGAAGCGATGGTCCATCCGGAGCGCGGCTTCTACAGCCTGCTGGCGCAGTATCCGGCGTTTACCTTTAGCGCCTCCGTCGCCACCATTACTGGCCTGCTGTTTTATGTGACCTCGGCGGACTCCGGTGCGCTGGTGCTGGGGAATTTCACCTCGCAGCTTAAAGATATCAACAGCGACGCCCCCGGCTGGCTGCGCGTCTTCTGGTCGGTGGCGATTGGCCTGCTGACGCTCGGCATGCTGATGACCAACGGGATATCCGCGCTGCAAAACACCACGGTGATTATGGGGCTGCCGTTCAGCTTTGTGATCTTCTTCGTGATGGCGGGGTTGTATAAATCTCTGAAGGTAGAAGATTACCGCCGTGAAAGTGCCAACCGCGATACCGCGCCGCGACCGCTGGGGCTTCAGGATCGCCTGAGCTGGAAAAAACGTCTCTCGCGCCTGATGAATTATCCGGGCACGCGTTACACTAAACAGATGATGGAGACGGTCTGTTACCCGGCAATGGAAGAAGTGGCGCAGGAGCTGCGGTTGCGCGGCGCGTACGTGGAGCTAAAAAGCCTGCCGCCGGAAGAGGGACAACAGTTGGGGCATCTGGATTTGTTGGTGCATATGGGCGAAGAACAAAACTTTGTCTATCAGATTTGGCCGCAGCAATATTCGGTGCCGGGCTTTACCTACCGCGCACGTAGCGGTAAATCGACCTACTACCGGCTGGAAACCTTCCTGTTAGAAGGCAGCCAGGGCAACGACCTGATGGACTACAGCAAAGAGCAGGTGATCACCGATATTCTTGACCAGTACGAGCGGCACCTTAACTTTATTCATCTCCATCGTGAAGCGCCGGGCCATAGCGTGATGTTCCCGGACGCGTGATTGTTTTTGCATAAAACCGCGCCATGTCTGCATATGGCGCGGGAATCATTGACTCGCTGTAAAAAATTATGCATATATTATATATGATTGTCATGTCATATCCTGCAATTCCTCTTGTATCACTTCATGATTTTATATTTTATTAATTAACGATTTTATTTTGTATTAGCTGAATGGATTCAGTCCTATAGTGTTATATATTTATTAATAAGACGATTCTTATATTTTGATACCTAATAAGAGTTACCGCTTTTATCGGCTGTATATTAAATGTATTCCTCTTGCTTTTGTTTATATTTTGAGTTGATTTGAGTTCCTGGATACATATAATGCGCAGGTATTAGAGACTGGGAGGAATGTAATGATAAAGTTAAGAGTGTTAACTTAAAATAAGTTTTAAGTAATAACTTGCTATTTTATTACCCTCTGAACTACATACTCAGATATGTGGTTGCCAATGCTATGCAAAATTTTTGAATTTTTATATGCGATGAACAGTAACCAGAATGGCATTTAATGCGTTGCTGTTTATGCAATCTTGGTTTTATTTGGATGTATTGCTGGAGATTGTGATGAATAAAATATATCGGCTAAAGTGGAACAGGTCCCGTAACTGTTGGAGCGTCTGCTCTGAGCTGGGGAGCAGAGTAAAAGGAAAAAAGTCCCGGGCTGTTTTAATTAGCGCGATAAGTTTATATTCATCTCTGGTATTCGCCGATGATGTCATCGTAAACCAGGATAAAACTATTGATTTTGGCAAAGAGAACCAGAGCATCGATTACCGTATTACGGTGACTGACAATGCCAATCTGGTAATCAATACGACAGATACTTCCCGTCCGCGTCTGACTCTCGCTTCTGGTGGTGGGTTGGATATTACCGGAGGAAAGGTAACAATCAATGGCCCGCTTAACTTTTTGCTGAAAGGTACGGGGTTCCTGAATGTCTCCAATGCTGGCAGCGAGTTATATGCTGATGATTTGTATGAGTCAAACTCAGGCATGAGACATGATCAAGGCTATTTTAATGTCTCCAATGGCGGCAAAATTCATGTTAAGGGCACCAGTCGTCTGACTTATACGCAGGGGAATGTAAGCGGCGAAGGTAGTCAGGTAAATGCAGGGACCTTCTTTATGGGCGTTTACGGCGGATATGGCGGTAATCAGTTCCTGTCGGTTAATAACGGTGGTGAAGTTAATGCTCGTGAACATATTAGCCTGGGTTATTACGACCAACGTTCTGATACAACATTAGTCGTATCAGATGGAGGTAAAATATCCGCACCGAAAATTAGTTTAAGCACCAACTCTGAGTTAGCGTTAGATGCACAGGAAGGAAGTGCTGCGAAGGCTGCAGGGATTATTGATGCCGAAAAAATTGAGTTTGTGTGGGCAAAGACATCCGATAAGAAAATCACCTTAAACCACACGGATAAAAACGCGACTATTTCCGCGGATATTGTCAGTGGCAGCGAGGGCCTGGGCTATATCAATGCGCTCAATGGCACGACTTACTTAACCGGTGATAACTCTGCCTTTAGTGGTAAAGTCAAAATTGAGCAAAATGGCGCTTTAGGGATCACCAAAAATATAGGTACAGCAGAGATCAACAACCGCGGGAAATTACACCTGAAGGCTGACGATAGCATGACCTTTGCCAATAAGATTTCCGGCAATGGTACAATAAGTATCGACAGTGGGACAGTGGCACTGACCGGCAATAACTATGCATTCAGCGGATATATTGATGTCGCTTCTGGTGCTGTCGCGGTTATTTCTGAAGACAAGAACATCGGCCGTGCGGACCTGGATGTTGATGGCAAACTGCAAATCAATGCCAATAAAGATTGGGTATTTGATAACGATCTTCAAGGTAGAGGTATTGTTGAAATAAACATGGGGAATCACGAATTCTCCTTCGATGAGTTTGCTTATACAGACTGGTTCCAGGGTTCACTGGCGTTTCAGAACACGACATTTAACCTGGAAAAGAATGCTGAGTTTCTGCAGAGAGGCGGGATCACTGCGGGTCAGGGAAGCCAGGTAACAGTGGGTAAGGGCGCTCACTCCATTAGCACTTTGGGATTCTCCGGCGGAACCGTTGATTTTGGTGCCCTGACAGCAGGTGCACAGATGACAGAAGGGACGGTCAACGTTAGTAAAACGCTGGATTTGCGCGGCGAGGGTGTGATTCAGGTTTCTGACAGTGACGTTGTCCGCTCAGTATCTCGTGATATTGACTCTGCGTTATCGCTCACTGAAGTCGATGATGGTAACAGCGCCATTAAGCTGGTTGATGCGCAAGGTGCGGAAGTTCTGGGCGATGCGGGCAATCTGCAATTGCAGGATAAAAATGGGCAAATCCTCTCCAGCAGCGCCCAACGTGATATTCAGCAGAATGGGCAAAAAGCGGCCGTCGGCACTTACGACTATCGTCTGACGAGTGGGGTAAACAATGACGGTCTGTATATCGGTTACGGCCTGACCCAGCTTGATTTACACGCTACCGACAGCGATGCTCTGGTGCTGAGCTCTAACGGTAAAAGCGAGAATGCCGCCGATCTCAGCGCAAAGATTACCGGCAGTGGTGACCTGGCATTCAGCAGCCAGAAGGGTCAGACCGTATCGCTTTCTAACAAAGACAACGACTATACCGGTGTTACCGATCTGCGCAGTGGGACGCTTTTGTTGAATAACGATAACGTGTTGGGTAATACCCATGAACTGCGTCTGGCGGCAGAGACTGAACTGGATATGAATGGTCACAGCCAGACCGTGGGCACGCTCAATGGCAGCGCCGATTCACTGCTGAGCTTAAATGGCGGCAGTCTGACGGTTACCAACGGGGGCACTTCAACCGGTTCGTTAACGGGGAGCGGAGAGCTGAATATTCAGGGCGGCACGCTGGACATCGCGGGCGATAACAGCAACCTGACGGCGAATGTGAACATTGCTAATTCGGCTAATGTCCTGGTAAGTCATGCGCAGGGATTGGGTAGCGCAAACGTTGAGAACAACGGTACCCTGGCGTTGAATAATAGCACTGAAAAAAGAGCGGCTGCGTCTGTG
Source organism: Escherichia sp. WS1152 (assembly GCF_046487665.1). Classification (NCBI taxonomy): domain Bacteria; kingdom Pseudomonadati; phylum Pseudomonadota; class Gammaproteobacteria; order Enterobacterales; family Enterobacteriaceae; genus Escherichia; species Escherichia sp. WS1152. The sequence goes on along the minus strand of NZ_JBJQJA010000008.1, from coordinate 192,283 downwards.
AATTACACCCTGGGCGGCAATCTGACCAACAACGGTACGCTGATGACCGGAATGTCAGGACAGCAAGCTGGCAATGTGTTAGTGGTGAAGGGGAACTACCACGGTAATAACGGTCAACTAGTAATGAATACGGTACTGAATGGCGATGACTCAGTAACCGATAAATTGGTTGTCGAGGGCGATACTAGCGGCACGACTGCCGTTACGGTGAATAACGCTGGCGGTACAGGTGCGAAAACCCTTAACGGTATCGAACTTATCCATGTAGACGGTAAGTCTGAGGGCGAATTTGTTCAGGCTGGTCGTATCGTTGCGGGGGCGTATGACTACACTCTCGCGCGTGGACAAGGGGCAAATAGTGGTAACTGGTATCTGACCAGCGGCAGTGATTCTCCTGAACTGCAGCCGGAGCCAGACCCGATGCCGAATCCGGAGCCAAACCCGAATCCAGAGCCGAACCCTAACCCGACACCTACGCCGGGTCCGGATCTGAATGTGGATAATGACCTGCGACCGGAGGCGGGTAGCTACATTGCGAACCTTGCAGCAGCGAATACAATGTTCACCACGCGTCTGCATGAGCGTCTGGGTAATACGTACTATACCGACATGGTGACGGGTGAGCAGAAACAAACCACTATGTGGATGCGCCATGAAGGTGGTCATAATAAATGGCGTGATGGCAGCGGCCAGCTGAAAACCCAAAGCAATCGCTATGTTCTGCAACTGGGAGGCGATGTCGCGCAGTGGAGCCAAAACGGCAGCGACAGCTGGCATGTTGGGGTCATGGCGGGATATGGCAACAGCGACAGCAAAACCATTTCCTCGCGAACCGGTTATCGTGCAAAAGCGAGTGTGAACGGATATAGCACCGGCCTCTATGCCACCTGGTATGCCGATGACGAGTCGCGTAATGGCGCGTATCTCGACAGTTGGGCGCAGTACAGCTGGTTTGATAACACAGTGAAAGGGGATGACTTACAAAGTGAATCCTATAAATCAAAAGGATTTACCGCTTCACTGGAAGCTGGATACAAACACAAATTAGCTGAATTTAATGGCAGCCAGGGAACGCGTAATGAATGGTATGTTCAGCCGCAAGCACAGGTTACCTGGATGGGAGTCAAAGCCGATAAGCACCGCGAAAGCAACGGAACCCTCGTTCATAGCAACGGTGATGGCAATGTTCAAACCCGACTTGGCGTAAAAACCTGGCTGAAGAGCCACCATAAAATGGATGACGGTAAATCCCGCGAGTTCCAGCCGTTTGTAGAAGTGAACTGGCTGCATAACAGTAAGGATTTCAGCACCAGTATGGATGGCGTGTCCGTCACTCAGGATGGAGCCCGAAATATTGCTGAGATAAAAACCGGGGTGGAAGGACAGCTAAATGCCAACCTGAATGTCTGGGGGAATGTGGGCGTTCAGGTTGCCGATAGGGGATATAATGACACCTCTGCAATGGTTGGCATTAAGTGGCAATTCTGATCTGAATAATGAGTAAAAGGAGAGAGAGCCGAACGGGAGATAATTCGGCTCTCTGTGTCATTTTCTTGCAGCCAGCTTTATCAGTCAGAGTGAAGACTCGCAGATTTAGCTGGCGCACAAGATTTAATCAAGGTGTGTTCGATGGCTTCGCATGATTTGAGTGTTTTTTTGGAAGAGTTCGGGGCAACGGTGAATTTGACGTTGCCTGGTATCGTGTCCGAAAAAGAACGGCTTTTACTCAAGCTGCTAATGGAGGGAATGTCGGTTACAGAAATCTCACAGTACAGAAATCGCAGTGCAAAGACAATTTCACATCAAAAGAAGCAGCTGTATGAAAAACTAGGCATCCAGAGTGATATTACCTTCTGGCGGGATATCTTTTTTCAATATCATCCGCAAGTCATCAGTGGCACGGGAAATAAAAATAATTTTTATATCCCTGATAACCGTTGTCACCATATCGTCACGCCTGAAGCCATCAGTCTGGCGTTGGAAAACCACGAATTCAAACCGTGGATCCAACCGGTTTTCTGCGCGCAGACTGGGGTACTGACGGGCTGTGAGGTACTTGTCCGCTGGGAACATCCACAAACGGGAATTATCCCACCGGATCAGTTTATTCCTCTGGCGGAGTCATCCGGTCTTATTGTCATAATGACCCGCCAACTGATGAAACAGACTGCGGATATTCTGATGCCGGTAAAACATTTGCTGCCGGACAATTTCCATATTGGCATCAACGTCTCGGCGGGTTGTTTTTTGGCAGCGGGATTTGAAAAAGAGTGTCTGAACCTGGTTAAGAAATTAGGTAACGATAAAATCAAGCTGGTTCTCGAGCTAACGGAACGTAACCCTATTCCGGTAACGCCAGAAGCCAGAGCGATATTTGACAGCCTTCATCAGCACAACATTACCTTTGCGCTGGATGACTTTGGTACGGGTTATGCGACCTATCGTTACTTGCAGGCGTTCCCGGTCGATTTTATTAAGATCGATAAGTCATTTGTGCAAATGGCGAGTGTCGACGAAATCTCCGGTCATATTGTGGACAATATTGTCGAACTAGCGCGTAAGCCTGGTCTGAGTATCGTGGCGGAAGGGGTAGAAACCCAGGAGCAGGCGGATTTAATGATCGGTAAAGGCGTTCACTTTTTGCAGGGCTATTTGTACTCTCCGCCAGTACCGGGTAATAAATTTATCTCTGAATGGGTAATGAAAGCAGGTGGTTGATGTAAACCGCTATTCACAGCGCATCGGGAGGTTGGCAGCGATTAATTCTCCCGATGCAGTAAATCCTGATAGATCCCCGTTAATATGCCATTTGGCGCAAATTGTTTTTTAATCCACTGCGTCACCTGACCCGTAGCAGAATGCTGAGTCGCCAGTAACATGCGCGAATCCTGGCGCGGATTATGGATTTGTCGGGTAACCAGCAGGGATTGCGTCATCGCCTCACGGACCATGTAATCCGGCAAAAAACCAATTCCTTCACCTAAAATCTGGCACTGACATTTGGTGTTGAAATCTGGCACCAGAATTGACTCCTGCCCGTGCAGCAACCAGCCCACTTTTTTATTAATCGTATGCGCGGTGTCCTCCACCATAATATTAGGGTAGAGACGCAGTTGGCTTTCGGCGATGGGTTCCGGCACAAAGGCTAACGGGTGATCCGGGGCGATAGCAAAAGCCCAGCGAATCGCGCCAATTTCAGTGTAATCAATACCGCCGCCGTCCAGTAGTGTATCGGGTGCGCCGATGGCGATATTGGCCTGATTATTAATAATCGCATCCCAGACGCCGTTATACACTTCGGTGGTGACGGTAATCTGGCAGGTAGGAAACTGCTTTTTCAGCACCTGTAACAAGCGTGCGGTGTGTTTGGGCGTATAAAGCAGCTGATTAATACAAATGCGCACACGTGCTTCTATGCCCTGCGAAATAGTATCGATACTGCGTTTGATGGCGTGAAAATCATTCAGCAGGTCGGTAGCTTTGCGGAAAAAATAACGCCCGGACTCCGTTAACTCAATGCTGCGGGTACTGCGAGTGAACAGCACCACATCCAGCCCCGTCTCCATACGCTTGATGGTGTAGCTAATGGCGGAAGTGGTTAAACCCAACTCTTCTGCGGCTTTACTGAAGCTGCCAAAACGCGCAGCGGTAGTAAATGCCAACAGATTCTCTTCGGTAAAAATTGAGTTCATTAAACCATTCTCGCCATTATCTACTATGAATTTCTCCAGCTATGACTGTAGAGGTATCGGTTAAAGATAGATAATCATTTTTGAATAACTTTTAATACCCGTCGCGTTTAGTCGTCGCTTCGCTTAATTTTTGTCCACCATATTCTGAAATTATCCCCACGCAGTTACCCGCCAGAAAACCCAGTAACGTCACCGTCCAGTTCATCCCGCTGGCAAAAAACAGCGTCATGCCGAGAAAGCCACCGGGAATAAAGGACAGTAACCAGAAACGCCCTTGCCAGACCACTACCGCCGAGAAGGGTACGGTAGTAATTACGCTCGCCCAGAACGCGGACAGTCCACTTACAGAGGCCAGCCAACCGGCAGCCAGCGCGGCGAAAAATGCCCACACCATCCCGGAATAATTAACCGCCAGACTTCTGATAAACCCCGATTTACCGCCGCCTGCGGCATAAAAACTGCAAAAGGCGACGAAGCCAATGGTTCCTAATAATTCCCATCCCTGAGAGAGCCCGACATGTGAAGACACTAACTGCCAAAGCCCTGCACAAATACCGACGGTGAAACCCGTTGCCGTGAGTCCGTTCATCTTGTTCCCCTCTGGTTAGACATGGACGAAAGCTACTCTTACATGTGCAGACTATAGAGAAATAAAACCTGATTGAGTGAAAGGGTATCGGGTCAAAGAAACAAATATTGCACTACCGCACACTGCGAAAAGATTGTTGAACATCATTCAACAAAAAGGCGAAATACAGCGAATTAAATTTAAGCGGGTTCTTTTATCAGATTATCGTTGCTATTCTCAATTCATCGAAAACAGCCACAAAAACCAGGGGAATGTGAATGAGTATAAAAAATCTACCTGCCGACTATTTATTGGCTGCACAACAGGGTGATATCGATAAAGTAAAAACCTGCCTTGCGCTGGGTGTCGATATTAATACCTGCGATCGTCAGGGGAAAACGGCAATTACGCTGGCAAGTTTATATCAGCAATATGCTTGCGTTCAGGCATTAATTGATGCCGGAGCGGATATTAATAAGCAAGATCATACCTGTTTAAATCCTTTTTTAATTAGCTGTCTGAACGATGATTTAACTCTACTACGAATTATTTTACCGGCTAAACCCGATCTTAATTGCGTAACCCGTTTTGGCGGTGTCGGCCTGACGCCTGCCTGTGAAAAAGGCCATTTAAGTATTGTAAAAGAGCTTTTGGCGCATACGGAGATTAACGTTAACCAGACCAACCATGTAGGCTGGACGCCGCTACTGGAAGCGATTGTGCTTAATGATGGTGGTATTAAACAGCAGGCGATTGTGCAGTTATTGCTGGAACACGGTGCCAGCCCGCATCTGACGGATAAATATGGCAAAACGCCACTGGAACTGGCGCGGGAACGGGGCTTTGAAGAGATTGCGCAGTTACTGATTGCCGCAGGTGCATAAACCGGGAGGCTTGCAATCAACACACCAGAAAAACGGTGTGTGTGGGCGCTAACTGCGGATGCGGATTTTCTGGCGCAGCGGGGGCAAGGACAGGTTGAACAGGTCTTTGCCAGAGCGGTAAATATCGCACTCCCGGCTCGCCAGCAGTTGCTGACGCTGCTTTGTGAAGAGTACGACAATGCGCCAAACAGTTGTCGGTTGGCACTCACTCACTTTGATGATCTGTTCCGGCATGGTGATAAGGTTCAGTTTGACGATCAAGGTATTACGGTTGGTCAACATCTTCATATAGAGATGAGTCGTTGTCGGCGTTGGCTGTCCCCAACCTTGCAAATGACCGCTGTGAATTTTCACCTTATCGCCTGGCAACAGTGGCACGACATTATTCATCAGCACCTGGGGGAAAATGAAACCCTGTTTAATTATCGCGGCGATAATCCGTTTTATCAGGCGTTAAATAAAGAACTACATATTAAACGACGGGCAGTTATTCAGGCAGTAAACGAAAAACAAAATATCGCCGCAGCGGTCGCCAGTATGATGGGGTTAGGGATTGGCCTTACGCCATCAGCCGATGATTATCTGACCGGACTGGTACTTATTTTATTTATTTCCGGGCATCCGGCGGAAAAATACAAAGAGGAATTTTATCGCGGTCTGCAACGCGGCAGAAATAACACCACATTATTAAGTGCCATAACGCTGGAAGCCGCATTACAACAACGCTGCCGGGAAAATATTCATCGTTTTATTCACAACATTATTTATGGCGTCCCTGGGAATTCAACTCAGGCAATAGAAAAAATTAAACATATTGGCTCCAGTTCCGGCTGCGACATGCTGTATGGCATGGCCGATGGTTGTGCGCTGAGCCAAACCTACGGAGGGAATTATGTCAGTTAAAATAGTCATTAAACCGAATACCTATTTTGATTCTGTCTCGCTGATGTCTATCTCCACGCGTGCAAATAAACTCGACGGCGTCGAGCAGGCATTTGTGGCGATGGCGACCGAAATGAACAAAGGTGTGCTGAAAAATTTAGGACTGCTCACGCCGGAGCTGGAACAGGCGAAAAACGGCGACCTGATGATTGTCATCAATGGTAAATCGGGGGCGGACAACGAGCAGTTGCTGGTGGAGATTGAAGAACTGTTCAACAGCAAAGCGCAAAGCGGCTCGCACGAGGCGCGTTACGCCACTATTGCCAGCGCCAAAAAGCATATCCCGGAAAGTAACCTGGCGGTGATTTCGGTCAACGGTCTGTTTGCCGCTCGCGAAGCGCGTCAGGCGCTGCAAAACGATCTCAACGTGATGCTGTTTTCCGATAACGTCTCGGTTGAAGATGAACTGGCGCTCAAGCAACTGGCCCACGAAAAAGGGCTGCTGATGATGGGGCCAGACTGTGGCACGGCGATTATCAACGGCGCGGCGCTCTGTTTTGGTAACGCCGTGCATCGCGGCAACATCGGTATTGTTGGCGCATCCGGCACCGGCAGCCAGGAGCTGAGCGTCCGCATTCATGAATTTGGTGGCGGCGTTTCACAACTGATTGGCACCGGCGGGCGCGACCTGAGCGAGAAAATCGGCGGCCTGATGATGCTCGACGCCATCGGGATGCTGGAAAACGATCCGCAAACTGAAATTATCGCGCTGATTTCAAAACCTCCCGCGCCTGCGGTGGCCCGTAAAGTGCTGGAACGCGCCCGCGCCTGCCGCAAGCCGGTGGTGGTCTGCTTCCTCGGTCGTGGCGAAACGCCGGTTGACGAGCAGGGGCTACAGTTTGCTCGCGGCAGCAAAGAAGCGGCGCTAAAAGCGGTGATGCTCTCCGGCGTGAAACAGGAAAATCTCGACCTGCATACGCTTAACCAGCCGTTGATTGCGGATGTGCGTGCGCGTCTGCAACCCCAGCAGAAATACATTCGTGGCCTGTTCTGCGGCGGTACGCTGTGTGACGAAACCATGTTCGCGGTGATGGAAAAACACGGCGATGTCTACAGCAACATCCAGCCCGATCCTGAATTCCGCCTGAAAGATATCAATCGCAGCATCAAACACACCTTCCTCGACTTTGGCGATGACGACTTCACCAACGGCAAGCCGCATCCAATGATTGACCCCACCAACCGCATCAGTCGCTTGATCGAAGAGGCGCGCGATCCAGAAGTGGCGGTGATCGTGATGGATTTTGTGCTCGGATTTGGATCGCATGAAGATCCGGTCGGCTCCACCATCGAGGCGATCAAAGAAGCGAAAGCGATCGCCGCTGCCGAAGGACGCGAGTTGATCATTCTCGCCTATGTGCTGGGTACCGATCTTGATACGCCATCGTTAGAACAACAAAGCCAGATGCTGCTTGATGCCGGAGTGATTCTGGCGAGCAGCAGCACCAATACCGGATTGCTGGCGCGTGAATTTATCTGCAAAGGGGAGGAAGCCTGATGAGCCAGTCACTGTTTAGCCAACCATTGAACGTTATTAACGTCGGCATCGCCATGTTTAGCGATGACCTGAAAAAGCAGCATGTAGAAGTGACTCAACTCGACTGGACGCCGCCGGGGCAGGGCAATATGCAGGTGGTGCAGGCGCTGGACAACATTGCCGATTCGCCGCTGGCAGACAAAATCGCCGCCGCTAACCAGCAGGCGCTGGAGCGCATTATCCAGTCGCATCCGGTGCTGATTGGTTTTGAGCAGGCGATTAACGTGGTGCCGGGCATGACGCCGAAAACCATTCTTCACGCCGGGCCGCCGATCACCTGGGAAAAAATGTGCGGCGCGATGAAAGGCGCGGTCACCGGAGCGCTGGTGTTCGAAGGACTGGCGAAAGATCTCGACGAGGCGGCTGAACTGGCGGCTTCCGGGGAGATCACCTTCTCGCCGTGTCACGAGCACGACTGCGTGGGATCGATGGCGGGTGTTACCTCGGCCTCGATGTTTATGCACATCGTAAAAAACAAAACCTACGGCAACATCGCTTATACCAACATGAGCGAGCAGATGGCGAAGATTTTGCGTATGGGCGCTAACGACCAGAGCGTGATTGACCGCCTGAACTGGATGCGTGATGTGCAGGGACCAATACTGCGCGACGCGATGAAAATTATCGGCGAAATCGATCTGCGCTTAATGCTGGCGCAGGCGCTGCATATGGGCGATGAGTGCCATAACCGCAATAACGCCGGGACGACGCTGCTGATTCAGGCGCTGACGCCGGGGATTATCCAGGCGGGCTATTCCGTCGCGCAACAGCGCGAAGTGTTTGAGTTTGTTGCCAGTAGCGATTACTTCTCCGGCCCGACGTGGATGGCGATGTGTAAAGCGGCGATGGATGCGGCGCACGGCATCGAATACAGCACCGTCGTTACCACCATGGCGCGTAACGGCGTCGAGTTCGGCCTGCGGGTCAGCGGCCTGCCGGGGCAGTGGTTTACCGGCCCAGCGCAGCAGGTCATCGGCCCGATGTTTGCTGGTTATAAGCCGGAAGATTCGGGGCTGGATATCGGCGACAGCGCCATCACCGAAACCTACGGTATTGGCGGATTTGCCATGGCGACCGCGCCTGCAATCGTTGCGCTGGTGGGCGGCACGGTGGAAGAGGCTATCGATTTCTCCCGTCAGATGCGCGAAATCACCCTTGGCGAAAACCCCAACGTCACCATTCCGCTGCTCGGTTTTATGGGCGTGCCGTCGGCAATCGACATCACCCGCGTGGGTAGCAGCGGCATTCTGCCGGTGATCAACACCGCCATCGCCCATAAAGATGCGGGCGTCGGCATGATTGGCGCGGGCATTGTGCATCCGCCATTCGCCTGCTTCGAGAAAGCCATTCTTGGCTGGTGCGAACGTTACGGCGTCTGACCTACATGTTCATGCCGGATGCGGCGTGAACGCCTTATCCGGCCTACAAGTGGCGCAAGAATCTGTAGGCCTGATAAGCGTAGCGCATCAGGCATTTGTCACCATTGCCGGATGCGGCGTGAACGCCTTATCCGGCCTACAAGTGGCGCAAGAATTTGTAGGCCTGATAAGCGTAGCGCATCAGGCATTTGTCACCATTGCCGGATGCGGCGTGAACGCCTTATCCGGCCTACGAATGGCGCAAGAATTGTAGGCCTGATAAGCGTAGCGCATCAGGCATTTGTCACCATTGCCGGATGTGGCGTGAACGCCTTATCCGGCCTACGAGTGGCACGAGAATTGTAGGCCTGATAAGCGTAGCGCATCAGGCAGTCTGGCGTTGGTCATAACCCCATCACCCTCTGTAGCGGACATAACAAGATGAAAGAACTTGTGGTCGTTGCCATTGGTGGCAACAGCATTATCAAAGATAACGCCAGCCAGTCGATTGAGCATCAGGCGGAGGCGGTGAAAGCCGTCGCTGATACGGTGCTGGAAATGCTGGCTTCCGATTACGACATTGTGCTGACCCACGGCAACGGGCCGCAGGTCGGGCTGGATTTACGCCGCGCGGAGATTGCCCACGAGCGCGAAGGGCTGCCCTTAACGCCCCTGGCGAACTGTGTGGCGGATACGCAAGGCGGCATCGGCTATCTGATCCAACAGGCGCTGAACAACCGGCTGGCGCGTCACGGCGAGAAAAAAGCCGTCACCGTGGTGACTCAGGTGGAAGTGGATAAAAACGATCCGGGATTTGCCCATCCCACCAAGCCCATCGGCGCATTCTTTAGTGACAGCCAGCGTGACGAACTACAAAAGGCAAACCCTGACTGGCGTTTTGTTGAAGATGCCGGACGGGGCTATCGCCGCGTGGTCGCCTCGCCGGAACCGAAACGTATTGTCGAAGCACCTGCCATTAAGGCGCTGATCCAACAAGGCTTTGTGGTGATTGGCGCGGGCGGCGGCGGAATTCCTGTGGTGCGTACTGACGCGGGAGATTACCAAAGCGTGGACGCGGTTATCGACAAAGATCTCTCTACCGCGCTGCTGGCCCGTGAAATTCACGCCGACATTCTGGTGATCACCACCGGCGTGGAAAAAGTGTGTATTCATTTTGGTAAACCGCAGCAGCAGGCGCTGGATCGCGTGGATATTGCCACCATGACCCGCTATATGCAGGAAGGGCATTTTCCGCCTGGCAGCATGTTGCCAAAAATCATCGCCAGCCTGACGTTCCTGGAACAGGGCGGCAAAGAAGTGATTATCACCACGCCGGAATGCCTGCCTGCGGCGCTGCGCGGTGAAACGGGCACCCATATTATTAAAACGTAAGGACGTAAGATGAAAGAAAGCAATAGCCGCCGTGAATTTCTGAGCCAGAGCGGTAAGATGGTCACCGCCGCCGCGCTGTTTGGTACCTCTGTGCCGCTCGCCCATGCGGCGGTCTCTGGCACCACAAACTGCGAAGCGAACAACACCATGAAAATCACTGACCCGCATTACTATCTCGACAACGTGCTGCTGGAAACTGGATTTGACTACGAAAATGGCGTGGCGGTGCAGACCCGCACGGCGCGCCAGACCGTGGAGATTCAGAACGGCAAAATTGTCGCGCTGCGCGAGAATAAGCAGCACCCGGATGCCACGCTGCCGCACTATGACGCTGGCGATAAGCTGATGCTGCCCACCACCCGCGACATGCATATTCATCTCGACAAAACCTTTTACGGCGGGCCGTGGCGCTCGCTCAATCGCCCGGCAGGCACCACCATCCAGGACATGATCAAACTCGAGCAGAAAATGCTGCCGGAGCTGCAACCGTACACTCAGGAGCGGGCAGAAAAACTGATTGATTTATTGCAGTCGAAAGGCACCACCATTGCCCGCAGCCACTGCAATATCGAACCGGTTTCCGGCCTGAAAAATCTGCAAAATTTGCAGGCGGTGCTGGCGCGACGTCAGGCGGGCTTCGAGTGTGAAATCGTCGCCTTCCCGCAGCACGGTTTGCTGCTGTCGAAATCGGAACCCTTAATGCGCGAAGCGATGCAGGCGGGGGCGCATTACGTCGGCGGGCTGGACCCGACCAGTGTCGATGGCGCGATGGAAAAATCCCTCGATACCATGTTCCAGATTGCGCTGGACTACGACAAAGGCGTCGATATTCACCTGCACGAAACCACTCCGTCGGGCGTGGCAGCCATCAATTATATGGTTGAAACGGTAGAGAAAACGCCACAGCTGAAGGGCAAGCTGACCATCAGTCACGCCTTTGCGCTGGCAACACTCAACGAGCAACAGGTAGATGAACTGGCTAACCGGATGGTGGTGCAGCAAATTTCTATCGCCTCGACGGTGCCGATTGGTACGCTGCATATGCCGCTCAAACAGTTACACGACAAAGGCGTAAAAGTGATGACTGGCACTGACAGCGTTATCGACCACTGGTCGCCTTATGGTCTGGGCGACATGCTGGAAAAAGCCAATCTCTACGCGCAGCTCTATATTCGTCCTAACGAACAGAACCTCTCCCGTTCGCTGTTTCTAGCCACTGGCGATGTATTGCCGCTGAATGAAAAAGGCGAGCGTGTATGGCCAAAAGCGCAGGATGACGCCAGCTTTGTGCTGGTGGACGCCTCCTGTTCCGCCGAGGCGGTGGCGCGTATCTCGCCGAGAACCGCAACGTTCCATAAAGGGCAACTGGTGTGGGGGAGTGTGGCAGGTTGATGCGCATTTGAAACGCCTGCAACGGTGAATAGTAAGAGATTTAAGCCCCAGGGAGTGGGGCGGGAATGGTTTGCTAATGAATGATCCTGAACTTTATAATCTCCCGGCATAATTTCCAGGGGATTATTTGAGAGAAATACACAAAAGTGAGTTTTAACAAAGGTATTTATCAGGCCATAAATGTGACCTGCTTCGGATAAAAAAGATTCAGTATCGAAAAACCAATGATACTCTTGCTGATGGTTACCAACAGTAATTAAGATGTGATTTGTTTTTCCGTAATCGCGAAAATATTCTCATGACCATAAAAGAAAAAATCTTACAAAAATATCCCCATGCTTCCTTTTGTACTTTTGGCGATTCTGCAGCGTTGGCCGATCACCTCGCAACGTTGATTGCGACTGGTGTTAAAACAGCTTCCTGTGGTTCGCTGGCAGGATGTATTGAAGACAACTCATTTCCGATGATTGGTGAGTATAAGATTGTAGAAAATAGCCGTGGTGAGCCTGTATGTGTTATCAGAGTGATTGGCCTGCATTTACTGCGCTTTTCTGATGTCACCGCGGAGCTTGCCCGTAAGGAAGGTGAAGGTGACCTCAGTCTTGAATATTGGCGTAATGAACACCGTCGTTTTTTCCAGGCAGAAGGAAGCTATTCACCAGAAATGGACGTTATCTTTGAAGAATATGCCCTTATTGACGTTGTGTAGATAACTATTTATATACGCGAAATAAACTCACACACATAAAATATCGCTAATTTTGTTTATTTTGCTATTTTTAACGTGATGAATGTCACACTTATTGTTGCTGCCCGTTTTGTCCATATTTATAACCATATTTTTAATAGCTGCCTGAAATAGGGCTGTTTATTCTGCATAAAAATATTCGAAAATTCTTATTCTCTCCAGCGCGCTAATTTGGGCGAACACTTCCTGACTACCCTGCAATGAGGCTGAAATGATGAATAAACGTTTTGTTATCAATATGGTGTCTTCGCTGTTATTAGGCGCTGCGCTAATTTCTGCGCCGCTCCAGGCAGCGGAAAAAGTCGTGGTGAATATTTCTAAAGTCGATGGTATGCCGTGGTTTAATCGCATGGGCGAAGGTGTGGTTGAGGCGGGTAAAGCCTTTGGTGTTAATGCGTCACAGGTGGGGCCTTCAAGTACTGATGCTCCGCAACAGGTTAAAATTATTGAGGATTTAATCGCCCGTAAGGTTAATGCAATTACTATCGTGCCAAACGATGCCAACGTGCTGGAACCGGTATTCAAAAAAGCGCGAGATGCCGGAATTGTGGTTCTGACCAACGAATCCCCCGGTCAGCCAAGTGCTAACTGGGATATCGAAATCATTGATAACGAAAAATTTGCCGCTGAATATGTTGAGCATATGGCGAAACGCATGGGGGGCAAGGGCGGCTATGTGATTTACGTGGGTAGTTTGACCGTGCCGCAGCATAACTTATGGGCTGACTTGCTGGTGAAATACCAGAAAGAGCATTACCCGGATATGCATGAAGTTACCCGCCGCATGCCGGTTGCCGAGAGTGTGGATGACTCACGTCGTACCACACTGGACCTGATGAAAACCTATCCTGACTTAAAAGCGGTTGTCTCCTTTGGTTCAAACGGTCCGATTGGCGCGGGACGTGCGGTGAAAGAGAAACGGGCGAAAAATAAAGTCGCAGTCTATGGCATGATGATCCCTTCACAGGCGGCATCACTGATTAAAAGTGGTGATATCACCGAAGGGATTACTTACGATCCGGCCTCTGCAGGTTACGCACTCGCAGCCGTCGCCAGCACGTTGCTGAAGGGTGAAGAGATCAAACCTGGATTAGAAATGCAGAATCTGGGTAAGGCCGACGTAGATATGGATAAGCGAATTATCCGTTTCCATAAGGTATTACTGGTCAACAAAGACAATATCGACTCACTTTATTAATCCATTTCTTCGGGGCGAAAGCCCCGATTCTTATTGCCAGGGGATGTTATGGAAACCTTCCTTTCCCTTCGTCATATCAACAAAACGTTTCATGCCACGCGAGCGCTGCGCGATGTTTCTCTCGACTTTATGTCGGGTGAAGTGCACTGCCTTGCCGGGCAAAACGGCTGTGGTAAATCGACGTTGATCAAAATTATGTCCGGTGTTTATCGCCCGGATGAGGGAGCGGAAATTACGCTTGGTGGGAAAAAATGGTCAAAGCTGACACCCGCCGCTTCGGTGGCGCAGGGGATTCAGGTGATTTATCAGGACCTCTCTTTATTTCCTAACCTGAGTGTCTGGGAGAATATCGCCGTGAATCACTATCACCACGGTCTGTTTGTTAACCGACGTCGTCTGCGTGAGGTGGCGCAGGCGGCAATGACCAGTATTAACGTCACATTGCCACTGGATACGCTCGTTTCTGAGCTTTCAATTGCCCGCTGTCAGCTGGTGGCAATTTGCCGTGCACTGGCGCAGGACGCACGGTTGATCGTGATGGATGAACCAACCGCTTCGCTGACCCATCAGGAAGTGCAAGGGTTATTACAGGTGGTGCATCAATTGCGGGAACGCGGGATCTGCGTGGTCTTCGTCAGTCATCGTCTGGAAGAAGTGATGGAAGTTTCCGACCGTATTTCAGTGCTGAAAGATGGTGAGCTGGTCGGGACTTTTCCGGCTGCAGAGATGACCACAAAACAACTCGGTTTCCTGATGACCGGCCAGGAGTTTGAATATCAGGTGCGAGAGTTGTGGCAGGGAAAATCCAGCACCCCGGTGCTGGAGGTGCGTAATTTAAGTCGTCATGGGGAATATCTAAATATTAACTTGCGGGTGGAAGCGGGCGAAGTGGTATCGATTGTTGGCCTGCTTGGTGCGGGGCGCACGGAATTATGTCTGAGTCTGTTTGGTATGACCCGACCGGATTCTGGCGAGATCCTCATCAACGGCCAGCTGGTTACACTGCATAGTAACCAGGACGCCATCCGCCACGGTATTGGTTATGTTTCGGAAGATCGCATGTCGCGCGGTTTGGTGATGGCGCAATCTATTGAAGACAACATCATTAGCACTGTTTTTCACAAGGTAAAAGATCGCTTCGGCTTTCTGAGTGAAACTAAAGTGCGTGACCTGGTGGACAGGCTAATCAAGGCATTGACCATCAAAGTCTCTGATCCTCATCTCCCGGTGAATACGCTTTCTGGTGGTAACGCGCAGCGAGTATCGATCGCCAAATGGCTGGCGATTGGGCCACGACTGTTGATTCTCGATAGCCCGACAGTCGGTGTTGATATCGCCAACAAAGCAGGAATATACGGCATTATCAGCGATCTGGCGGCTCATGGCATTGCGGTATTGATGATCTGCGATGAAATTGAAGAAGCGTGGTATCAAAGCCACCGGATTTTGGTAATGCAAAAAGGACAGATCACCCATAGCTTCCTGCCTGACAGCAGTTCTCAGGCCAGGATTGCGGAGGTGGTAAATGGCTGAACTGAAAAAACGCCATGAATTCTGGCTGGCATTACTGATTGTGGTGCTGTTTGTTGGCCTTGCCTGGCGCAGCGACGAGTTTCTGACATTCGGTAATTTGTACGATCTCGCCAATAACTATGCCATGTTGACTATTCTCGCCTGTGGTTTGTTTGTGGTGTTGATTTCCGGTGGAATTGATATTTCGTTTCCAGCAATGACCATCATGGCGCAATACGGCATGGTGCTGTTGCTGCAAAAAATTGGTGGCAACTTCGCTGTCGCGTTTGCACTGGCGGGCTGCATCGGCATTTTACTTGGCTTAATTAACGCCTTACTGGTTAATCGCCTACGGGTGCCTTCTATCATCATCACTATCTCGACGCTGAATATTTTCTATGGCCTGCTGTTATGGTTGAGTAAAGGTGTGTGGCTGTACGACTTTCCGCCGTGGTTTGAGCAGGGGGTTATGTTGTTCAAGTACACCGATGCTGATGGCTATGACTATGGCCTTGGTCTGCCGCTGATCGCCATGATTACGGTGGTGCTGCTAACAGCGTTTATCATGAATTTCACCAGTGTAGGGCGCAAAATTTATGCCCTTGGCGGGAACCGCGAATCAGCCAGTCGCATCGGCTTTAGCGTGCTGAAACTGCAACTTTTCGTCTATGGCTATATGGGATTGATGTCTGGCGCTGCGGGTGTAGTGCAGTCGTGGACGGTGATGACTGTCGCCCCCGATTCTCTTCTGGGTTATGAGCTGACAGTACTGGCTGCGGTGGTGCTTGGCGGCACTAGTTTGCTCGGCGGGCGCGGCACGTTAACCGGTACTTTGCTCGGCGTGGTGTTGTTGGCAGTGATGCAAAACGGGCTAAATTTATTGGGAGTCTCGTCTTACTGGCAAACATTGATCACCGGCATCATCATCGTTGCCAGCATTAGTGCCACGGCGTGGAGTCAGCATCAGAACCGGAGTCTGCTATGAAAAAATCGTGGCGTAATAACGTTGAGTTTTACTTGATCGGCCTGCTGGTGCTAACTGTTGCCGCGTTCAGCATTACTATGCCGGAGATTTTCTGGTCGATAAGTAATTTCCAGTCCGTCGCTTCGCAAATGCCCGTGCTGGGCATTCTGGCGTTGGCTATGGCGGTGACCATGCTTTGCGGTGGCATTAACTTGTCAATTATAGCCACTGCTAACGCCTGTTCACTGGTGATGGCGTGGGTGGCGACTCAGTATCCACCGGGTATTGCTACGGTTGTCGCTACGTTACTGGCGGGCGCTGGCGCGGCGGTGATAATCGGTTTATGTAACGGCGTATTGATTGCTGGTATTCGAGTGTCGCCAATTCTTGCAACGCTTGGGATGATGACGTTGCTCAAAGGGATAAATATTCTGGTGACAGGTGGTAGCGCCATTGCCAATTATCCCTCATGGGTGCTGTGGTTGAATCATGCGCAATGGTTCGGTATTCCGCTACCGATGTGGTTGTTTGCCGCAGTGGCACTGGGGCTGTGGATATTGCTGGAGAAAACGCCGCTCGGTAAAGCCATTTACCTGATTGGGTCTAACGAACGAGCAACACTTTACTCCGGCATTAACACTCGTCGGGTGCTGATTTGGGTTTATGTCATTTCCGCCTTGCTTTGTGCGGTAGCGGCATTTTTGATGATGTCGAAACTCAACTCGGCTAAGGCCTCTTATGGCGAATCGTACTTGCTGGTGTCAATCCTCGCGGCAGTACTCGGCGGGGTTAATCCGGACGGCGGCAGCGGGCGGATAATTGGTATGGTGCTGGCGCTGTTTCTTCTGCAAATTATTGAAAGCGGCTTCAATATTCTCGGTATAAGCCCCTACCTGACGATGGCCTTATGGGGAACGTTGCTGCTCTGTTTCATTCAGGCTCGCGGCATGTTGGGGCTGGATCGGGTGGTTTAAATATTGGCTATATTCAATGGACGCGTTTTGCCGCGATGACATATCAGGCGTCGCCAAATACACATAGCTAATCAGGAGTAAACACAATGAAGATCAAAGCTGTTGGTGCATATTCCGCTAAACAACCACTTGAACCGATGGATATCACACGGCGTGAACCGGGACCGAATGATGTCAAAATCGAAATCGCTTACTGTGGCGTCTGCCATTCCGATCTCCACCAGGTCCGTTCC
The DNA here is from genome assembly GCF_046487665.1 of Escherichia sp. WS1152. Lineage (NCBI taxonomy): Bacteria > Pseudomonadati > Pseudomonadota > Gammaproteobacteria > Enterobacterales > Enterobacteriaceae > Escherichia > Escherichia sp. WS1152. The sequence goes on along the minus strand of NZ_JBJQJA010000008.1, from coordinate 174,889 downwards.
GAGTGGGCGGGGACGGTTTATCCCTGCGTGCCGGGTCATGAAATTGTGGGGCGTGTGGTAGCCGTTGGTGATCAGGTAAAAAAATATGCGCCGGGCGATCTGGTCGGTGTCGGCTGCATTGTCGACAGTTGTAAACATTGCGAAGAGTGTGAAGACGGGCTGGAAAACTACTGTGATCACATGACCGGCACCTATAACTCGCCGACGCCGGACGAACCGGGCCATACGCTGGGCGGCTACTCACAACAGATCGTCGTTCATGAGCGATATGTTCTGCGTATTCGTCACCCGCAAGAGCAGCTGGCAGCGGTAGCCCCATTACTGTGCGCGGGGATCACTACTTACTCCCCGTTGCGCCACTGGCAGGCCGGACCGGGTAAAAAAGTGGGCGTGGTCGGCATCGGCGGTCTGGGACATATGGGGATTAAGCTGGCCCACGCGATGGGGGCACATGTGGTGGCATTTACCACTTCTGAGGCAAAACGCGAAGCGGCAAAAGCCCTGGGGGCCGATGAAGTTGTTAACTCACGCAATGCCGATGAGATGGCGGCTCATCTGAAGAGTTTCGATTTCATTTTGAATACAGTAGCTGCGCCACATAATCTCGACGATTTTACCACCTTGCTGAAGCGTGATGGCACCATGACGCTGGTTGGTGCGCCTGCGACACCGCATAAATCGCCGGAAGTTTTCAACCTGATCATGAAACGCCGTGCGATAGCCGGTTCTATGATTGGCGGCATTCCAGAAACTCAGGAGATGCTCGATTTTTGCGCCGAACATGGCATCGTGGCTGATATAGAGATGATTCGGGCCGATCAAATTAATGAAGCCTATGAGCGAATGCTGCGTGGTGATGTGAAATATCGTTTTGTTATCGATAATCGCACACTAACAGACTGAAAAAATTAATAAATACGCTGTGGTTTAACATATTAACTTCGCTCTCCACTTAACTTTTTAGTTAAGGAGAGCGAAATAATATCAAAGTAGCAGTAAAACCTATAACGTAAATTCAAATTGTTAAATTAACTCCCTCCAGTACCTAATACTTCACACGTTAGTTATGAGCGATTTCTGATAGTGCCTGGTTTAATCAGAGCTTTATTATCTGCGACGTTTATTTTTATTTAAGAGAGATCGCGATGATATCATTAAAAGCTCCGCACAATAATTTGATGCCATATACGCAACAAAGCATACTTAATACGGTTAAAAACAATCAGTTACCAGAGGATATCAAAAGCTCCCTGGTTTCCTGTGTCGATATATTCAAGGTTTTGATTAAACAATATTATGATTATCCTTATGATTGTCGTGATGATTTAGTCGATGACGACAAACTCATTCATCTCATGGCTGCCGTACGAGACTGTGAGTGGTCAGACGATAACGCACTCACCATAAATGTGCAGTTTAATGATTTCCCTGGATTTTATGACTGGATGGATTACCCTGATCACCCGGTTAAGTTTGTTTTTCGCATACTTGAAAATCAAAAAGGGACAGTTTGGGTATATGACTAGGATGATGCGTTTCTTGATATTAAAGCAAATGTGCAGGCTGGACGCTTTACCGGGCTTAAGAAATTAGTGCAGTTTATCAATTCAGTGCGAACAGATTGCAAATGTATTCTTCTTGAACACCATATGCCTTTGCTGAGACTTTTCCCTAAAGGGAAAGAGTGTATGCATGTGGAAAAATGGCTTCGCGAAATGTCGTCTATTCCGGAGACAGACGCGCCCATTAAGCAGGCGCTTGCGCATGGATTATTATTACACTTAAAAAATATCTACCCTGTTTTTCCTGAATCACTGGTGATGTTATTGCTCTCTGTTCTGGACGTAAAAACATACAGAGATGATGCACGATTAAATGAATGGATATCTAATAGAGTGCAGGAATTAGGTGACAGATATTATCCTGTAAATAAGCACGTTAAAATCCGCTACACTCTTTAGTTCAGAAAGGGTTCCACCTGCAAGTTGTTATTCCACCAGAGAGTGAATCGCAATGCAGGTAATCATTTCATCTGTATATCCGTATGCCAAATGGCATTCCACCGCCTTTTTCGCCGATATTTTGTTGTGATCGGCGACGCTTCGCTTAAAAAAGCACCAGCAGTGGTTTTGCAGCTATGTGGTGTATAAAAAATGATCTCATGCAGATGTTTTGTGAATGTGTGGGTTGACATTCATATGAAAAAAATCATAATTCCATCATGTTTGTGTGGGGTCTTTTCTGTATCTTACGCATCGCACTCAAGCCTGACAGAAAATATGCTGTAAGGCTCATATCAAAAACCGCCATTAGCTCATCAGGAAGAGCAGACGACAACCAGGATTGTTGTATGGTACGGGGTTCGAGGCCTCGATGGCGGTCCAACTTTTCAAAACTCTTCTGAATCAGATCCCCTTATTATCATCCCTGCAAAGTGGAACATTGCCATTGTTTGGCTATTCAGGACGGGTCAGACCAATGAAAAAAGCCCACACAGGGGAGAGTGGGCTGAAATGGGAAGCTAAAGACTCAAGTAAACTTATCGGAAATAAGGACCACGCATTACGGGGGCTATCATCGCCGATGGTCGGGATTCGGCAAATCAGGTTGATTACGTAGAGAGTAAATTATCTGCTCACCGCTGCGTCACCCCTTCGTAAATCAGGCGTAGCGCGAATACACCAATAATTGCACCAATAACCCGACTGGCAACGCGTTGCATACGCCCATAAGCACGACGTACAGCGGGCAAAGAAAACGCCTGACTAAGAAAAACTCGCCAGATAATTGATGCGAGCACAATCCCCGCCCAGGCCATTAAACGTGCCCATGTTGGTGTTTCGGCATTTAATGTTACTGAGAAAATACTAATAAAAAATAAAACGGTTTGAGGGTTAGAGAGATCGGTAATTAATCCACGGCGAAAAAAGACATACCAGGGGGCGTTAATCGGTTGTTGTAGTGTGCTCATTTGCGGTGTTGACTGGCGGCGCATGCTGCACCACGCAAACCATAAGAGATAAGCGCCGCCGACGATTCTGATAAGCGAAAAAATCTCCTCACACTGCGTAATTAGCGTTGCAAGACCAAACAAACCCAACCCGGAATAAAATGCATCGCCCAGCGCCACGCCCAGCCCGGTCAGCACTCCTGCGCGTCGACCGGAAGCCAGGCTGGTTTGTACTACCACAAAGAGATTGGCTCCCGGATTAAAAAAAGTAATCACGAACAGTCCTACGGTCAGGTAAACGGCGTGCAAAGGATCCATAGTGATTTCATCCATAAATAAGTGAAGTAACTGCATCATATTTCTACCAAAAATAATCGGGTGCGAGAGAGATCACAAAGTGTCTTATTTCCGGTTACTGGCGTTTATGCCCTGACTGAACTAATTATTAATCAACCCAATAATGTCGGTGGGTGATAGTGTGATAACAACTCTGGAGCCGTAATATGAAAATAATCTCTAAAATGTTAGTCGGTGCGTTAGCGTTTGCCGTTACCAATGTCTATGCCGCTGAATTGATGACTAAAGCGGAATTTGAAAAAGTCGAATCGCAATATGAAAAAATAGGTGATATTTCAACCAGCAATGAAATGTCGACCGCAGACGCGAAAGAAGATTTGATCAAAAAAGCGGATGAAAAAGGGGCTGATGTGTTGGTACTGACCTCCGGTCAAACTGACAATAAGATCCACGGCACGGCAAATATTTATAAGAAGAAGTAATTCTGAATCCTATGTAAACATCCCCGATGCGTAAGTTTATCGGTGATCATCTATTGAAATTTATGCCGGATAAAGCGTTCGCGCTGCATTCGGCAGTTCAGTTTTTCAGCCGCCGCCAGAACGTCGTCCGGCTTATGCCTAAATAATTCGCCGCTGCTGTTTTATCGCCTTTAAATTTCTCCAGTGCCTGTTGTGGTGTCAGCAAGCGTGGAGCGGGAATTTTCGCCGACTCGCGCGCCAGTTCCGGCAGTAGCAGCTGCAAAAACTGCGGCGTTAAATCCGGCGTCGGTTCCACACTTAAAAACAGCGCCAGTCGCTCCATCATATTGCGCAGTTCACGAATATTGCCCGGCCAGTCGTAGCGCAGCAGCACAGTTTCACTTGCCTGTAACCCCTGGCGTAATGCAGCAGAAAATGGGGCGGAGAGCGCCGCCAGAGACACTTTCAAAAAACTTTCCGCCAGTGGCAGAATATCTGCCACCCGCTCGCGCAGTGGTGGCAATTGCAGACGCAAAATACTCAGCCGATAAAACAGATCACGGCGAAACTGCCCTTGCCGCATATCTTCTTCCAGATTGCAGTGAGTGGCGCTAATGACCCGCACATCCACCGGAACAGGCTGATGCCCGCCGACGCGAGTAACCTCTTTTTCTTCCAGCACCCGTAACAGGCGAGTCTGCAAAGGTAGCGGCATTTCGCCAATCTCATCCAGAAACAGCGTACCGCCGTGGGCAATTTCGAACAGCCCGGCGCGACCTCCGCGTCGCGAGCCGGTAAACGCCCCTTCCTCATAGCCAAACAGCTCCGATTCCAGCAGCGATTCGGCTATCGCCCCGCAGTTGACGGCAACAAACGGATGCGACTTTTTGCCCTGTCGCGCATCGTGGCGGGCAAAATATTCCCGATGAATCGCCTGGGCCGCCAGCTCTTTGCCCGTCCCCGTTTCCCCCTCAATCAACACCGCTGCACTGGAGCGGGCATACAGCAAAATAGTCTGCCGTACTTGTTCCATCGGTGGTGATTGACCGAGCATATCGCCCAGCACGTAACGAGTACGCAGGGCGTTACGGGTAGCATCGTGAGTGTTATGGCGTAACGACATGCGCGTCATATCCAGCGCATCGCTGAACGCCTGGCGCACGGTGGCGGCGGAATAGATAAAAATTCCGGTCATTCCGACTTCTTCTGCCAGATCGGTAATCAGCCCCGCGCCGACCACCGCTTCGGTGCCGTTAGCTTTTAGCTCGTTAATCTGCCCGCGTGCGTCTTCTTCGGTAATGTAGCTACGTTGATCGAGGCGCAAATTAAAGGTTTTTTGAAACGCCACCAGTGCCGGAATAGTTTCCTGATAAGTGACAACGCCGATAGAAGAGGTGAGCTTTCCGGCTTTTGCCAGTGCCTGTAACACATCGTAGCCGCTCGGTTTAATCAAAATAACTGGCACTGACAGGCGGCTTTTCAGGTACGCGCCGTTAGAGCCAGCAGCGATGATGGCGTCACAGCGTTCGTTTGCCAGTTTCTTGCGGATGTAGGTCACTGCTTTTTCAAAGCCAAGCTGAATAGGGGTAATGTTCGCCAGGTGATCAAACTCGAGGCTGATATCGCGAAACAGCTCGAACAGGCGCGTTACAGATACCGTCCAGATAACCGGTTTGTCGTCATTAAGCCGTGGTGGATGTGCCATAGCGCACCGCAAAGTTAAGAAACCGAATATTGGGTTTAGTCTTGTTTCATAATTGTTGCAATGAAACGCGGTGAAACATTGCCTGAAACGTTAACTGAAACGCATATTTGCGGATTAGTTCATGACTTTATCTCTAACGAATTGAAATTAAAGATTTAATTTTATTAAGGCAATTGTGGCACACCCCTTGCTTTGTGTTTATCAACGCAAATAACAAGTTGATAACAAAGGATGGGCTATGTCTCTACACTCCCCAGGTAAAGCGTTTCGCGCTGCACTGACTAAAGAAAATCCATTGCAGATTGTTGGCACCATCAACGCCAACCATGCGCTGTTGGCGCAGCGTGCCGGATATCAGGCAATTTATCTCTCCGGCGGTGGCGTGGCGGCAGGGTCGCTGGGGCTGCCCGATCTCGGTATTTCTACTCTTGATGACGTGTTGACAGATATTCGCCGTATCACCGACGTTTGTTCGCTGCCGCTGCTGGTGGATGCGGATATCGGTTTTGGTTCTTCTGCTTTTAACGTTGCGCGTACGGTGAAATCGATGATTAAAGCCGGTGCGGCGGGATTGCATATTGAAGATCAGGTTGGTGCAAAACGCTGTGGTCATCGCCCGAACAAAGCGATCGTCTCGAAAGAGGAGATGGTGGATCGGATCCGCGCGGCGGTGGATGCGAAAACCGATCCTGATTTTGTGATCATGGCGCGCACCGATGCGCTGGCGGTAGAAGGGCTGGATGCGGCGATCGAGCGTGCGCAGGCCTATGTTGAAGCGGGTGCCGAGATGTTGTTCCCGGAGGCGATTACCGAACTCGCCATGTACCGCCAGTTTGCCGATGCGGTGCAGGTGCCAATCCTCGCCAATATTACCGAATTTGGCGCAACGCCGCTGTTTACCATCGACGAATTACGCAGCGCCCATGTCGCAATGGCGCTGTACCCGCTTTCAGCGTTCCGCGCCATGAACCGCGCCGCTGAGCATGTCTACAACGTCCTGCGTCAGGAAGGCACGCAGAAAAGTGTCATCGACACCATGCAGACCCGCAACGAGCTGTACGAAAGCATCAACTACTACCAGTACGAAGCGAAGCTCGACGACCTGTTTGCCCGTAGCCAGGTGAAATAAAAAACGCCCGTTGGTTGTATTCGACAACCGATGCCTGATGCGCCGCTGACGCGGCTTATCAGGCCTACGGGTGTACTGAACTGTAGGTCGAATAAGACGCATGGCGTCGCATCCGACAACAATCTCGACCCTACAAATGATAACAATGACGAGGACAATATGAGCGACACAACGATCCTGCAAAACAGTACCCATGTCATTAAACCGAAAAAATCTGTGGCGCTTTCTGGCGTTCCGGCGGGCAATACGGCGCTCTGCACCGTGGGTAAAAGTGGCAATGACTTGCATTACCGTGGCTACGATATTCTTGATCTGGCGGAACATTGCGAATTTGAAGAAGTGGCGCATCTGCTGATCCACGGCAAACTGCCGACCCGTGACGAACTCGCCGCCTACAAAACGAAACTGAAAGCCCTGCGCGGTTTACCGGCTAACGTGCGTACCGTGCTGGAAGCCTTACCGGCGGCGTCACACCCGATGGATGTTATGCGCACCGGCGTTTCCGCGCTCGGCTGCACGCTGCCAGAAAAAGAGGGGCATACCGTCTCTGGCGCGCGGGATATTGCCGACAAACTGCTGGCGTCACTTAGCTCGATTCTTCTCTACTGGTATCACTACAGCCATAACGGCGAACGCATCCAGCCGGAAACCGATGACGACTCCATCGGCGGTCACTTCCTGCATCTGCTGCACGGCGAAAAGCCGTCGCAAAGCTGGGAAAAGGCGATGCATATTTCGCTGGTGCTGTACGCCGAACACGAGTTTAACGCTTCCACCTTTACCAGTCGGGTGATTGCGGGCACCGGCTCTGATATGTATTCCGCGATTATTGGCGCGATTGGCGCACTGCGCGGGCCGAAACACGGCGGGGCGAATGAAGTGTCGCTGGAGATCCAGCAACGCTACGAAACGCCAGACGAAGCCGAAGCAGATATCCGCAAGCGCGTGGAAAACAAAGAAGTGGTCATTGGTTTTGGGCATCCGGTTTATACCATCGCCGACCCGCGCCACCAGGTGATTAAACGTGTGGCGAAGCAGCTCTCGCAGGAAGGCGGCTCGCTGAAGATGTACAACATCGCCGATCGCCTGGAAACGGTGATGTGGGAGAGCAAAAAGATGTTCCCCAATCTCGACTGGTTCTCCGCTGTTTCCTACAACATGATGGGCGTTCCCACCGAGATGTTCACACCACTGTTTGTTATCGCTCGCGTCACCGGCTGGGCGGCGCACATTATCGAACAACGTCAGGACAACAAAATTATCCGTCCTTCCGCCAATTATGTTGGACCGGAAGACCGCCAGTTTGTCGCGCTGGATAAGCGCCAGTAAACCTCTACGAATAACAATAAGGAAACGTACCCAATGTCAGCTCAAATCAACAACATCCGCCCGGAATTTGATCGTGAAATCGTTGATATCGTCGATTACGTGATGAACTACGAAATCAGCTCCAAAGTGGCCTACGACACCGCACATTACTGCCTGCTCGACACGCTCGGCTGCGGTCTTGAAGCTCTCGAATACCCGGCCTGTAAAAAACTGCTGGGGCCAATTGTCCCCGGCACCGTCGTACCTAACGGCGTGCGCGTCCCCGGAACTCAGTTCCAGCTCGACCCCGTCCAGGCGGCATTTAACATCGGCGCGATGATCCGTTGGCTCGATTTCAACGATACCTGGCTTGCGGCAGAGTGGGGCCATCCTTCCGACAACCTCGGCGGCATTCTGGCAACGGCAGACTGGCTTTCGCGCAACGCGGTCGCCAGCGGCAAAGCGCCGTTGACCATGAAACAGGTGCTGACCGGAATGATTAAAGCCCATGAAATTCAGGGCTGCATCGCGCTGGAAAACTCCTTTAACCGCGTCGGCCTCGACCACGTTCTGTTAGTGAAAGTGGCTTCCACCGCCGTGGTCGCCGAAATGCTTGGCCTGACCCGCGAGGAAATTCTCAACGCTGTTTCGCTGGCGTGGGTGGACGGTCAGTCGCTGCGCACCTATCGCCATGCGCCGAACACCGGCACGCGTAAATCCTGGGCGGCGGGCGATGCCACTTCCCGCGCGGTACGTCTGGCACTGATGGCGAAAACGGGCGAAATGGGTTACCCGTCAGCCCTGACTGCGCCTGTGTGGGGCTTCTATGACGTCTCCTTTAAAGGTGAGTCGTTCCGCTTCCAGCGTCCGTACGGTTCTTACGTGATGGAAAATGTGCTGTTCAAAATCTCCTTCCCGGCGGAGTTCCACTCCCAGACGGCAGTTGAAGCAGCGATGACGCTCTATGAACAGATGCAGGCAGCAGGCAAAACGGCGGCAGATATCGAAAAAGTGACCATCCGCACCCACGAAGCCTGTATTCGCATCATCGACAAAAAGGGGCCGCTCAATAACCCGGCAGACCGCGACCACTGCATTCAGTACATGGTGGCGATCCCGCTGCTGTTCGGGCGCTTAACGGCGGCAGATTACGAGGACAACGTTGCGCAAGATAAACGCATCGACGCCCTGCGCGAGAAGATCAATTGCTTTGAAGATCCGGCGTTTACCGCTGACTACCACGACCCGGAAAAACGCGCCATCGCCAATGCCATTACTCTTGAGTTCACCGACGGCACGCGCTTTGAAGAAGTGGTGGTGGAGTACCCCATTGGTCATGCTCGCCGCCGTCAGGATGGCATTCCGAAGCTGGTGGATAAATTCAAAATCAATCTCGCGCGCCAGTTCCCGACTCGCCAGCAGCAGCGCATTCTGGAGGTTTCTCTCGACAGAACTCGCCTGGAACAGATGCCGGTCAATGAGTATCTCGACCTGTACGTCATTTAAGCAAACAGCGGTAAGGCGTAAGTTCAACAGGAGAGCATTATGTCTTTTAGCGAATTTTATCAGCGTTCGATTAACGAACCGGAGCAGTTCTGGGCCGAGCAGGCCCGGCGTATTGACTGGCAGACGCCCTTTACGCAAACGCTCGATCACAGCAATCCGCCGTTTGCCCGTTGGTTTTGTGAAGGCCGAACCAACTTGTGTCACAACGCTATCGATCGCTGGCTGGAGAAACAGCCAGAGGCGCTGGCGCTGATTGCCGTCTCTTCGGAAACAGAAGAAGAGCGCACCTTTACCTTTCGTCAGCTGCATGACGAAGTGAACGCGGTGGCGTCAATGCTGCGCTCACTGGGCGTGCAGCGTGGCGAACGGGTGCTGGTGTATATGCCGATGATTGCCGAAGCGCATATAACCCTGCTGGCTTGCGCGCGCATTGGCGCTATTCACTCGGTGGTGTTTGGTGGATTTGCCTCTCATAGCGTGGCGGCGCGAATTGATGATGCTAAACCGGTGCTGATTGTCTCGGCTGATGCCGGAGCGCGCGGTGGCAAAATCATTCCCTATAAAAAATTGCTCGACGATGCGATAAGTCAGGCGCAGCACCAGCCGCGCCATGTTTTGCTGGTGGATCGCGGGCTGGCGAAAATGGCGCGCGTCAGCGGGCGGGATGTCGATTTCGCGTCGTTGCGCCATCAACACATCGGCGCGCGGGTACCGGTGGCGTGGCTGGAATCCAACGAAACCTCCTGCATTCTCTACACCTCCGGCACGACCGGCAAACCTAAAGGCGTGCAGCGTGACGTCGGCGGATATGCGGTGGCGCTGGCGACCTCGATGGACACCATTTTTGGCGGCAAAGCGGGCGGTGTGTTCTTTTGTGCTTCGGATATCGGCTGGGTGGTGGGGCATTCGTATATCGTCTACGCGCCGCTGCTGGCGGGGATGGCGACTATCGTTTACGAAGGATTACCGACCTGGCCGGACTGCGGCGTGTGGTGGAAAATCGTCGAGAAATATCAGGTTAGCCGGATGTTCTCGGCGCCGACCGCCATTCGCGTGCTGAAAAAATTCCCTACCGCTGAAATTCGCAAACACGATCTTTCGTCGCTGGAAGTACTCTATCTGGCGGGGGAGCCGCTGGACGAGCCAACCGCCAGTTGGGTAAGCAATACGCTGGATGTGCCGGTTATCGACAACTACTGGCAGACCGAATCCGGCTGGCCGATTATGGCGATTGCTCGCGGTCTGGACGACAGGCCGACGCGTCTGGGAAGCCCCGGCGTGCCGATGTATGGCTATAACGTGCAGTTGCTTAATGAAGTCACCGGCGAACCGTGTGGCGTCAACGAGAAAGGGATGCTGGTGGTGGAAGGGCCGCTGCCGCCGGGCTGTATTCAGACCATCTGGGGCGACGACGACCGCTTTGTGAAGACTTACTGGTCGCTGTTTTCCCGCCCGGTGTACGCCACCTTTGATTGGGGCATCCGTGACGCTGACGGTTATCACTTTATTCTCGGGCGCACTGACGATGTAATTAACGTTGCCGGGCATCGGCTGGGGACGCGCGAGATTGAAGAGAGTATCTCCAGTCATCCGGGCGTTGCCGAAGTGGCGGTGGTTGGGGTGAACGATGCGCTGAAAGGGCAGGTGGCGGTGGCGTTTGTCATTCCGAAAGAGAGCGACAGTCTGGAAGATCGTGATGTGGCGCATTCGCAAGAGAAGGCGATTATGGCGCTGGTGGACAGCCAGATTGGCAACTTTGGCCGCCCGGCGCACGTCTGGTTTGTCTCGCAATTGCCAAAAACGCGATCCGGAAAAATGCTGCGCCGCACGATCCAGGCGATTTGCGAAGGACGCGATCCGGGGGATCTGACGACCATTGATGATCCGGCGTCGTTGGATCAGATCCGCCAGGCGATGGAAGAGTAAGGTATTGTCGGATGCGTCGCGTGGCGCATCCGACAGTTGTGCGCAGATGCCTGATGCGACGCTGGCGCGTCTTATCATGCCTACAGGCCTGAACCGTAGGTCGGATAAGGCGCTCGCACCGCATCCGACACCGTGCTCAGTGCCTGATGCGACGCTGATGCGTCTTATCATACCTACAGGCCTGAACCGTAGGTCGGATAAGGCGCTCGCGCCGCATCCGACACCGTGTGCCGATGCCTGATGCGACGCTGATGCGTCTTATCATGCCTACAGGCCTGAACCGTAGGTCGGATAAGGCGCTCGCACCGCATCCGACACCGTGTGCCGATGCCTGATGCGACGCTGATGCGTCTTATCATGCCTACAGGCCTGAACCGTAGGTCGGATAAGGCGCTCGCGCCGCATCCGACACCGTGCTCAGTGCCTGATGCGACGCAGGCGCGTCTTATCATACCTACAGGCCTGAACCGTAGGTCGGATAAGGCGCTCGCGGCGCATCCGACACCGTGCGCCGATGCCTGATGCGACGCAGGCGCGTCTTATCATGCCTACAGGCCTGAACCGCAGGTCGGATAAGGCGTTCGCGCCGCATCCGACACCATGCGCAGATGCCTGATGCGACGCAGGCGCGTCTTATCATGCCTACAGGCCTGAACCGCAGGTCGGATAAGGCGCTCGCGCCGCATCCGACACCATGCGCCGATGCCTGATGCGACGCTTACCGCGTCTTATTATGCCTACCCACTGTTTTTACACCGATAATTTTTCCCCCACCTTTTTGCACTCATTCATATAAAAAATATATTTCCCCACGAAAACGATTGCTTTTTATCTTCAGATGAATAGAATGCGGCGGATTTTTTGGGTTTCAAACAGCAAAAAGGGGGAATTTCGTGTCGCAAGATAACAACTTTAGCCAGGGGCCAGTCCCGCAGTCGGCGCGGAAAGGGGTATTGGCATTGACGTTCGTCATGCTGGGATTAACCTTCTTTTCCGCCAGTATGTGGACCGGCGGCACTCTCGGAACCGGTCTTAGCTATCATGATTTCTTCCTCGCAGTTCTCATCGGTAATCTTCTCCTCGGTATTTACACTTCATTTCTCGGTTACATTGGTGCAAAAACCGGCCTGACCACCCATCTTCTTGCTCGCTTCTCGTTTGGTGTTAAAGGCTCATGGCTGCCTTCACTGCTGCTGGGCGGCACCCAGGTTGGCTGGTTTGGCGTCGGTGTGGCGATGTTTGCCATTCCGGTGGGCAAGGCAACCGGGCTGGATATTAATTTGCTGATTGCCGTTTCCGGTTTACTGATGACCGTCACCGTCTTCTTTGGCATTTCGGCGCTGACGGTTCTTTCGGTGATTGCGGTTCCGGCTATCGCCTGCCTTGGTGGTTATTCCGTGTGGCTGGCTGTTAACGGCATGGGCGGCCTGGACGCATTAAAAGCGGTCGTTCCCGCACAACCGTTAGATTTCAATGTCGCGCTGGCGCTGGTTGTGGGGTCATTTATCAGTGCGGGTACGCTCACCGCTGACTTTGTCCGGTTTGGTCGCAATGCCAAACTGGCGGTGCTGGTGGCGATGGTGGCCTTTTTCCTCGGCAACTCGTTGATGTTTATTTTCGGTGCAGCGGGAGCGGCGGCACTGGGGTTGGCGGATATCTCTGATGTGATGATTGCTCAGGGCCTGCTGTTGCCTGCGATTGTGGTGCTGGGGCTAAATATCTGGACCACCAACGATAACGCGCTCTATGCGTCGGGTTTAGGTTTCGCCAACATTACCGGGATGTCGAGCAAAACCCTTTCGGTAATCAACGGTATTATCGGTACGGTCTGCGCATTATGGCTGTATAACAATTTTGTCGGCTGGTTGACCTTCCTTTCGGCAGCTATTCCTCCAGTGGGTGGCGTGATCATTGCCGACTATCTGATGAACCGTCGCCGCTATGAGCACTTTGCGACCACGCGTATGATGAGTGTCAATTGGGTGGCGATTCTGGCGGTCGCCTTGGGGATTGCTGCAGGCCACTGGTTACCGGGAATTGTTCCGGTCAACGCGGTATTAGGTGGCGCGCTGAGCTATCTGATCCTTAACCCGATTTTGAATCGTAAAACGACAGCAGCAATGACGCATGTGGAGGCTAACAGTGTCGAATAACGCTTTACAAACAATTATTAACGCCCGGTTACCAGGCAAAGAGGGGCAGTGGCAGATTCATCTGCAGGACGGAAAAATCAGCGCCATTGATGCGCAATCCGGCGTGATGCCCATAACTGAAAACAGCCTGGATGCCGAACAAGGTTTAGTTATACCGCCATTTGTGGAGCCGCATATTCACCTGGACACCACGCAAACCGCCGGACAACCGAACTGGAATCAGTCCGGCACGCTGTTTGAAGGCATTGAACGCTGGGCCGAGCGCAAAGCGTTATTAACCCATGACGATGTGAAACAACGCGCCTGGCAAACGCTGAAATGGCAGATTGCCAACGGCATTCAGCATGTGCGTACCCATGTCGATGTTTCGGATGCAACGCTAACTGCGCTGAAAGCAATGCTGGAAGTGAAGCAGGAAGTCGCGCCGTGGATTGATCTGCAAATCGTCGCCTTCCCTCAGGAAGGGATTTTGTCGTATCCCAACGGTGAAGCGTTGCTGGAAGAGGCGTTACGCTTAGGGGCAGATGTAGTGGGGGCGATTCCGCATTTTGAATTTACCCGTGAATACGGCGTGGAGTCGCTGCATAAAACCTTCGCCCTGGCGCAAAAATACGACCGTCTCATCGACGTTCACTGTGATGAGATCGATGACGAGCAGTCGCGCTTTGTCGAAACCGTTGCTGCCCTGGCGCACCGTGAAGGCATGGGCGCGCGAGTCACCGCCAGCCACACCACGGCAATGCACTCCTATAACGGGGCGTATACCTCACGCCTGTTCCGCTTGCTGAAAATGTCCGGTATTAACTTTGTCGCCAACCCGCTGGTCAATATTCATCTGCAAGGACGTTTCGATACGTATCCAAAACGTCGCGGCATCACGCGCGTTAAAGAGATGCTGGAGTCCGGCATTAACGTCTGCTTTGGTCACGATGATGTCTTCGATCCGTGGTATCCGCTGGGAACGGCGAATATGCTGCAAGTGCTGCATATGGGGCTGCATGTTTGCCAGCTGATGGGCTATGGGCAGATTAACGATGGCCTGAATTTAATCACCCACCACAGCGCCAGGACGTTGAATTTGCAGGATTACGGCATTGCCGCCGGAAACAGCGCGAACCTGATTATCCTGCCGGCTGAAAATGGATTTGATGCGCTGCGCCGTCAGGTTCCGGTACGTTATTCTGTACGTGGCGGTAAGGTGATCGCCAGCACACAACCGGCACAAACCACCGTATATCTGGAGCAGCCAGAAGCCATCGATTACAAACGGTGATCGGCTGGGCTGTGTGTTGACAAAGCGAGCGTAGTTTATGCCGGATGCGGCGTGAACGCCTTACACTGAACTCGTAGGCCTGATAAGCGTAGCGCATCAGGCAATTCCAGCCGCAGACCTGTGTCAGCGGCTACCGTGATTCATTCCCGCCAACATCCGCGCATTCCTCCAACGCCATGTGCAAAAATGCCTTCGCGGCGGCTGTCTGCCAGCTATTTTTCCGCCGCAACAAAACCGCCGTTCTCTCCAGTAGTGGCGGGGCAAGAGAAATAGCTTTAAGCCCGTCATGTTGTGTGGCAATCGCTGCTGGTAACAATGTGGAAAGGGAAGTGCGGCGAATCAGCTCCAGAACCGCGCTAATTGAGTTCGCCTCAATTACCACCTGTGGATGCAGCCCCGCTTTCTCGCAGTAGTGGTCAATTTGCTCTCTGGTGGCAAATTCCGCGCTGAGCAGGACCAGTTTTTCATCATGCAAGCGACTCAACGCCATCTGTTCATGGGCGGCCAGCGGATGATGTTGCGCCACGACTAACGCTAAACTTTCTGTCAGTAAAGGAATTGCCTCCAGCTCCGGCGAATGCACAGGCGCGAAGGCAATCCCAACGTCCAACTCGTCGCGGCAAAGCAGATCTTCGATTTTCTCCTGCGACATTTCCTGTAGCTGGAGCGTGATGCCGGGGTAGCGCGCATAGAAATCCGCCATTAAGGGGCCGATAAAGTAGCTCGTAAAGGTGGGGGTGACGGCGATACGCAGCGATCCTCTCGTCAAATCGGCAACATCATGAATCGCCCGTTTACCCGCTCCCAGTTCCTGTAACGCCCGGCTGGCGTACTGTCGCCAGACTTCTCCTGCATCAGTGAGACGAATCGTTCGCCCGCTACGGTCAAACAGCGGCACGCCTAAACTCTCCTCTAACTGGCGAATCTGCTGGGAAAGCGCAGGCTGGGAGACGTGCAACGCACTGGCGGCACGGGTGAAGCTGCCATGTTCAGCCACGGCAAGAAAATAATTGATATGTCGAGAGAGCATTCGCCAACCTATAAGTAAATCCAATAGAACTCATCATAAATGAGACTTTTACCTTATGACAATCGGCGAGTAGTCTGCCTCTCATTCCAGAGACAGACAGAGGTTAACGGTGAAAGAGGTTATTGATGGATTCCTTAAATTCCAGCGCGAGGCATTTCCGAAGCGGGAAGCCTTGTTTAAACAGCTGGCGACACAGCAAAGCCCGCGCACACTTTTTATCTCCTGCTCCGACAGCCGTCTGGTCCCTGAGCTGGTGACGCAACGTGAGCCTGGCGATCTGTTTGTTATTCGCAATGCGGGCAATATCGTCCCTTCCTACGGGCCGGAACCCGGTGGCGTTTCTGCTTCGGTGGAGTATGCCGTCGCCGCGCTTCGGGTATCTGACATTGTGATTTGCGGTCATTCCAACTGTGGCGCAATGACCGCCATTGCCAGCTGTCAGTGCATGGACCATATGCCTGCCGTCTCCCACTGGCTGCGTTATGCCGATTCAGCCCGCGTCGTTAATGAGGCGCGCCCGCATCCCGATTTACCGTCAAAAGCTGCGGCGATGGTACGTGAAAACGTCATTGCTCAGTTGTCTAATTTGCAAACTCATCCATCGGTGCGCCTGGCGCTCGAAGAGGGGCGGATCGCCCTGCACGGCTGGGTCTACGACATTGAAAGCGGCAGCATCGCAGCGTTTGACGGCGCAACCCGCCAGTTTGTGCCACTGGCCGCTAATCCTCGCGTTTGTGCCATACCGCTACGCCAACCGACCGCAGCGTAACCTTATTTTTAAACCATCAGGAGATGCACCATGATTCAGTCGCAAATTAATCGCAATATTCGTCTTGATCTTGCCGATGCCATTTTGCTCAGCAAAGCTAAAAAAGATCTCTCATTTGCCGAGATTGCCGACGGCACCGGTCTGGCAGAAGCCTTTGTGACCGCGGCTTTGCTGGGTCAGCAGGCGCTTCCTGCCGACGCCGCCCGCCAGGTCGGGGCGAAGCTGGATCTCGACGAAGACGCCATTCTACTGTTACAGATGATCCCACTGCGTGGCTGCATTGATGACCGTATTCCAACCGACCCAACGATGTATCGTTTCTATGAAATGTTGCAGGTGTACGGCACAACCCTGAAAGCGTTGGTTCATGAGAAGTTTGGCGATGGCATTATCAGCGCGATTAACTTCAAACTCGACGTTAAGAAAGTGGCGGACCCGGAAGGTGGCGAACGTGCGGTCATCACCTTAGATGGTAAATATCTGCCGACCAAACCGTTCTGACAGCCATGCGTAACCATCAAAAGACGTTCACGATGCTGCTGGTTCTGGTGCTGATTGGTCTTAATATGCGACCACTGCTCACCTCCGTCGGGCCACTGCTACCGCAATTGCGCCAGGCAAGCGGAATGAGCTTTAGCGTGGCTGCCCTGTTGACCGCTCTGCCGGTGGTTACCATGGGCGGGCTGGCGCTGGCCGGAAGCTGGCTTCATCAGCATGTCAGCGAACGTCGCAGCGTCGCCATCAGTTTGTTACTGATTGCCGTCGGTGCATTGATGCGTGAGCTTTACCCCCAAAGTGCGCTGCTGCTTAGCAGCGCACTGCTCGGTGGGGTGGGGATCGGCATCATTCAGGCGGTGATGCCTTCGGTGATTAAACGGCGGTTTCAGCAGCGCACGCCACTGGTGATGGGGCTGTGGTCCGCGGCTCTGATGGGCGGCGGTGGGCTTGGTGCCGCCCTGACACCCTGGTTAGTTCAACATAGCGAAACCTGGTATCAAACACTCGCCTGGTGGGCGCTGCCTGCCGTTGTTGCGCTCTTTGCCTGGTGGTGGCAAAGCACCCGCGAGGTCGCCTCTTCCCACAAGACAACAACCACTCCGGTTCGCGTGGTTTTCACTCCTCGCGCGTGGACGCTGGGTGTTTACTTCGGTCTGATTAACGGTGGTTACGCCAGCCTGATTGCCTGGTTACCCGCCTTCTATATTGAGATTGGTGCCAGCGCGCAGTACAGCGGTTCCTTGCTGGCATTGATGACGCTTGGGCAAGCCGCAGGAGCTTTGCTGATGCCTGCTATGGCTCGCCATCAGGATCGGCGCAAACTTTTGCTGTTGGCACTGGCGTTACAACTGGTGGGTTTCTGCGGCTTTATCTGGCTGCCGCTGCAATTGCCGGTATTGTGGGCGATGGTGTGTGGGTTAGGTCTGGGCGGCGCGTTTCCGCTCTGTTTGCTGCTGGCGCTCGATCACTCTGCGCAACCGGCTATTGCTGGCAAGCTGGTGGCGTTTATGCAGGGGATCGGTTTTATCATCGCCGGGCTTGCCCCGTGGTTTTCTGGTGTGCTGCGTAGTATCAGCGGCAATTACCTGATGGACTGGGCATTTCATGCGCTGTGCGTCGTTGGGCTGATGATCATAACCCTGCGTTTTGCACCAGCACGTTTTCCGCAGCTGTGGGTCAAAGAGGCATAATGCGACGCTTGTTCCTGCGCTTTGTTCATGCCGGATGCGGCTAATGTAGATCACTGAACTTGTAGGCCTGATAAGCGAAGCGCATCAGGCAATTTTTATAATTTAAACTGACGATTCAACTTTGTAATCTCTGAAATAATATTGCTTATCCCGGTCGTTTATTTCGCGAATAACCCGGCAAGGAACGCCAGCAGCCACGACGTTTGGTGGAATGTCTTTTATGACGACACTACCCGCGCCAATAACAGAATTATCCCCGATGGTGACGCCTGGATTAATAACCACATGACTTCCGATCCAGACGTTATTGCCAATCGTTATCGGAAAAGAGTACATCTCACCGTTTTTTCTCAATTCATGGTGTACAGGGTGTCCCGTAACGGAAAGAGTAACATTGGGTGCAATCAATACGTTATCACCGATCGTGACCGTGTAGTCGTCGACAATGGTTAAATTGAAATTTGCATAAAAATTGCGGCCTATATGGATGTTGGAACCGTAAGAGAAATAGACAGGTGGTTCTATCCAGGCGTTTTCCCCTACCGTGGCAAACATTTCTTTAAGCAGGCTTTCCCTTTTTTCAACTTCTGATGGATGCGAGTGATTAAACTCATACATTAACGTTTTCCCACGAAGTCTTTTTTCCGGTAAGCCTTCGCACATATCGGTAAATAGCTTGCCTGCTTTTATTCTTTCGGTCATTGGCATGTTCATTGCGATCATTCCGTCCTGATATGTTGGTCGGATAAGGCGCTCGCGCCGCATCCGACATTGTTTGCTTAAGCGACTTCATTTACCTGACGACGCAGCAGGGAAAGCGGGCCGGGGCCGCTAAGCGTGAACACGGAAATTAAGGTGAAGCCCAGCGCCACCAGACCCAGCACCAGATAAGCGCCCTGGAAACCGATGCTTTCATACATATTGCCCGCTAGTACAGACATAAAAATCATCGCCAGTTGCTTAAAGAAGCAGAAACAGACCAGATAAATCGTCGCTGAAAAACGCACTTCAAACTGGCTGGTAATATATTTAAAGCAGCCCACCAGCAGGAACGGTACTTCAAACATATGCAGCGTTTTCAGAATAACCACTTCCAGCGCTGAGGTGGCGAACGATGAGCCAATAATACGTACAGACATAATAGTGCCAGCCAGCAGCAGGGCGTTTTTCCCACCGATGCGATTAATGATCAGTGGCGCAAAGAACATAATTGAGGCGTTAAGTAATTCGCCCATTGTCGTTACGTAGCCAAATACCCGCGTCCCCTGTTCACCGGTGGCAAAGAAAGAAGTAAAGAAATTAGCAAACTGTTGGTCAAAAACATCGTAGGTGCAGGAAACGCCAATAACATACAGTGACAAAAACCACAGTTTTGGCTGTCTGAACAGTTCCAGCGCCAGTTTCAGGCTAAATGCCGAATGGTTGGCACCTACCGCATTGGCAACCGTGGCAGAAGAGGGCGCATCCGTTTTGGCGAAAAAGAGTAAAACGGCGAGGATGAGTGCACAGCCAGAACCCAGCCAGAAAACAAACTGATTATTGATGGTGAACATGATGCCGACAATCGAGGCACACAGCGCCCAGCCAACACAGCCAAACATCCGCGCGCGACCAAATTCGAAATTACTGCGACGGCTGACTTTCTCGATAAATGCCTCTACTGCGGGCGCACCGGCGTTAAAACAAAAGCCAAGATAAATACCACCAACAATCGATCCTACTAAAATGTTGTATTGTAACAGTGGCCCGAAGATAAAAATAAAGAACGGCGCAAACATCACTAACATGCCGGTAATAATCCACAGCAGGTATTTGCGCAGCCCGAGTTTGTCAGAAAGCAGACCAAACAGCGGTTGGAATAATAGCGAGAACAGAGAAATAGCGGCAAAAATAATACCCGTATCACTTTTGCTGATATGGTTGATGTCATGTAGCCAAATCGGGAAAAACGGGAAGTAGGCTCCCATGATAAAAAAGTAAAAGAAAAAGAATAAACCGAACATCCAAAAGTTTGTGTTTTTTAAATAGTACATAATGGATTTCCTTACGCGAAATACGGGCAGACATGGCCTGCCCGGTTATTATTATTTTTGACACCAGACCAACTGGTAATGGTAGCGACCGGCGCTCAGCTGGAATTCCGCCGACACTGACGGGCTCCAGGAGTCGTCGCCACCAATCCCCATATGGAAACCGTCGATATTCAGCCACGTGCCTTCTTCCGCGTGCAGCAGATGGCGATGGCTGGTTTCCATCAGTTGTTGTTGACTGTAGCGGCTGATGTTGAACTGGAAGTCGCCGCGCCACTGGTGTGGGCCATAATTCAATTCGCGCGTCCCGCAGCGCAGACCGTTTTCGCTCGGGAAGACGTATGGGGTATACATGTCTGACAATGGCAGATCCCAGCGGTCAAAACAGGCCGCAGTAAGGCGGTCGGGATAGTTTTCTTGCGGCCCTAATCCGAGCCAGTTTACCCGCTCTGCAACCTGCGCCAGCTGGCAGGTCAGGCCAATCCGTGCCGGATGCGGTGTATCGCTCGCTACTTCAACATCAACGGTAATCGCCATTTGACCACTACCATCAACCCGGTAGGTTTTCCGGCTGATAAATAAGATTTTTCCCTGATGCTGCCACGCGTGAGCGGTCGTAATCAGCACCGCGTCGGCAAGTGTATCTGCCGTGCACTGCAACAACGCTGCTTCGGCCTGGTAATGGCCCGCCGCCTTCCAGCGTTCGACCCAGGCGTTAGGGTCAATGCGGGTCGCTTCACTTACGCCAATGTCGTTATCCAGCGGTGCACGGGTGAACTGATCGCGCAGCGGCGTCAGCAGTTGTTTTTCATCGCCAATCCACATCTGTGAAAGAAAGCCTGACTGGCGGTTAAATTGCCAACGCTTATTATCCAGCTCGATGCAAAAATCCGTTTCGCTGGTGGTCAGTTGCGGGATGGCGTGGGGCGCGGAGGGGAGTGTCACGCTGAGGTTTTCCGCCAGACGCCACTGCTGCCAGGCGCTGATGTGTCCGGCTTCTGACCATGCGGTCGCGTTCGGTTGCACTACGCGTACTGTGAGCCAGAGTTGTCCGGCGCTCTCCGGCTGCGGTAGTCCAGGCAATTCAATTACCTGTTTACCTTGCGGAGCGACATTCATAGGTACTTCACCGCTTGCCAGCGGCTTGCCATCCAGTGCCACCGTCCAGTGCAGGAGCTCGTTATCGCTATGACGGAACAGGTATTCGCTGGTCACTTCGATGGTTCGCCCGGATAAACGGAACTGGAAAAACTGCTGCTGGTGTTTTGCTTCCGTCAGCGCCGGATGCGGCGTGCGGTCGGCAAAGACCAGACCGTTCATGCAGAACTGGCGATCATTCGGCGTATCGCCAAAATCACCGCCGTAAGCCGACCACGGGTTGCCGTTTTCATCATATTTAATCAGCGACTGATCCACCCAGTCCCAGACGAAGCCGCCCTGTAAACGGGGATACTGACGAAACGCCTGCCAGTATTTAGCGAAGCCGCCAAGACTGTTACCCATCGCGTGGGCATATTCGCAAAGGATCAGCGGGCGCAGCTCTCCAGGTAGCGAAAGCCATTTTTTGATGGACCATTTCGGCACCGCCGGGAAGGGCTGGTCTTCATCCACGCGCGCGTACATCGGGCAAATAATATCGGTGGCCGTGGTGTCGGCTCCGCCGCCTTCATACTGCACCGGGCGGGAAGGATCGACAGATTTGATCCAGCGATACAGCGCGTCGTGATTAGCGCCGTGGCCTGATTCATTTCCCAGCGACCAGATGATCACACTCGGGTGATTACGATCGCGCTGCACCATTCGCGTTACGCGTTCGCTCATCGCGGGTAGCCAGCGCGGATCATCGGTCAGACGATTCATTGGCACCATGCCGTGGGTTTCAATGTTGGCTTCATCCACAACATACAGGCCGTAGCGGTCGCACAGCGTGTACCACAGCGGATGGTTCGGATAATGCGAACAGCGCACGGCGTTAAAGTTGTTCTGCTTCATCAGCAGGATATCCTGCACCATCGTCTGCTCATCCATGACCTGACCATGCAGAGGATGATGCTCGTGACGGTTAACGCCGCGAATCAGCAACGGCTTGCCGTTCAGCAGCAGCAGGCCATTTTCAATCCGTACCTCGCGGAAACCGACATCGCAGGCTTCTGCTTCAATCAGCGTGCCGTCGGCGGTGTGCAGTTCAACCACCGCACGATAGATATTCGGGATTTCGGCGCTCCACAGTTTCGGGTTTTCGACGTTCAGACCTAGTGTGACGCGATCGGCATAACCGCCACGCTCATCGATAATTTCACCGCCGAAAGGCGCGGTGCCGCTGGCGACCTGCGTTTCACCCTGCCACAAAGAAACCGTCACCCGCAGCTCATCGCGCAGCTCGCCGTACATCTGAACTTCTGCCTCCAGTACCGCGCGGCTAAAATCATCATTAAAGCGAGTGGCAACATGGAAATCGCTGATTTGTGTGGTCGGTTTGTGCAGCAACGAGACGTCACGGAAAATGCCGCTCATCCGCCACATATCCTGATCTTCCAGATAACTGCCGTCACTCCAGCGCAGCACCATCACCGCGAGGCGGTTTTCTCCGGCGCGTAAAAATGCGCTCAGGTCAAATTCAGACGGCAAACGACTGTCCTGGCCGTAACCGACCCAGCGCCCGTTGCACCACAGATGAAACGCCGAGTTAACGCCATCAAAAATAATTCGCGTCTGGCCTTCCTGTAGCCAGCTTTCATCAACATTAAATGTGAGCGAGTAACAACCCGTCGGATTCTCCGTGGGAACAAATGGCGGATTGACCGTAATGGGATAGGTCACGTTGGTGTAGATGGGCGCGTCGTAACCGTGCATCTGCCAGTTTGAGGGGACGACGACAGTATCGGCGACAGGAAGATCGCACTCCAGCCAGCTTTCCGGAACCGCTTCTGGTGCCGGAAACCAGACAAATTGCCACTCACCATTCAGGCTGCGCAACTGTTGGGAAGGGCGATTGGTGCGGGCCTCTTCGCTATTACGCCAGCTGGCGAAAGGGGGATGTGCTGCAAGGCGATTAAGTTGGGTAACGCCAGGGTTTTCCCAGTCACGACGTTGTAATACGACGGCCAGTGAATCCGTAATCATAGTCATAGCTGTATCCTGTGTGAAATTGTTATCCGCTCACAATTTCACACAACATACGAGCCGGACGCATAAAGTGTAAAGCCTGGGGTGCCTAATGAGTGAGCTGACTCACATTAATTGCGTTGCGCTCACTGCCCGCTTTCCAGTCGGGAAACTTGTCGTGCCAGCTGCATTAATGAATCGGCCAACGCGCGGGGAGAAGCGGTTTGCGTCTTGGGCGCCAGGGTGGTTTTTCTTTTCACCAGAGAGACGGGCAAAAGCTGATTGCCCTTCACCGCCAGGCCCTGAGAGAGTTGCAGCAAGCGGTCCACGCTGGTTTGCCCCAGCAGGCGAAAATCCTGTTTGATGGTGGTTAACGGCGGGATATAACACGAGCTGTCTTCGGTATCGTCGTATCCCACTACCGAGATATCCGCACCAACGCGCAACCCGGACTCGGTAATGGCGCGCATTGCGCCCAGCGCCATCTGATCGTTGGCAACCAGCATCGCAGTGGGAACGATGCCCTCATTTAGCATTTGCATGGTTTGTTGAAAACCGGACATGGCACTCCAGTCGCCCTCCCGTTCCGCTATCGGCTGAATTTGATTGCGAGTGAGATATTTATGCCAGCCCGCCAGACGCAGACGCGCCGAGACAGAACTTAATGGGCCCGCTAACAGCGCGATTTGCTGGTGACCCAATGCGACCAGATGCTCCACGCCCAGTCGCGTACCGTCTTCATGGGAGAAAATAATACTGTTGATGGGAGTCTGGTCAGAGACATCAAGAAATAACGCCGGAACATTAGCGCAGGCAGCTTCCACAGCAATGGCATCCTGGTCATCCAGCGGATAGTTAATGATCAGCCCACTGACGCGTTGCGCGAGAAGATTGTGCACCGCCGCTTTACAGGCTTCGACGCCGCTTCGTTCTACCATCGACACCACCACGCTGGCACCCAGTTGATCGGCGCGAGATTTAATCGCCGCGACAATTTGCGACGGCGCGTGCAGGGCCAGACTGGAGGTGGCAACGCCAATCAGCAACGACTGTTTCCCCGCCAGTTGTTGTGCCACGCGGTTGGGAATGTAATTCAGCTCCGCCATCGCCGCTTCCACTTTTTCCCGCGTTTTCGCAGAAACGTGGCTGGCCTGATTCACCACGCGGGAAACGGTCTGATAAGAGACACCGGCATACTCTGCGACATCGTATAGCGTTACTGGTTTCACATTCACCACCCTGAATTGACTCTCTTCCGGGCGCTATCATGCCATACCGCGAAAGGTTTTGCGCCATTCGGCGGGGCTGACGCCGAAGTGAGATTTAAAATGCTGACGCCAGGTCACAGGTGAGAGAAAACCCACCTCAGCTGCTATCCGCTCAACGGGCAATTGACTGGATCCCAACAGTTCCTGGCTACGGCGTAAGCGTTCAGTAATAAGCCATTCGGCGATACTCGAACCGGTCGCTTTCATAAAATGGCGAGTTAATGTGCGGCGACTCATCATTACTCGCTGCGCCAG
Organism: Escherichia sp. WS1152; assembly: GCF_046487665.1. NCBI lineage: Bacteria > Pseudomonadati > Pseudomonadota > Gammaproteobacteria > Enterobacterales > Enterobacteriaceae > Escherichia > Escherichia sp. WS1152. The sequence goes on along the minus strand of NZ_JBJQJA010000008.1, from coordinate 150,036 downwards.
CGAGTCGAGATCATGCTGTTGCGCAATGTTTTGCCGCAGGTAATCCAGCAGGAGATTAATGCGTTCATCATGGGTATTTTTCGGCACTGGTTGCTCAATAAACTGCGCCTGACCGCCAGTGCGATATGGCGGTACGACCATCCGTCGGGCAATATGGTTAGCATAGTCGCTGCCAAAATGTTGCCGAACAATATACAAACAGCAATCCAGCGCCGCGGCAGTACCGGCAGAGGTAATAATGCCGTCATCGTCTACGTACAACGCGTTAATATCCAGATGTGTTTGTGGAAAACGTGCCTGAAATTCACGCTCGAACTCCCAGTGCGTGGCGGCACGCTTATTTTTCAGTAAACCTGCATAGCCGAGCACAAACGTGCCCAGGCAAAGCCCGACAATCTGTGCGCCGTTATCCCGTGCGGTCGTTAAGGCTTCCAGCAGTTTTTGTGGCGGTTTTTGTGTAATGGTTCCCCAGTAAGGAATTATCACAATATCCGCCTGGATGACTGCGGTATAGTCATGGGTGGCGGTTACGGAAAACCCATCGGCAGAGTCCACGTTTCCCGGCTTTTCAGCGCAGATAATTACGTGAAAGTGTTTTTTCTCCGCCATTTTTTCGCTAAATACGATAAACGGTACGGAAAGGTGAAAAGGACTAAAACCGGCAACGGCGATAATGGCAACAGTTAGCGGGCGCATAACACTCTTTATCTCCGAATTAGAATGTCAACGTTTCACCATCTTCTGGTACGTTCACAAATTCGATAATTTGATTATCTCTGGCGTATTCCTTGAGCGCATCACGCGTCAGCAAACAGTGGTTTACGGCCTCCATATGTGTCGCGACAATTTGCGCTTCTGGCAGGGTAAAATGTGTTTTGAGAATATCTTCTGCTCCCATAATTATCGCGCCATGCCCCAGAACATGCGCAAATCCGGCATTCAACACAACCACTTCTGGTTGGAAAGTTAGCATTGTAGCCTCGACGTCGTCACGCCAGAGGGTATCGCCAGCCAGATAGAGCGTTTTCTCTGTCGGGTGCTGGAAAACAACGCCGCAGGCTGCGCCTAAACGCTTCGCCATCGCCGGGTCGGCATAGGTGCGATCGGAGCCGTGCTGCCCTGTCGTTTTATGCAGAGTAATATCGCCAAATTTAGTCTCATCGGTAAGTACGGTAAGATGTGTAAATCCTTGTTTATGCAGTGATTCAGCATCTTGCTCATTTTGCACATAAATCAGTTTATCTTTAGGGACGACGCGGGAGGCTGTTTCGTCCCAGTGATCTTCATGTAAATGAGTCACGATTAGGGCGTCAACGTTGAGTAACGTTGTTAAATCGCACGGTAATTCTACCGTTGGATTGCGGATTTCTGCGCGTGCCGTTCCGGCAAAACCCGGATAACTTCCTTTAGGCGCGAGTAACGGGTCGATAAGAAATGTTTTGCCAGCGTATTGGATAATTTGGGTGGCATTACGAATTTGCGTAATTTTCATGATTTGCTCCACATCACAGTATTGATGTCATTAGCGTAGCGTGCAGCCCGTACTGTGCATGTGGGCAAATGGGCGAATAACGATGAGAATGGGCCAAATTACACATTGGCGTAACTAGCGTAAATGCACGCCGCTTCGCCGTCCGGCCACCAGAATAGCCTGCGATTCAACCCCTTCTTCGATCTGTTTTGCTACCCGTTGTAGTGCCGGAAGATGCTTTTCCGCTGCCTGTTCGATGGTCATTGCGCTCGCCATATACACCAGATTCAAACAGCCAATCACCCGTTGTTCACTGCGCAGCGGTACGGCGATAGAGGCGATCTTCTCCTCCTGATCCCAGCCGCGGTAGTTCTGTCCGTAACCCTCTTTGCGCGCGCGCGCCAGAATGGCTTGCAGCTTTAACGGTTCTCGTGCCAGTTGATAGTCATCACCGGGGCGGGAGGCTAACATTTCGATTAATTCCTTGCGTTCTTGTTCCGGGCAAAAGGCCAGCCAGGTCAGGCCCGAGGCGGTTTTCAGAAGCGGCAAACGTCGCCCGACCATTGCCCGGTGAAAGGATAAGCGGCTGAAACGGTGGGTGGTTTCGCGTACCACCATTGCATCAACATCCAGCGTGGACACATCTGTCGGCCATACCACTTCGCGCAACAGATCGCCCAGCAGTGGGGCCGCCAGTGCAGAAATCCACTGTTCGTCACGAAATCCTTCGCTTAATTGCCGCACTTTGATGGTCAGACGAAAACTATCATCGGAGGGACTACGCCGGACATATCCCTCTTCCTGCAGCGTCTCCAGCAGTCGCCGCACAGTGGTGCGATGCAGGCCGCTGAGTTCCGCCAGCAGCCCGACGCTGGCACCGCCGTCAAGTTTATTTAACATATTTAATAACATTAGACCGCGGGTTAAGCCGCGCACGGTTTTGTATTCCGTCTGCTCATTGTTCTGCATATTAATTGACATTTCTATAGTTAAAACAACGTTGTGCACCTGGTGCACATTCGGGCATGTTTTGATTGTAGCCGAAAACACCCTTCCTATACTGAGCGCACAATAAAAAATCATTTACATGTTTTTAACAAAATAAGTTGCGCCGTACTGTGCGCGCAACGGCATTTTGTCCGAGTCGTGAGGTACTGAAATGGCAATACAACACCCTGACATCCAGCCTGCTGTTAACCATAGCGTTCAGGTGGCGATCGCTGGTGCCGGTCCGGTCGGACTGATGATGGCGAACTATCTCGGCCAGATGGGCATTGACGTGCTGGTGGTGGAGAAACTCGATAAGTTGATCGACTACCCGCGTGCGATTGGTATTGATGACGAGGCGCTGCGCACCATGCAGTCGGTTGGCCTGGTCGATAATGTTCTGCCGCACACTACACCGTGGCACGCGATGCGTTTTCTCACCCCGAAGGGCCGCTGTTTTGCTGATATTCAGCCAATGACCGATGAATTTGGCTGGCCGCGCCGTAACGCCTTTATTCAGCCGCAGGTCGATGCGGTGATGCTGGAAGGGGTGTCGCGTTTTCCGAATGTGCGCTGCTTGTTTTCCCGCGAGCTGGAGGCCTTCAGTCAGCAAGATGACGAAGTGACCTTGCACCTGAAAACGGCAGAAGGGCAGCGGGAAATAGTCAAAGCCCAGTGGCTGGTGGCCTGTGATGGTGGGGCAAGTTTTGTCCGTCGCACCCTGAATGTGCCGTTTGAAGGTAAAACTGCACCAAATCAGTGGATTGTGGTAGATATCGCCAACGATCCGTTAAGTACGCCGCATATCTATTTGTGTTGCGATCCGGTGCGCCCGTATGTTTCTGCCGCGCTGCCTCATGCGGTACGTCGCTTTGAATTTATGGTGATGCCGGGAGAAACCGAAGAACAGCTGCGTGAGCCGCAAAATATGCGCAAGCTGTTAAGCAAAGTGCTGCCTAATCCGGACAATGTTGAATTGATTCGCCAGCGTGTCTACACCCACAACGCGCGACTGGCGCAACGTTTCCGTATTGATCGCGTACTGCTGGCGGGCGATGCCGCGCACATCATGCCGGTATGGCAGGGGCAGGGCTATAACAGTGGCATGCGCGACGCCTTTAACCTCGCATGGAAACTGGCGTTGGTTATCCAGGGGAAAGCCCGCGATGCGCTGCTCGATACCTATCAACAAGAACGTCGCGATCACGCCAAAGCGATGATTGACCTGTCCGTGACGGCGGGCAACGTGCTGGCTCCGCCGAAACGCTGGCAGGGTACGTTACGTGACGGCGTTTCCTGGCTGCTGAATTATCTGCCGCCAGTAAAACGCTACTTCCTCGAAATGCGCTTCAAGCCGATGCCGCAATATTACGGCGGTGCGCTGGTGCGTGAGGGCGAAGCGAAGCACTCTCCGGTCGGCAAGATGTTTATTCAGCCGAAAGTCACGCTGGAAAACGGCGACGTGACGCTGCTCGATAACGCGATCGGCGCGAACTTCGCGGTAATTGGCTGGGGATGCAATCCACTGTGGGGGATGAGCGACGAGCAAATCCAGCAGTGGCGCGCGTTGGGCACACGCTTCATTCAGGTGGTGCCGGAAGTGCAAATTCATACCGCACAGGATAACCACGACGGCGTACTACGCGTGGGGGATACGCAAGGTCGCCTGCGTAGCTGGTTCGCGCAACACAATGCTTCGCTGGTGGTGATGCGCCCGGATCGCTTTGTTGCCGCCACCGCCATTCCGCAAACCCTGGGCAAGACCCTGAATAAACTGGCGTCGGTGATGACGCTGACCCGCCCTGATGCCGACGTTTCTGTCGAAAAGGTAGCCTGATATGCACGCTTATCTTCACTGTCTTTCCCACTCGCCGCTGGTGGGGTATGTCGACCCGGCGCAAGAGGTGCTCGATGAGGTCGATGGCGTGATTGCCAGCGCCCGCGAGCGTATTGCGGCTTTCTCCCCTGAACTGGTGGTGCTGTTTGCGCCAGATCACTACAACGGCTTTTTCTATGACGTGATGCCACCGTTCTGTTTAGGCGTTGGAGCGACGGCAATTGGTGATTTCGGTAGTGCGGCAGGAGAGCTGCCAGTGCCTGTGGAGTTGGCGGAGGCCTGTGCGCATGCCGTCATGAAGAGCGGGATCGATCTTGCCGTTTCTTACTGTATGCAGGTGGACCACGGGTTCGCCCAGCCGCTGGAGTTCCTGCTCGGTGGGCTGGATAAGGTGCCAGTTCTGCCTGTGTTCATCAACGGTGTCGCCACGCCGCTGCCCGGTTTCCAGCGTACCCGCATGTTGGGTGAAGCCATTGGACGTTTCACCAGCACTCTCAATAAACGCGTGCTGTTCCTGGGTTCCGGTGGGCTTTCCCATCAGCCGCCGGTGCCCGAACTGGCGAAAGCCGATGCCCATATGCGCGACCGTCTGTTGGGGAGCGGGAAAGATTTACCCGCCAGTGAGCGCGAATTGCGTCAGCAACGGGTGATTAGCGCCGCTGAGAAGTTTGTTGAGGATCAGAGAACTCTGCATCCGCTCAACCCGATTTGGGATAACCAGTTCATGACTTTGCTGGAGCAGGGACGCATACAGGAACTGGATGCCGTCAGTAACGAAGAGCTTTCCGCCATTGCCGGAAAGTCGACACATGAAATCAAAACCTGGGTCGCCGCTTTTGCCGCTATTTCTGCATTTGGCAACTGGCGTAGCGAAGGGCGTTATTACCGCCCAATCCCGGAGTGGATTGCCGGATTTGGCTCGTTAAGCGCCAGAACAGAGAACTGAATATGCAGGAGAAGATGATGAGTTATCAGCCACAAACCGAAGCCGCCACCAGCCGTTTTCTGAATGTAGAAGAAGCGGGTAAAACGCTGCGCATCCATTTTAATGACTGCGGACAAGGCGACGAAACCGTTGTCCTGCTGCATGGTTCCGGCCCGGGTGCTACTGGCTGGGCGAACTTCAGCCGCAATATCGATCCGCTGGTAGAGGCGGGCTATCGGGTGATCCTGCTGGATTGTCCGGGTTGGGGTAAGAGCGATTCGATCGTTAATAGTGGTTCGCGATCGGATCTTAATGCACGAATCCTGAAAAGCGTGGTGGATCAACTGGATATCGCCAAAATCCACCTGCTGGGCAACTCAATGGGTGGCCATAGTTCTGTGGCGTTCACCCTTAACTGGCCGGAGCGCGTCGGCAAACTGGTGCTGATGGGCGGCGGTACGGGCGGCATGAGTTTGTTTACGCCGATGCCAACCGAAGGTATTAAGCGACTGAATCAGCTTTATCGTCAGCCGACTATCGAAAACCTGAAGCTGATGATGGATATCTTCGTTTTTGATACCAGCGATTTGACCGACGCCCTGTTTGAAGCGCGCCTGAATAATATGCTGTCGCGCCGCGATCACCTGGAAAACTTCGTTAAGAGCCTGGAAGCTAATCCGAAACAGTTCCCGGATTTTGGCCCACGTCTGGCGGAAATCAAAGCGCAAACCCTGATTGTCTGGGGGCGCAACGACCGCTTTGTGCCGATGGATGCGGGGCTGCGTCTACTGTCCGGCATTGCTGGTTCTGAACTGCATATCTTCCGCGACTGTGGTCACTGGGCGCAGTGGGAACATGCCGACGCTTTCAATCAACTGGTGCTGAATTTCCTCGCACGTGCTTAAGGAACGGTCATGACGAAGCATACTCTTGAGCAACTGGCGGCGGATTTACGCCGCGCCGCAGAGCAGGGCGAAGCGATTGCGCCGCTGCGCGATCTGATTGGTATCGATAACGCTGAAGCGGCCTACGCCATTCAGCACATAAATGTGCAATATGACGTTGCGCAGGGGCGTCGCGTGGTGGGGCGTAAAGTGGGCCTGACACATCCGAAAGTGCAGCAACAACTGGGCGTTGATCAACCGGATTTCGGGACGTTATTTGCCGACATGTGTTATGGCGATAACGAAACCATTCCTTTTTCCCGTGTTCTGCAACCCCGCATTGAAGCGGAGATCGCACTGGTGTTGAACCGCGATTTGCCCGCAACCGATATCACCTTCGACGAATTGTATAACGCCATTGAATGGGTACTTCCGGCGCTGGAGGTGGTGGGGAGCCGCATTCGCGACTGGTCGATTCAGTTTGTCGATACCGTGGCAGATAACGCTTCCTGCGGGGTGTATGTCATCGGCGGTCCGGCGCAACGTCCGGCGGGGTTAGACCTGAAAAACTGCGCCATGAAGATGACGCGTAATAACGAAGAGGTTTCCAGCGGGCGCGGCAGCGAATGCCTAGGACATCCGCTTAATGCCGCCGTCTGGCTGGCACGCAAAATGGCCAGTCTGGGTGAACCGCTGCGCGCCGGAGATATCATTCTTACCGGGGCATTAGGTCCGATGGTGGCAGTGAATGCGGGCGATCGTTTTGAAGCCCATATTGAAGGCATAGGTTCAGTTGCTGCGACATTTTCAAGCGCAGCCCCAAAAGGAAGTCTGTCATGAGTAAGCGTAAAGTCGCCATTATCGGTTCTGGCAACATTGGCACCGATCTGATGATTAAAATTTTGCGTCACGGTCAGCATCTGGAGATGGCGGTGATGGTCGGTATTGATCCTCAGTCCGACGGTCTGGCGCGTGCCAGACGTATGGGCGTCGCCACCACCCATGAAGGGGTGATCGGGCTGATGAACATGCCTGAATTTGCTGATATCGACATTGTATTTGATGCGACCAGCGCGGGCGCACATGTGAAAAACGATGCCGCTTTGCGCGAAGCGAAACCGGATATTCGCTTAATCGACCTGACGCCTGCTGCCATCGGCCCTTACTGCGTGCCGGTGGTTAACCTTGATGCGAATGTCGAACAACTGAACGTCAATATGGTCACCTGCGGCGGCCAGGCCACCATTCCAATGGTGGCGGCAGTTTCACGCGTGGCGCGTGTTCATTACGCCGAAATTATCGCTTCTATCGCCAGTAAATCTGCCGGACCTGGCACGCGTGCCAATATCGATGAATTTACGGAAACCACTTCCCGAGCCATTGAAGTGGTGGGCGGCGCGGCAAAAGGGAAGGCAATTATCGTGCTTAACCCAGCAGAGCCACCGTTGATGATGCGTGACACGGTGTATGTATTGAGCGACGAAGCTTCACAAGATGATATCGAAGCCTCAATCAATGAAATGGCTGAGGCGGTGCAGGCTTACGTACCGGGATATCGCCTGAAACAGCGCGTGCAGTTTGAAGTTATCCCGCAGGATAAACCGGTTAATTTGCCGGGCGTGGGTCAGTTCTCCGGGCTGAAAACGGCGGTCTGGCTGGAAGTCGAAGGCGCAGCGCATTATCTGCCTGCCTATGCGGGCAACCTCGACATTATGACTTCCAGTGCGCTGGCGACAGCGGAAAAAATGGCCCAGTCACTGGCGCGCAAGGCAGGAGAAGCGGCATGAACGGTAAAAAACTTTATATCTCGGACGTCACGTTGCGTGACGGTATGCACGCCATTCGTCATCAGTATTCGCTGGAAAACGTTCGCCAGATTGCCAAAGCACTGGACGATGCCCGCGTGGATTCGATTGAAGTGGCCCACGGCGACGGTTTGCAGGGTTCCAGCTTTAACTATGGTTTCGGCGCACATAGCGACCTTGAATGGATTGAAGCGGCGGCGGATGTGGTGAAGCACGCCAAAATCGCGACGTTGTTGCTGCCAGGAATCGGCACTATTCACGATCTGAAAAATGCCTGGCAGGCTGGCGCGCGGGTGGTTCGTGTGGCAACGCACTGTACCGAAGCTGATGTTTCCGCCCAGCATATTCAGTATGCCCGCGAGCTCGGAATGGACACCGTTGGTTTTCTGATGATGAGCCATATGACCACGCCGGAGAATCTCGCCAAGCAGGCAAAGCTGATGGAAGGCTACGGTGCGACCTGTATTTATGTGGTGGATTCTGGCGGTGCGATGAACATGAGCGATATCCGTGACCGTTTCCGCGCCCTGAAAGCAGTGCTGAAACCAGAAACGCAAACCGGCATGCACGCTCACCATAACCTGAGTCTTGGCGTGGCGAACTCTATCGCGGCGGTGGAAGAGGGCTGCGACCGAATCGACGCCAGCCTCGCGGGAATGGGCGCGGGCGCAGGTAACGCGCCGCTGGAAGTATTTATTGCCGCCGTGGATAAACTGGGTTGGCAGCATGGGGCCGATCTCTATGCGTTAATGGATGCCGCTGACGACCTGGTGCGTCCGTTGCAGGATCGTCCGGTACGAGTCGATCGCGAAACGCTGGCGCTGGGATACGCTGGTGTTTACTCCAGCTTCCTGCGTCACTGTGAAACGGCGGCGGCGCGTTATGGCTTAAGCGCGGTGGATATTCTCGTTGAGCTGGGCAAACGCCGGATGGTTGGCGGCCAGGAGGATATGATCGTCGACGTGGCGCTGGATCTGCGCAACAACAAATAATATTGACTGCCGAGAACGTGCATTTTGTATGCCCATCCCAGCACGACTGCCGGATGCGGTAAACGCCTTATCCGGCCTACGGGTGGCGTGAGAATTTGTAGGCCTGATAAGACGCGTTAGCGTCGCATCAGGCATCTGCACCCGACTGCCGGATGCGGCGTGAACGCCTTATCCGGCCTACGGATGGCGCGAGAATTTGTAGGCCTGATAAGACGCGCAAGCGTCGCATCAGGCATCTGCACACGACTGCCGGATGCGGCGTGAACGCCTTATCCGGCCTACGGATGGCGCGGGAATTTGTAGGCCTGATAAGACGCGCAAGCGTCGCATCAGGCATCTGCGCACGACTGCCGGATGCGGCGTAAACGCCTTATCCGGCCTACGGATGGCGCGGGAATTTGTAGGCCTGATAAGACGCGCAAGCGTCGCATCAGGCATCTGCACACGACTGCCGGATGCGGCGTGAACGCCTTATCCGGCCTACATTTCGCCCGTAGGCAGTCATTAAATAGTTCTGATTACGCGGCTGGCAATGTATCAGTCGCGATTCACCTGCACTCGCAACGAGGTTCATCTTATGTCGACTCGTACCCCTTCATCATCTTCATCCCGCCTGATGCTGACCATCGGGCTTTGTTTTTTGGTCGCTCTGATGGAAGGGCTGGATCTTCAGGCGGCTGGCATTGCGGCGGGTGGCATCGCCCAGGCTTTCGCACTCGATAAAATGCAAATGGGCTGGATATTCAGCGCCGGAATACTCGGTTTACTACCCGGCGCGTTGGTTGGCGGAATGCTGGCGGACCGTTATGGTCGCAAGCGCATTTTGATTGGCTCAGTTGCGCTGTTTGGTTTGTTCTCACTGGCAACGGCGATTGCCTGGGATTTCCCCTCACTGGTCTTTGCGCGGCTGATGACCGGTGTCGGGCTGGGGGCGGCGTTGCCGAATCTTATCGCCCTGACGTCTGAAGCCGCGGGTCCACGTTTTCGTGGGACGGCAGTGAGCCTGATGTATTGCGGTGTTCCCATTGGCGCGGCGCTGGCGGCGACACTGGGTTTCGCGGGGGCAAACTTAGCATGGCAAACGGTGTTTTGGGTAGGTGGTGTGGTGCCGTTGATTCTGGTGCCGCTATTAATGCGCTGGCTGCCGGAGTCGGCGGTTTTCGCTGGCGAAAAACAGGCTGCGCCACCACTGCGTGCGTTATTTGCGCCAGAAACGGCAACCGCGACGCTGCTGCTGTGGCTGTGTTATTTCTTCACTCTGCTGGTGGTTTACATGTTGATCAACTGGCTACCGCTGCTTTTGGTGGAGCAAGGATTCCAGCCATCGCAGGCGGCAGGGGTGATGTTTGCACTGCAAATGGGTGCGGCGAGCGGGACGTTAATGTTGGGCGCATTGATGGATAAGCTGCGTCCAGTAACCATGTCGCTACTGATTTATAGCGGCATGTTAACTTCGCTGCTGGCGCTTGGAACGGTGTCGTCATTTAACGGTATGTTGCTGGCGGGATTTGTCGCGGGGTTGTTTGCGACAGGTGGGCAAAGCGTTTTGTATGCCCTGGCACCGTTGTTTTACAGTTCGCAGATCCGCGCAACAGGTGTGGGAACAGCCGTGGCGGTAGGGCGTCTGGGGGCTATGAGCGGTCCGTTACTGGCCGGGAAAATGCTGGCATTAGGCACTGGCACGGTCGGCGTAATGGCCGCTTCTGCACCGGGTATTCTTGTTGCGGGGTTGGCGGTGTTTATTTTGATGAGTCGGAGATCAAGAATGCAGCCGTGTGCCGATGCCTGACGCGCCTTATTAAGCAGGGGCGAAAGGGACTTGCCCCCAATACACCCACGGCGTTTACAGGTATACTCGCTAAAAATTATTCAGCGGGTTTGGAAACAAAGATGGCAAAACTTACCTTACAAGAGCAGTTGCTCAAAGCAGGATTAGTCACCAGCAAAAAAGCGGCGAAGGTCGAGAGAACGGCGAAAAAATCGCGCGTTCAGGCGCGTGAAGCTCGGGCTGCGGTAGAAGAAAATAAAAAGGCACAGCTTGAGCGTGATAAACAGCTTAGCGAACAGCAAAAACAAGCGGCGTTGGCGAAAGAATATAAAGCTCAGGTGAAGCAGCTTATTGAAATGAACCGGATCACCATTGCCAATGGCGATATTGGTTTTAACTTCACTGACGGCAATCTGATTAAGAAGATTTTTGTCGATAAGCTCACACAGGCGCAGTTGATTAATGGTCGTCTGGCGATTGCCCGCTTGTTGGTCGATAACAATAGCGAAGGTGAATACGCCATTATTCCCGCCAGCGTTGCCGATAAAATTGCTCAGCGTGATGCCAGCAGTATTGTGTTGCATTGCGCGCTCAGTGCCGAAGAGCAGGATGAAGACGATCCGTATGCCGACTTCAAAGTGCCTGATGATTTGATGTGGTAAACATAGATAAGTCGTGCGCAGATGCCTGATGCGACGCTATGCGCGTCTTATCAGGCCTACGGTTTATGGGCGAAATGTAGGCCGGATAAGGCGTTTACGCCGCATCCGGCAGTTGAGCGCAGATGCCTGATGCGACGCTTGCGCGTCTTATCAGGCCTACGGTTTACGGGCGAAATGTTGGCCGGATAAGGTGTTCACGCCGCATCCGGCAGTCGTGCGCAGATGCCTGATGCGACGCTATGCGCGTCTTATCATGCCTACGGCCTGCGGGCGAAATGTAGGCGGATAAGGCGTTCACGCCGCATCCGGCAGTCGTGCACTATTATTAACGCATATTCAGTTTATTGGCGTGGTAGGCAATATGCTCGCCAATAAAACTGGAGACAAAATAATAGCTGTGGTCGTAACCCTCGTGATAACGGATTAACGTCTTGATATTCATCTCCTGGCAGATCTTTTCAAGATTTTGAGTCCGCAGCTGTTCCGCGTAAAAATCATCACTCAACCCCTGATCAACCATGATTTCCGCAACGCGTTGACCTTGTGAAATAAGACTCACCGGGTCGTAATCCAACCAGGCCTCTTTATTTTCACCAAGATATGCAGCAAAGGCTTGCTGTCCCCACGGCACTTGCGATGGGGAGACAATGGGCGAAAACGCCGAGACGCTGACATATTCATCTGGGTTACGTAACGCCAGCACCAGCGCGCCCAGTCCGCCCATAGAATGACCAGAGATAGACTTTTTGGCCGTTGCCGGAAAATGATTCATCACTAAATCCGGCAGCTCGTTGCGGATATAGTCATACATTTTGTAATGTTCATTCCACGGCGCTTGCGTCGCGTTCAGGTAAAACCCGGCACCTTGCCCGAGATCGTAACGGTCGGCATCTGCGACATGACTGCCTCGCGGACTGGTGTCCGGCGCAACAATAATAATGTTGTGCTCAGCCGCGTAACGCTGCATCCCCGATTTAGTAATGAAATTCTGCTCATTGCAGGTCAGGCCCGAAAGCCAGTACAGCACCGGTAATTTTTCACCTGCAGCTTTTGGTGGGAGATAGACGCCGACATTCATTTCACATTTCAGTGATGCGGAATAATGCCGATACACATTTTGCCAGCCGCCAAAGCTGGCATGTTTTTCAATGAGTTCCATCAGTCATTATCTCACGGTTAATCCCCCGGACGGCTGCCCGGGGAGAGTATTAAGAACCCCGTATGAAGTGGACGGGGTAAACCAGCGGGAAATCAGTAACGAATTACGGTTCGAATGGATTTGCCTTCATGCATCAGGTCGAAGGCGTCATTAATTTCATCCAGGCTCATGGTATGCGTGACAAACGGTTCCAGATCGATATCACCTTTCATCGCATCTTCAACCATACCCGGTAACTGGGAACGACCTTTCACGCCGCCAAACGCGGAACCTTTCCATACGCGACCAGTGACCAACTGGAATGGACGGGTGGAGATTTCCTGACCGGAACCCGCGACCCCGATGATCACCGACTGACCCCAGCCGCGGTGCGCACTTTCCAGCGCCGCACGCATCACGTTGACATTACCGATGCATTCAAAGGTATGGTCGATACCCCATTTGTTGATATCCAGCAGGACATCTTTAATCGGTTTGTCGTAGTCATTCGGGTTAATGCAGTCGGTGGCACCGAAGCGACGCGCCAGATCGAATTTCTTCGGGTTGGTATCGATAGCGATAATCCGTCCCGCTTTCGCCTGACGCGCGCCCTGAACCACTGCCAGACCAATCGCGCCAAGACCAAACACAGCAACAGAATCCCCTGGCTGGACTTTAGCTGTGTTGTGTACCGCGCCAATACCGGTGGTCACGCCACAGCCCAGCAGGCAGACGTGTTCATGGTTTGCTTCTGGATTAATTTTTGCCAGAGACACTTCCGCGACTACGGTGTATTCACTGAATGTAGAGCACCCCATGTAGTGATAAAGCGGCTGCCCGTTGTAAGAAAAACGGGTGGTGCCGTCTGGCATCAGGCCTTTACCCTGGGTTTCGCGAACCGCAACACAGAGGTTAGTTTTGCCAGAACGACAGAACTCACACTCGCCGCACTCTGCGGTGTAAAGCGGGATCACATGGTCGCCTGGTTTGACGCTGGTTACGCCTTCACCGACTTCAACCACAACGCCAGCCCCTTCGTGACCGAGAACCACCGGGAATACACCTTCCGGGTCATCGCCGGAGAGGGTAAATGCGTCGGTATGGCAAACGCCGGTATGGGTGACTTTAATCAGCACTTCACCTTTTTTCGGTGGTGCAACGTCAATTTCAACGATTTCCAGCGGTTTACCGGGAGCAAATGCAACGGCAGCACGTGATTTCATCTCTCGCTCTTCCTCAATATGGTAATAGATTCAGCTATTTAAGATAGGCACGAACCAGTTCAATAGTGTCGTCAACGGATTGGCTGACTTCGCGGCTGTAGCAGTCATTTCGGTCAAACGTTTCCCGGATATGGCTTTCAAGCACTTCAGCCATCAGCCCGTTAGCCGCGCCCCGAACGGCAGCGATCTGTTGGAGTATGGCACGGCATTCGGCATCACCCTCCAGCGACCGTTCCAGAGCATCAATCTGCCCCCGAATACGACGAACTCGAGTAAGGACCTTTTTCTTCTCTTCCGGAGTACTGGGCATTTCGCACCTCATCATCTGCACGCAATATACTATAGGGGGGTATGCTATATGTCAATGCATACCCCCCTATAGTATATAACACTGGAGAATAATTGTTGTCCGAAGCCTAACCAGGTGAACGGTCCCTCAAGACAGATGGGGACCGTTTATGTGCTATTTTTATGCCGCATCCGCTAAAACAAACATCCCGTAAGGATGGATTTCGAGGTAATAGTGCTCACCAATATCGGGCTGTAAACGGGTGGCGTTTACTTGTAATAAAATCTCCTGTCCATGCCACTCTACGGTCACTTCGTACTGCGGCCCCATGTAGGCGACATGGCGAATAACACAACGCTGACTCTCTTCGCCGTGATTGCTTAAGGTGATGGCTTCCGGGCGAACGCCGACGGTGCCGCTACCTTGCGCCGGGAAATGCGCCGCGCGCGGCAGGCGATAACCGTAGATATCGACATACTCTTCGCTAAAGTTCGCCGGGAACAGGTTGGCGTCGCCCATAAAACTTGCCATAAATCGGGAGGCTGGCTGACGATAGAGATCCTGCGGTGAGCCAATCTGCATGATGTGACCTTTATTCATTACCAGCACAGTGTCGGACACCGCGAAAGCTTCACTTTGATCGTGAGTGACGTAGAGCGACGTGATATTAAACTGCTTTTGCAGCTCGCGGATCTTATCGCGCATACTGCGGCGCAGGTTGGCATCGAGGTTACTTAACGGCTCATCAAACAGCAGCACCTTTGGCTTGAGGATCAACGCGCGGGCCAGTGCCACACGCTGTTGCTGACCACCGGAAATCTGATCGACATAGCGGTCCTCGAAGCCTTCCAGATCCACCATTGCCAGCGCCTCCTTCACCCGCTGTTTCACTTCGCTACGCGACACGCCAAGCATCTTCAGCCCGTAGCCAACGTTTTCACCCAGCGACATATGCGGGAACAGAGCGTATGACTGAAACACCATGCAGATATCGCGCTGTTGAATGGAACGATGCGTGACATCTTCGCCATCAATAAAAATTTGCCCTTCGCTCGGTTTTTCCAGCCCGGCAACCAGACGCAAAATGGTGGTTTTGCCACAGCCGGAAGGACCGAGCAGCGTCACCATTTGCCCTTGTGGGATGGTGAGATTGATATTGTCGATAACCGTATTACTGCCGAATCGTTTAGTGACGTTGCGCAGTTCAACAAAATTTTTCTGACTCATAGTGCGCTCCATTACGCCTGGTTTTTGGCTTTAGAACGGGAGATACGAGCTTCTCCGATCAGCCAGTCAAAGAGGAAAATAATCGCCAGCATCACCACGATCAGAATCGAACCATAGGCGATGGCTACGCCATATTCGCCGTCTTCAACGCGGTTAAGAATGTAGGCGGTTGCCACGCGGGTGTCCGGCGTGACGAGAAAGACGATGGCGCTGACCGTCGTGATGGCCCGCACAAAGCTGTAGATCAGGGCCGAGAGAATGGCCGGACGCAGCAGCGGCAGTAAAATGTGGGTTATGGTTCGCAAGGAACCCGCGCGCAGGCTGAGTGAGGCTTCATCCAGCGATTTGTCGATCTGCCCCAGGCCTGCAATCCCGGCGCGAATACCCACCGGAACGTTACGCATCACCATCGAGATAATCACAATTGCCGCCGTTCCGGTGAGATAAACCGGAGCGCTGTTAAAGGCAAGAATATACGAGACGCCCGCCACCGTACCCGGTACGGCAAAGCACAGCATGGTGGTGAACTCGATGGTCTTTTTGCCTTTGAATTGTTGACGCACCACCACCCAGGCGATGAGCAGGCCAAAGATAGCGGTAATGGGAGCGGCAATCCCGGCGTAGAGCAGGGTATCCAGCAGTGAAGGCCACGCGCCGTCGCTCATTCCCTGACCAAATAGCTTGATAAAGTTATCCAGCGTCAGGGTGTAGTCCACGCCCCAGTTCACCGTGAAGCTGCCGTAGAAAATGCTGCCGTAGAGCAGGGCGTTAAAGGCAATCCATATCGCAAGTATGGCGACCACGCTCCACACCAGGGTGACCGGTAGCGGCTGGACGTCGCCACGGTAGGATTTGCCGGAAACCGTGACGTAAGAGCGTTTACCAATCCACATATACTGTATGCAGAACACCAGCAGCGAGAACAGCAGCAGGGAAGCGCCAAGGGTGCTGGCGGCCTGATAATCCAGCTGCGAGCCGGTAATATAGAAGTAAATTTGCGTCGCCAGTACGTCGAAGTTACCGCCAAGTACCAGCGGGTTACTGAAATCAGCCAGTGACTGTACCACGACGATTAAAAAGGCATTGGCGAGCGCGGGCTTCAACAACGGCACAAACACGCCGTTAAAGGTTTGCCAGCGGCTGGCGCGCAGGGTGTAGGAGGCCTCTTCCAGCGAGGGATGAATGGTTTTAATGGCCCCGTCGAGGATCATAAATGCCATTGGCGTGAATGCCAGAACCTGTGCCAGCCAGATCCCGGTAAAACCGTACAGCCAGTTGGTGTTGGTCAGCCCAAACCACTCCACCATAAATTCCGTAACATAGCCGGAGCGCCCCATCATGAGCGTCACGCCTAAGCCGACCACAAACGGTGGCGTAACGATGGGCAAAATGGAAAAGATGCGACCAATAATGGCGCTGCGTTTAGCGATGCGCGTGGTATAAATCGCCAGCACCAGGCCGAAGAAAGTACAGCCTATCCCCACCGCTATCGACAAGACGATAGAGTTGACGATCACCTGAACAATATGTGCCTGCGAGAGCACGGTCATAAACGCCAGCGGGGCGAACTCTCCCGCGTCGTTGGTGAACATCGGGATAAAAATGGCGATGCTCGGCCAGACGATAAAAATGCCAATCAGCGCCACAATCGCAATCAGTGAGCCGATCACGAAGCGGTCGCCACCCAGCCATTCGAGGCGGGTTAAGGCCAGCGTCATAATCGCGCCTAGTTCGACAAACAGCACGATGGCGGCGTAGCCTAAACCGCGTCCAACCACGGTGGCGCTGATGACGATAAACGCCATACAGAGCAATGCCCAGCCGGCATCGAAATAATGACGGCTACGTTGTTCGCGCGTGGCCTCACTAAACGGGCGGACCAGCAACAGGCTCGGGAGTAAATACCACAGCCAGCTGATATTAAAATGCGACCAGCCGTACGCCCCGAGGATCTCATCACTCGTGGACTCCAGCAGGCCATAATCGAGGCTCCAGCTCGGCAACAGGACAAATGCCAGCCAGCCCAGCAAAACCCAAAGGAAAATCGCATCCCGCTTTTTCACGGGATGGAGTGCAAGTGTCTGTGACATAGCAGTTCCGGTATGGTTGGCCGGGGCAGGCGTTTGTGCTGCACCCGGCAAATACGCCTAATGCGGGTTTATTTACCCATCTTCACTTCGCTGACCCATTTATTAATCAATGCCTTACGAACATCCGTGGAACCATATTTATCCATGTCGTAGTTGATTAATTTCAGGTCGTCGAGCTTCAGCGAATTTGGCGACGTTTCGGCGGTGGTATTGGTCAGGATCTGATAAGACTTCCCTTTCTTCCACGCCAGTTCCTGTGCTTCTTTTGATAATACCCAGTCCACAAACAGTTTGGCGTTGTCGAGGTTGCGCGCGCCTTTCAGAATGCTGACGCCGCCAATTTCGTAGCCCGTACCTTCACACGGGGAAATCAACTCCAGTGGCGCGCCCTGTTCTTTTTCCAGCGAGTAGTCATGCAGGAAGCCAATACCAATCGCCGTTTCGCCGCGGGCGGCGTTACGTGCCGGGGCAATGCCTGATTTGGTGTACTGGGAGACGTTGGCGTTAAGTTGTTTGAGATAATCAAAGGCCTGATCTTCCCCCCACAGCTGCGCAAAGGTAGCCAGCGCGGTGTAGGCTGTCCCGGAACTTTGCGGATCGGCAATTTGAATTTCGCCTTTATATTCCGGTTTGGTGAGATCTTTCCAGCACTTCGGCACCGGCAGGTTTTTCTCTTTCAGCCGATCGGTATTGACGCCAAATCCGAGGATCCCCACATAAACGGCGGATGACAGATTCCCTTTCACTTTTGCCGGATCGCGGAATTTTTCCATGATCTGCTCAAGGTTAGGGGATTTATACGCCTGCAGCAGGCCCATCTCGCCGGCCTGCGACTGCGGGTCTAAGGTGCCGCCGTACCAGACGTCAGCCTGTGGGTTTTTCTTTTCGGCATCGACTTTTGCCAGGGTGCTACCGGAACCGTTGCGGATAAACGAGGTTTTCACATCATATTTCTCGCCAAACGCTTTGGTTTCGGCCTCACACATTTCATTGGTGGCGCTGCAATAGACCACCAGCCGGCCTTTCGCCTGTGCGGCACCCGTTAAGGTTGCCAGCGCAACGGCAGAAGCAATCAGAGTAGAGGTAAGGGTCATTTTCATTGTTTTATCCTTCGAGCGTGAGTGGTGGTGATGCCCGCCATCAGTAACGGCATCAGCAGTAAACCCATAAGTACTGCGGCGACCGAGAGTAAACTGAACATTCCTGGCCAGCCGTAGCGTTCGATGACCAGCGACAGCGGCCAGCCTGCCAGCGCCGCGCCGAGATAAGCGAACAGGCCGAGAAATCCGGTGATTGAACCCGCCGCAGCTTTGTGCCCACACTCCACCGCCGCAAGTCCAATCAGCATTTGCGGGCCAAAGACGAAAAAGCCCACGGTAAAAAAGCACACTGCCAGCAGGGCGTAGTGATGAACCGGCGCCAGCCAGAGTGCGGCGACCGACACCATCAACCCCAGCGTGAACAGCAAAATCATTGGCGCCCGTTGCCCGCTAAACAGCAAATCCGATCCCCATCCGGCAAATAACGCGCCGAGTAAGCCGCCGACTTCAAACAGCATTACCGTGGCGTTGGCGCTGAGCAGGTTGACACCGTGGCTTTCCGTCAGCCAGATATTGCCCCAGTCGTTAAGCGCAATCCGGATCACATAAACCAGTACATAAGAGACGCCCAGTAGCCAGATCAGCGGATTTTGCAGCATGGTGGTGCGCAACATTTGCCACAGCCCCATCGGCGGACTTTGTTGTTCCTGACGTAACTCCAGCGGATCGTGACGCCAGTGACCAACTGTCGGTAATCCCTCTTCCTGGGGCGTGCCTTTGAGTTGTAGTGTTAACCAGATCCCTAATGCCATGCTGATTATCCCCGGTGTCAGCATCGCGGCCTGCCAGCCCCACCAGTGGGCGGCAAAGGCGCTAATCAGCGGAATAATCGCTCCGCCAATGTTGATCGACATATTCCAGCAGCCCCACCAGAAACCGCGCTCATTGCGTGAGTACCAGTGGGTCAGCAAGCGGGCACACGGTGGCCATCCCCAACCCTGAAAAAAACCGTTCAGTGTCCAGACCACAAGCAGAAGCGTAAGTGATTCGCCAAAGGCAAACACCACGTTCAATAACCCGGTGGCGAACAAGCCGACGCCCATAAAACCGCGTTGTCCGTCGCTGTCATGCCACAGTCCGGCGGTAAATTTCGACAATCCGTAACTGAGATAAAACAGCGAACCCAGCAGGCCAATGTCGCCTTTATCCAGTCCGAGGTCGGTTTGTAGCGCCGGAAGGACGTAATTCACGCTTTTTCGCGTCAGATAAAATGCGGCGTAGCCAATAATCATGCACATCAGCAATCGCGGACGTAATGTCCGGTAGCATTGATCAATTTCTCTCGCTGAACGCGCGTGCATGGTTGTCTCCATGTTGCTGACTATATGAAAATGAAAGTGAAAGGGGATGAGAGAAAATCCGGGATACCTAAGACTTTTTCCTGGTTATCCGGCGATTTGTTGCAAAAATGTGGGCAAGTTAACAATTACCCGCGTGCCGTGCTGTTTTTCGAGCGTTAAGTCGCCGCCCAGGGCGCTGACGCGCTCACGCATCCCCTGAATGCCAAATCCGGCCATTTTCCCGCTGGCGATCCCCACACCGTTGTCGCTGACTTCCAGATGCAATACCTCTCCCTGCTGGCGCAGGATAATCGTCACTTCGCTGGCTTCGGCGTGTTTACAGATGTTATTGAGCAACTCCTGCAATAACCGATACAAGGTAAAGCGCACCGTTTCGTTTTCTGGTGTGGAGTTCAGTTGATAGGCAAACTGGCAATGAATGCCGCGTTCACTAAAGGCAAATTCATTAATCAGATGCAGCAACGCTTCGCGAAATGTCAGTTCATCAAGCGCGGGAGGCCGCAACTGGCGCAGCAATTGGCGGGTGGAGAGATGAATGCGGCGGGCGAGCTCATTGATTTGGCTGGCTGCGGATTGAATTTGCGCCGGATCACGCGCCCGCTTCACCAGTTGCGACTGGATCTGAATGGCGGTGATGTTCTGACCGATTTCGTCGTGCAGCTCTCGCGCCAGGTTTTTTCGCGTGTCCTCCTCGGTGTGGATCAGCTTTTCCGCCAATGCCCGCCGCGCTGCCAGCTCGGCCTCCAGCCGTTGTCGGTAATGGTGCAGGTTTAGCGCCAGATGTTGCTGGCGACTGATGGCAATGCCCAGGCCAATTCCCAGCAAGGCCTGGGTCGCGAGGAAAATCTCCAGCTCCACCAGGTTACTAAAGCCCACGCCAATCTGGCGGGCGATGGTGATCATCATGCTGCCCAAAAGCCCGGAGAGTACGCCACCTTGCCAGCCAAATTTCCACGCCATCACCACATTGGGCAAAAAGACCACGATCAACAGCAGACGTTCAATTTCAGGTGACAGCACCATCTGAGTGCCGATACCAATAATAAAAAACAGGCTACACCAGATGATTAAAGAGGTACGCAAGGGGGGATTATGCGTATCGAGTCCCAGGAGCTGGTAGCGATGCTGCTGGCGCAGAAACTCAAAGATAAGATAGACAAACGGCGTCAGTAATACGCCGCCGGTAAATGAGGTCAAACCCGGCAGCATTATTGGGCCTGACATAAAAGGGGAGAGCAGGGCGGTATTCAACAATGAAGCTGCCGTGACAGTGGCTAACAGCAACGTCAGACGCTGCCAGTAAAGTGGAAAACGGTGCCAGAAGTTTTGCGCAAGGAGGACAGGAAACAGGCTAATAACCGGCGTTGCCAGCATGAGATAACCGTTCAATAGCTGTTCACTATGGAGCCAGAACATCATCAGCAAAGGGGGGAGCACCAACGCAGGCCAGTAGCGGCGAGAGAGCAAAATAACAAGGGCGAGATAAACTCCCTGCGGGAGAAACAACACCGCCTGTTGACCGTTATTGGTCAGATAAAAGCTGAGCGTCCACAGCATCAGCCAGCCGGTTCCCCAGGCCAGCACAATAAACAGCGAAATCACCCAATGACGAAGATTGCGCGACATTAATGCCCCGCCAGCAGATGGTGGTCGAGCGCAAAATGTACCAGTTCAATGGTGCTATGGCAGTTCAGTTTTCCCAGCACATTGGCGCGATGCACATGTACCGTTTTATGACTGAGTTCGAGTTTAAAGGCGATCTCTTTAACGCTGTCTCCTTTGACCAGTAAATCAAACACTTCACGTTCTCGTGGGGTGAGAATTTCCAGCGCCTGGGCGGGTTGCCCGCCGCCGCGTAAAGCCCGAATCGCATCGGCACAGAGATAATGCCCGCCCAGCCCGACCGAGCGCACCGCCTGCACTAACTCTTCCGGCCCACAGCGTTTGGTTAAATACCCGCTGGCACCGGCATCCAGCGCGCTTTGCACAAAGGTTGGCGCGTCATAAATGCTAAGAATAATGGCGCGAAATTGCGGTTTTTGTGCACGCAGGCGCTTAAGCAAACTGAGGCCGTTTTCGTCTGGCATGGCAATATCAATGACGGCAACATTGACGTCATCACGGATTAATGCCGACCATGCCTGCGCGGCACTACTGTACTGACCAATGACCTCCAGATCGTCTTCCAGAGAGAGTAATTGTGCGAAGCCAGAGCGCACCACCACATGGTCATCCACCAGCACTACCCGAATCATACTTTTCTTCTCTTATTATCTAATTCTCCTATCATGCATCACGGCGCGGCGCTGGCAATCAACCAGCGACAGATATGGAATGGATGTAACAAAATGGCAATAATTTGCCGGAGCGCGCACAGCTTATCTGGCTTGTGAACCGGCGGGATACGTTCGCCAAAACCGCAAAATGCGCAAACTCGCTAACCATTGCCGATTTTTTTCTAAAAACGCTTTGTTCTTAACAAGACCTTTTAATTCCTTTATCAAACTGACCCGCAACGAAATACTGCTCCCATAACAAGACAGGGGAGCAGACAATCATGGCAATTTCATCGCGTAACACTCTTCTTGCCGCACTGGCATTCATCGCTTTTCAGGCGCAGGCGGTGAACGTCACCGTGGCGTATCAAACCTCAGCCGAACCGGCGAAAGTGGCTCAGGCCGACAACACCTTTGCTAAAGAAAGCGGAGCAACCGTGGACTGGCGTAAGTTTGACAGCGGAGCCAGCATCGTGCGGGCGCTGGCTTCAGGCGACGTGCAAATCGGCAACCTCGGTTCCAGCCCGTTAGCGGTTGCAGCCAGCCAACAGGTGCCGATTGAAGTCTTCTTGCTGGCGTCAAAACTGGGTAACTCCGAAGCGCTGGTGGTAAAGAAAACTATCAGCAAACCGGAAGATCTGATTGGCAAACGCATCGCCGTACCGTTTATCTCCACCACCCACTACAGCCTGCTGGCGGCGCTGAAACACTGGGGCATTAAACCCGGGCAAGTGGAGATTGTGAACCTGCAGCCGCCCGCGATTATCGCTGCCTGGCAGCGGGGAGATATTGATGGTGCTTATGTCTGGGCACCGGCGGTTAACGCCCTGGAAAAAGACGGCAAGGTGTTGACCGATTCTGAACAGGTCGGACAGTGGGGCGCGCCAACGCTGGACGTTTGGGTGGTGCGCAGAGATTTTGCCGAGAAACATCCTGAGGTCGTGAAAGCGTTCGCTAAAAGCGCCATCGATGCTCAGCAACCGTACATTGCTAACCCAGACGTGTGGCTGAAACAGCCGGAAAACATCAGCAAACTGGCGCGTTTAAGCGGCGTGCCTGAAGGTGACGTTCCGGGGCTGGTGAAGGGGAATACCTATCTGACGCCGCAGCAACAAACGGCAGAACTGACCGGACCGGTGAACAAAGCGATCATCGACACCGCGCAGTTTTTGAAAGAGCAGGGCAAGGTCCCGGCTGTAGCGAATGATTACAGCCAGTACGTTACCTCGCGCTTCGTGCAATAAAAGGAGGCGCAGATGCTGCAAATCTCTCATCTTTACGCCGATTATGGCGGCAAACCGGCACTGGAAGATATCAACCTGACGCTGGAAAGCGGCGAGCTACTGGTGGTGCTGGGGCCGTCCGGCTGCGGTAAAACCACCCTGCTGAATCTGATTGCCGGTTTTGTGCCTTATCAGCATGGCAGCATTCAACTGGCGGGTAAGCGTATTGAGGGACCGGGAGCAGAGCGTGGCGTAGTTTTTCAGAATGAAGGGCTACTACCGTGGCGCAATGTACAGGACAACGTGGCGTTCGGCCTGCAATTGGCAGGTATAGAGAAAATGCAGCGACTGGAAATCGCGCACCAGATGCTGAAAAAAGTGGGGCTGGAAGGCGCAGAAAAACGCTACATCTGGCAGCTTTCCGGTGGTCAACGTCAGCGGGTGGGGATTGCCCGCGCGCTGGCGGCGAATCCCCAGCTGTTATTACTCGACGAACCGTTTGGTGCGCTGGACGCCTTCACCCGCGACCAGATGCAAACCCTGCTGCTGAAACTCTGGCAGGAGACGGGCAAGCAGGTGCTGTTGATTACCCACGATATAGAAGAAGCGGTGTTTATGGCGACTGAACTGGTTCTGCTTTCATCCGGTCCTGGCCGTGTGCTGGAGCGGCTGCAGCTCAACTTTGCTCGCCGCTTTGTTGCGGGAGAGTCGAGCCGCAGCATCAAGTCCGATCCACAATTCATCGCCATGCGCGAATATGTTTTAAGCCGCGTATTTGAGCAACGGGAGGCGTTCTCATGAGTGTGCTCATTAATGAAAAACTGCATTCGCGGCGGCTGAAATGGCGCTGGCCGCTCTCGCGTCAGGTGACCTTAAGCATTGGCACGTTAGCGGTTTTACTCACTGTATGGTGGACGGTGGCGGCGCTGCAACTGATTAGCCCGCTGTTTTTGCCGCCGCCGCAACAAGTACTGGCAAAACTGCTCACCATTGCCGGACCGCAGGGATTTATGGACGCCACGCTGTGGCAGCATCTGGCAGCCAGCCTGACGCGCATTGTGCTGGCGCTACTCGCGGCGGTGTTGATCGGCATTCCGGTCGGGATCGCCATGGGGCTAAGCCCGACGGTGCGCGGCATTCTGGATCCGGTAATCGAACTTTATCGTCCGGTGCCGCCGCTGGCTTATTTACCACTGATGGTGATCTGGTTTGGTATTGGCGAAACCTCGAAGATCTTACTGATCTATTTAGCGATTTTTGCACCGGTGGCGATGTCGGCGCTGGCAGGGGTGAAAAGCGCGCAGCAGGTTCGCATTCGTGCCGCCCAGTCGCTGGGTGCCAGCCGTGCGCAGGTGCTGTGGTTTGTCATTTTGCCCGGCGCGCTGCCGGAAATTCTCACCGGATTACGCATTGGTCTGGGGGTGGGCTGGTCTACCCTGGTAGCGGCGGAGCTGATTGCCGCGACGCGCGGTTTAGGATTTATGGTTCAGTCAGCGGGTGAATTTCTCGCGACTGACGTGGTGCTGGCGGGGATCGCGGTGATTGCGATTATCGCCTTTCTTTTAGAACTGGGTTTGCGCGCGTTACAGCGCCGACTGACGCCCTGGCATGGAGAAGTACAATGAGTGAACGTCTGAGCATTACCCCGCTGGGGCCGTATATCGGAGCACAAATTTCGGGTGCCGACCTGACGCGCCCGTTAAGCGATAATCAGTTTGAACAACTTTACCATGCGGTACTGCGCCATCAGGTGGTGTTTCTGCGCGATCAAGCCATTACGCCGCAGCAGCAACGCGCGCTGGCCCAGCGTTTTGGCGAACTGCATATTCACCCTGTTTACCCTCATGCCGAAGGGGTTGACGAGATCATCGTGCTGGATACCCATAACGATAATCCGCCAGATAACGACAACTGGCATACCGATGTGACATTTATTGAAACGCCACCCGCAGGGGCGATTCTGGCAGCGAAAGAGTTACCTTCGACCGGCGGCGATACGCTCTGGACCAGCGGTATTGCGGCCTATGAGGCGCTCTCTGTTCCCTTCCGCCAGCTGATGAGCGGGTTGCGTGCGGAGCATGATTTCCGTAAATCGTTCCCGGAATACAAATACCGCAAAACCGAGGAGGAGCATCAACGCTGGCACGAGGCGGTTGCGAAAAATCCGCCGTTGCTACATCCGGTGGTGCGAACGCATCCGGTGAGCGGTAAACAGGCGCTGTTTGTGAATGAAGGCTTTACTACGCGAATTGTTGATGTCAGCGAGAAAGAGAGCGAAGCCTTGTTGGGCTTTTTATTCGCCCATATCACTAAACCGGAGTTTCAGGTGCGCTGGCGCTGGCAACCGAATGATATTGCGATTTGGGATAACCGTGTGACTCAGCACTATGCCAATGCGGATTACCTGCCACAGCGGCGGATTATGTATCGGGCGACGATTCTTGGGGATAAACCGTTTTATCGGGCGGGGTAATACGAGAGTGGACGGTCCCCTCGCCCCTTTGGGGAGAGGGTTAGGGTGAGGGGGAGTTCACCGTACTTTCAACAGGTTACTTCCCCCTTTCTGAGAGAAAACAGAACTAACGCAGTATCTTCTTCTCAGCCAAATCCAGCGCAAAGTAGCTGAAAATCAGATCCGCACCCGCACGCTTAATCGAACCTAAGCTTTCGAGCACCACTTTCTCTTCATCTATAGCACCCGCCAGCGCGGCGAACTTAATCATCGCGTACTCACCGCTCACCTGATACGCGCCAATCGGCAATTCAGTACGTTCACGCAGCTCACGCACGATGTCGAGGTACGCTCCAGCAGGTTTAACCATCAGGCAGTCTGCGCCCTGGGCTTCATCCAGCAGTGACTCACGAATCGCCTCACGACGGTTCATTGGGTTCATCTGATAGCTTTTGCGGTCGCCTTTTAATGCGCTTCCGGCAGCTTCACGGAACGGGCCATAAAAGGAAGAGGCGAACTTGGTCGAATACGACATAATCGCCGTATCTTTAAAGCCAGCAGCGTCCAGCGCCTGGCGAATCGCCTGTACCTGGCCATCCATCGCGGCGGAAGGGGCAATGAAGTCTGCGCCTGCAGCAGCTGCAACCACGGCTTGCTTGCCTAAATTTTCCAGAGTCGCATCGTTGTCGACGCCATGCTCGCACAGCACACCGCAGTGACCGTGAGATGTGTATTCACAGAAACAAGTGTCTGACATGACGATCATTTCTGGCACAGTCTGCTTGCAGATGCGCGACATACGCGCCACCAGTCCATCTTCCCGCCAGGCGTCGCTGCCGGTTTCATCGGTATGGTGAGAGATGCCGAAAGTCATCACGGAACGAATACCGGCGTTGGCGATGCGTTCAATTTCGCGTGCCAGATGTTTCTCTGGAATGCGCATCACGCCTGGCATGGCTTCAACGGCTTTGTAGTCGTCAATTTCTTCTTCAACAAAGATCGGCAACACCAGGTCGTTAAGGCTAAGTGTTGTCTCTTCAAACATAGCGCGCAGCGCAGGAGATTTGCGCAGGCGACGAGGGCGTTGGATTAAATCTGTCATGGTCTGCCTGATGTTTGTGGAATCGAGGGGCATAGTATACCTGAAGCAGGGTGGGGATGTTTTACGAAAGTTGTCGCGATGTTGACAAGAAGAGAATGGAAGAGAGGCCAGGACATCTTTGTAATAGAAATAGCAATAATTTCATATTCACTGAAAATATTTTTAATTTTTATTTATAGGTGCTGGTTATTATTTTTGCTAATTTGGTTGAACTGTCAAAAATTGAATTACTTAAAGTTCATTGTTTATTGATAAATTATTTGTCTGATTTGTTGTTTTGGTATTTTCAGGATCTATAATTCAAAATTAATGATTTCATTAACGTGTTGAAATGCAGTGTTTTTGTCAACTTATTCTTTGTGCGTATAGATATTTTTATATATGTCCGCAATCGGACTTAGGGGAAAGAATAATTGAACCATTCCTCTATAACGCCGCATAATCGTAAACGCGAAACATAAGATGTTTTCTATGCATTGATAATTGATGGATCAACTTATTACGTCCCTGAGGAGGGATGACAAATGCACTCCTGGAAAAAGAAACTTGTAGTATCACAATTAGCATTGGCTTGCACTCTGGCTATCACCTCTCAGGCTAATGCAGCGACCAACGATATTTCTGGTCAAACTTACAATACTTTTCATCACTACAACGACGCCACCTATGCTGATGATGTTTACTATGATGGTTATGTAGGCTGGAACAACTATGCCGCTGATAGCTATTACAACGGCGATATCTACCCGGTCATTAATAACGCTACTGTTAACGGGGTGATTTCTACCTACTATCTGGACGACGGTATTTCTACCAATACCAACGCCAATAGTCTGACAATCAAAAACAGCACTATTCACGGTATGATTACCTCTGAGTGCATGACTACTGATTGTGCTGATGACCGTGCTACTGGTTATGTTTATGATCGTCTGACACTGAGCGTTGATAATTCAACGATCGATGACAACTACGAGCATTATACTTACAACGGTACCTATAATAATGCCGCTGACACTCATGTTGTAGATGTTTACGATATGGGTACTGCTATTACACTGGATCAGGAAGTTGATCTGTCCATCACTAATAACTCTCATGTAGCAGGTATTACGCTGACTCAGGGTTATGAGTGGGAAGATATTGACGACAACACAGTCAGCACTGGCGTAAACAGCAGCGAAGTGTTTAATAACACTATTACTGTTAAAGATTCTACTGTGACCTCTGGTTCATGGACTGATGAAGGTACTACTGGTTGGTTTGGCCATACTGGTAATGCCAGCAACTATAGCAACACGCTGACTGCAGACGATGTTGCAATTGCCGCAATCGCAAATCCGTATGCTGATAATGCGATGCAGACTACAGTAACTTTAGACAACTCAACACTGATGGGTGATGTTGTTTTCTCCAGTAATTTCGATGAAAACTTCTTCCCGCAAGGTGCTGACAGCTATCGCGATGCTGATGGTGATGTAGATACCAACGGTTGGGATGGCACAGACCGTATGGATGTGACTCTGAACAACGGCAGCAAGTGGGTTGGTGCTGCAATGTCTGTTCATATGGAAGACCGTGGTACTGACGCAAACAACGACGGCGTATTTGAGTATACAGTCGACTTAGACGGTGACGGTATCCTTGATCACACTACACCAGATGGCGTTTACGACAGCTACGGTGTTGGTACTGAAGCAACTGCAACTCTGCTCGATATTGCAGCTAACAGCCTGTGGCCTTCATCAACTGTCGGTGTTGATAACATCAATACTCAATATGACGAAAATGGCCATATCGTAGGAAACGAAGTTTACCAGAGCGGTTTGTTTAATGTGACTTTGAACGGTGGTTCAGAGTGGGATACAACAAAATCTTCTCTGATTGATACTTTAAGTATTAACAGTGGTTCCCAGGTTAATGTTGCAGACTCTCGTCTGATCTCTGACACTATCTCTCTGACTGGCGGTTCTAACCTGAACATCGGTGAAGACGGTCATGTAGCGACTAATACCCTGACCATCGACAATAGTACCGTTAAAATGTCTGATGATGTTTCTGCGGGCTGGGGTTTAGAAGATGCTGCACTGTACGCAAATACCATCACCGTAACTAACGACGGTCTGTTGGATGTTAACGTTGATCAGTTCGATGCTAACCCGTTCCAGGCCGATACCCTGAATCTGACCAGTACCACTGATACTAACGGCAACATTCACGCTGGTGTATTCGATATCCATAGCAGTGATTACGTAATGGATACCGATCTGGTCAACGACCGTACCAACGATACTACCAAGTCAAACTACGGTTATGGCTTAATCGCAATGAACTCTGATGGTCACCTGACCATTAACGGTAACGGCGATAACGACAACACTGCTTCTATCGAAGCTGGTCAGAACGAAGTTGATAACAACGGTGACCATGTTGCAGCCGCAACCGGTAACTACAAAGTTCGTATCGACAACGCTACTGGTGCTGGTTCTATCGCTGACTACAACGGCAACGAGCTGATCTACGTCAACGACAAAAACAGCAACGCGACCTTCTCTGCTGCTAACAAAGCTGACCTGGGTGCATACACCTATCAGGCTGAACAGCGCGGTAACACCGTTGTTCTGCAACAGATGGAGCTGACCGACTACGCTAACATGGCGCTGAGCATCCCGTCTGCGAACACCAATATCTGGAACCTGGAACAAGACACCGTTGGTACTCGTCTGACCAACTCTCGTCATGGCCTGGCTGATAACGGCGGCGCATGGGTAAGCTACTTCGGTGGTAACTTCAACGGTGACAACGGCACCATCAACTATGATCAGGATGTTAACGGCATCATGGTCGGTGTTGATACCAAAATTGACGGTAACAACGCTAAGTGGATCGTCGGTGCGGCTGCAGGCTTCGCTAAAGGTGACATGAATGACCGTTCTGGTCAGGTGGATCAAGACAGCCAGACTGCCTACATCTACTCTTCTGCTCACTTCGCGAACAACGTCTTTGTTGATGGTAGCTTGAGCTACTCTCACTTCAACAACGACCTGTCTGCAACCATGAGCAACGGTACTTACGTTGACGGTAGCACCAACTCCGACGCTTGGGGCTTCGGTTTGAAAGCCGGTTACGACTTCAAACTGGGTGATGCTGGTTACGTGACTCCTTACGGCAGCATTTCTGGTCTGTTCCAGTCTGGTGATGACTACCAGCTGAGCAACGACATGAAAGTTGACGGTCAGTCTTACGACAGCATGCGTTATGAACTGGGTGTAGATGCAGGTTATACCTTCACCTACAGCGAAGACCAGGCTCTGACTCCGTACTTCAAACTGGCTTACGTCTACGACGACTCTAACAACGATAACGATGTGAACGGTGATTCCATCGATAACGGTACTGAAGGGTCTGCGGTACGTGTTGGTCTGGGTACTCAGTTCAGCTTCACTAAGAACTTCAGCGCCTATACCGATGCTAACTACCTCGGTGGTGGTGACGTAGATCAAGACTGGTCCGCGAACGTGGGTGTTAAATATACCTGGTAATATTCTTCACTCCGAAGAAATACTGGTAATTTAATCTAAATAATGCCCGTCAAGGATTTGACGGGCATTACTGCAAAGGACGCGCAAATGTTATCTGTAGTTAAACCTCTTCAGGAATTTGGTAAGCTCGATAAATGTTTGTCCAGATACGGTACGCGCTTCGAGTTTAATAATGAAAAGCAAGTTATATTTTCCAGTGATGTCAATAACGAAGATACTTTCGTTATTTTAGAGGGCGTTATCTCTCTGCGTAGAGAAGAAAACGTACTTATCGGTATTACCCAGGCTCCTTATATTATGGGGCTGGCTGATGGTTTAATGAAAAACGATATACCATACAAATTAATATCAGAAGGAAATTGTACGGGATATCATCTACCAGCCAAACAAACCATTACGCTTATTGAACAAAATCAACTCTGGCGAGACGCTTTTTACTGGTTAGCCTGGCAAAATAGAATTCTGGAATTACGCGACGTGCAGCTCATTGGGCATAATTCCTACGAACAAATCCGCGCAACATTATTATCAATGATTGACTGGAATGAAGAATTGCGATCACGTATTGGTGTGATGAATTATATCCATCAACGTACACGCATATCGCGTTCTGTCGTCGCAGAAGTTCTCGCTGCTTTGCGTAAAGGCGGCTATATCGAAATGAATAAAGGCAAACTGGTCGCTATCAACCGTTTGCCTTCAGAGTATTAATCAGGATGCGGGGATAACCAACGGTTTATTCCCGCTTAGCTCGGTCACCAGGTCATTGATGCCATCGCTCATATTTTTAAAGCGCGTCAATGGCGAACGAGTGACCACCACAAACGCGCCAATATTCTTCTGCGGGATCATCGCCATATAGGTAATGAAACCGCCACCACCACCCGTCTTCTGAATAATCCCCGGACGACCCTCTTTCGGGGCCATATATACCCAGCCTAAACCAAGCGCATCCGCTTTGCCGGGGACATCCATGCCAATCACTTTCGTAAACTGCGCGCGCTGATAAATCAACGTCTGCATGCGATCTGCCTGGTTACTGCGCTGATAAAAATCAGATGACAAATACTGCTGCATCCAGCGCATCATATCGCCAGGCGTGGAATAGACGCCGCCGCTGCCAATTGCCGCCAGCGTGTTATTGCATGGACTGGCACCGCGCTCTGCAACCATTAAACGGCGGCACTGATCCGGTGAGGGGGTGTAGGTGGTGTCTTTCATCCCCAACGGACGGGTAATCTGCTCTTCAAACAACTGGGTATAAGGCTTGCCTGACGCATTCGCCAGTGCATCTGCCAGCAGGTCGAACGCAAGGTTAGAGTACGCCGCCTGACTGCCTGGCGCGGCTTTCAGCTTCGCCGTAGAAAGGTATTTCCAGCGTTGCTCGCGCGTTGGCCAGACAAACACCGGACGATGTGCCGCGCCACCGGGCTGTTCACGGGGCAGGGCGCTGGTATGGGTTGCCAGATTGACCAGCGTAATGGGCGTCCCATTGTAGGTTGGCACGCGTGCGCCTGGCGGAGCATATTTACTTAGCGGATCGTTTAACTTCACGGTCCCCTGGTCGAGCAATTTCACCAGCATCTCACTGGTCATTAGCTTGGTGAGGGAAGCAATACGCACGACCGAATCCAGCTGCGGGCGAACGTTATTACCAGGTCGCGTTTCGCCATAACTGCGAAAGACGCGCTGGTTACCGTCGATAACAACCAGCGCCATCCCCGTGGCACCGCTGCCGTAAAAAATATGATCGGCATAACGATCGACAATATCAGAGGCAAACTCCGGTTCAGTGATCGGCTGCGCCGCATGGACGGAGGTCAATGACGCCGCACACAGCACGGCAGAAAAAAGCAGACTACGTTTCAACGGTGGTGTCCATAAATTGAATGAAGGTAACTGAGCGTATTTATACTACTCATTGATGGATTGCAAAGGGCGAATTAGTGCAATAATAGTGTTAAAAACGTAACGGCGCGTAAACACGATCTTTTTCCTGCTCACCAATGCCTGCATTTGTGATCCTGCGCGTGTTAATCCGCTTATGTAAACAATCTTTGGTTTGTGAAATCCGTCGAAACAATTCTTATGGCCAGGCTGGCGAACTAAGCGCCTTGCTATGGGTCACAATGGGCGGTTTCATTTGGCTGACGCTTTGTAGCGGTCATGCGGTTAATACACAGCAGTTGTTAAAACGATAAGAAGTTAGCAGGAGTGCATATGTTTAAGTCTTTTTTCCCAAAGCCGGGAACGTTTTTTCTCTCGGCCTTTGTTTGGGCATTGATTGCCGTTATCTTCTGGCAAGCCGGTGGGGGTGACTGGGTGGCGCGTATCACCGGAGCTTCCGGGCAGATCCCGATTAGCGCCGCGCGTTTCTGGTCGTTGGATTTCCTGATTTTTTACGCTTACTACATTGTTTGCGTAGGACTTTTTGCATTGTTCTGGTTTATCTACAGCCCGCACCGTTGGCAATACTGGTCAATACTCGGTACTGCACTGATCATCTTCGTCACCTGGTTTTTGGTGGAAGTCGGGGTTGCCGTCAACGCCTGGTATGCACCGTTCTATGATCTGATTCAAACCGCGCTAAGTTCGCCGCATAAAGTCACTATCGAACAATTTTACCGCGAAGTGGGCGTCTTTCTGGGGATTGCGCTGATCGCGGTAGTGATCAGTGTGCTGAATAACTTCTTTGTCAGTCACTACGTGTTCCGCTGGCGTACGGCGATGAACGAATATTACATGGCGAACTGGCAACAACTGCGTCATATCGAAGGCGCCGCACAGCGTGTGCAGGAAGACACCATGCGTTTTGCTTCAACGCTGGAGAATATGGGTGTCAGTTTTATCAACGCCATCATGACGTTGATCGCCTTCCTGCCGGTGTTGGTAACGCTCTCCGCGCATGTGCCGGAGCTGCCGATTATCGGGCACATTCCGTATGGTCTGGTGATTGCCGCTATCGTCTGGTCGCTGATGGGGACCGGATTGCTGGCAGTGGTAGGGATCAAACTGCCGGGGCTGGAGTTTAAAAACCAGCGTGTAGAGGCTGCCTACCGTAAAGAGCTGGTTTATGGTGAAGACGATGCCACGCGCGCGACGCCGCCAACGGTACGCGAGCTGTTTAGCGCCGTACGGAAAAACTATTTCCGCCTCTATTTTCACTATATGTATTTCAACATCGCTCGCATTCTCTATTTGCAGGTCGATAACGTTTTCGGTTTGTTCTTGCTGTTTCCGTCAATTGTTGCCGGTACGATTACGCTCGGCCTGATGACGCAGATTACCAACGTTTTTGGTCAGGTTCGCGGTGCTTTCCAGTACCTGATTAACTCATGGACCACACTGGTTGAGTTGATGTCTATCTACAAACGTCTGCGCAGCTTTGAACATGAGCTGGATGGTGACAAAATTCAGGAAGTAACCCATACCTTGAGCTAAAAAGGAGAAGTAATGTCGCGCGTCAATCATCTATCTTCGCTGTCATTGTTGGCGGTTCTGGTTTTAGCGGGGTGCAGTAGTCAGGCTCCGCAACCGTTGAAAAAGGGCGAAAAAGAGATAGATGTGGCGAGCGTCGTGCGGCAGAAGATGCCTGCGAACGTGAAAGACCGTGATGCCTGGGCAAAAGATCTCGCCACCACCTTTGAAAGTCAGGGGCTGGCACCGACGCTGGAAAACGTCTGCTCGGTGCTGGCGGTGGCGCAGCAGGAGTCAAATTATCAGGCAGATCCGGCCGTTCCGGGCTTAAGCAAAATCGCCTGGCAAGAGATTGACCGTCGTGCTGAACGGATGCACATTCCTGCTTTTCTGGTTCATACCGCGCTAAAAATCAAATCTCCAAACGGCAAAAGTTATAGCGAACGGTTAGATTCGGTGCGTACAGAAAAGCAATTGAGCGCGATTTTTGACGATCTGATCAGCATGGTGCCAATGGGGCAGACGCTGTTTGGTTCGCTTAATCCGGTGCGCACCGGTGGGCCGATGCAGGTCAGCATTGCTTTTGCCGAACAGCATACCAAAGGGTATCCGTGGAAAATGGACGGTACAGTCCGTCAGGAAGTCTTTAGTCGCCGCGGCGGGTTGTGGTTTGGTACTTACCATTTACTGAATTATCCCGCCAGTTATAGTGCACCGATATACCGTTTTGCTGATTTTAACGCTGGCTGGTACGCCAGCCGTAATGCCGCGTTTCAGAACGCGGTCAGTAAGGCCAGCGGCGTGAAGCTGGCACTGGACGGTGATTTAATTCGTTACGACAGTAAAGAACCCGGGAAAACCGAACTGGCAACGCGCAAACTGGCGGCAAAACTGGGGATGAGCGACAGCGAAATTCGTCGTCAGCTAGAGAAAGGTGACAGCTTCTCTTTTGAGGAGACGGCGCTGTACAAGAAAGTTTATCAACTTGCCGAAGCGAAAACGGGTAAATCACTCCCCCGCGAAATGTTGCCTGGCATTCAACTGGAAAGCCCGAAAATCACCCGCAACCTGACTACGGCCTGGTTTGCGAAGCGCGTAGACGAACGGCGGGCGCGTTGTATGAAACAGTGATCAAACAGGAATGTCATGCCAGATAAGGCGTTTTAGGCCGTATCTGGCAACGTAAATCTTACTGGCGGCGATGTCGCCAGTGCAGCCATAGCGCCACCACTGCAAAAATGAGGCAGCCTACTAAAAACGGGATCAGCCCGAAAATGGTGCCGACACCTAAACCAATTTCCACCCGTGGGCGACCTGTTTCCTGGACCTGCATTAAACGCTCATAGACGCCGGGCGCATGCACTAACAGGTTCAGCAATTGCGCCCCAGCCCAAAAGCAAAACAGCACAAACAACGCATAGGCAATGTTGCCAGGCGTTGAAGAGGCATTGCGATATTTTCCGCTAAACAGCGATTTTGACAGGGTGAAATCAGCCATAAAAACCTCCGGAAGTCATCTGCTTCTCTTCTGGTGTGATACCAGCGGCTTATGGCAAGTCTGACAGGTCATTTAGATTGTCAATATCAGAATCATGGTAAATTGATGTTGGGAATATTCCCGAAGCGTGAATCTTCGTTGCGAGTCACAAAATAGCAACTTTAAGTTAAATTCATTAACAATTGCGAAAATGTTGTCTACACCACAGACGGTTGTTGCAGAATATGCAAGGATGTTGTTTTTCGTTAACGGAGCTGCCATGAATCTGCCTGTAAAAATCCGCCGTGACTGGCACTACTATGCGTTCGCCATTGGCCTTATATTCATTCTTAATGGCGTGGTGGGGTTACTGGGATTTGAAGCAAAAGGTTGGCAGACCTATGCCGTCGGTCTGGTGACGTGGGTGATTAGTTTCTGGCTGGCGGGGTTGATTATTCGTCGTCGCGATGAAGAAACTGAAAACGCCCAATAAGAATATTATCGGGCGTTAAAATATTACATTGTGGTTTTCAATGCGTTATCCGCAGCGTGACGCTCCAGCGCCAGCTCAATCAAACGTGTGATCAGATCGGTGTAACCCAGACCGCTGGCTTGCCACAGCTTCGGATACATACTGATGTTGGTGAAGCCAGGCAGTGTGTTGATCTCGTTGATCACCACTTCGTTCTCTGGGGTTAAAAACACGTCTACACGCGCCATGCCTGCGCATCCCAACGTCTGATAAGCCTGAACGGCAATCGCCCGGATCTTATCGTTGATTTCTGGCGCAATGGCTGCCGGAACTACCACTTTCGCGCCATCTTCGTCAATGTACTTGGTGTCGTAGGCATAGAAATCGCTGGTGAGTACGATCTCGCCACAGGTGCTGGCTTGCGGATTGTCGTTGCCCAGAACTGCGCATTCGATCTCACGACCTTTGATCCCTTGCTCAACGATCACTTTATGATCGAACTCGAACGCCAGATCGACGGCAATTGCGTACTGTTCTTCACTGGTTACTTTGCTGACACCAACAGAAGAGCCCTGATTAGCCGGTTTTACAAACAGTGGTAACCCCAGTTTAGACTCCACTTCGGCAAAACTGATGTTGTGACGATTAGCGCGCGTCAGGGTAATAAATGGCGCAATGTTCAGCCCGGCATCGCGTAGCAGACGTTTGGTGACATCTTTATCCATACAGGCTGCTGAAGCCAGAACATCAGAACCTACAAACGGTAAATTGGCGACCCGCAGCATTCCCTGCAAGGAACCATCTTCGCCCAGCGTACCGTGGACAATCGGGAAAATGACATCCACCGTCGGCAACGGCTGACCGTTTTGCGCGTCGATAAGCTGATGCTCATGTTTACCTGGCACCTGGGCGAGGCTGGTCGCCGAAGGGCGCAACGCAATATGGGCAGGATCGTCTGCATTTAGCAGATAATTGCTGGCATCGCTGACGTGCCATTGCCCTTGTTTATCAATGCCCAGCAGCACAACGTCGAAGCGACTTTTATCAATGGCATCGACAATGTTTTTTGCCGATTGCAGAGACACTTCATGTTCCGCTGATTTACCACCAAAAACGATTCCTACCCGCAGTTTTTCCATCTTAAAAACCTATCCCGTCTAACACAAAGTGCATACATTACCACGACAAAACGGGGGATTCGCGGCCTTCTGAAAGATTGTTGCAATCTTCTGCTGACAAAGCGTGCAACGTACTGGTGAAGAAAGTGCGTTATCTCAAAGATGTGCGCAAGATCACAAAAATGATGAACGGGAAGCTAATTTATTCCTGGCTTAAATGGCCATGCGGTGAGTTTTTTTCTCTTAATTATAAGTTAACGAAGAGAATATATTTCATAACTTTTATTTATAATAAAGGTTGATAATTAAAAGCCTATATTTTGTGTGGGTAATTATTTAAATAAGAGAAACGTTTCGCTGGTAATCAAACAAAAAATATTTGCGCAAAGTATTTCCTTTGTCATAAAAATAATACTTCCAGACACTATGAAGTTGTGAAACATAATGTTAACTTCTCCATACTTTGGATAAGGAAATACAGACATGAAAAATCTCATTGCTGAGTTGTTATTTAAGCTTGCCCAAAAAGAAGAAGAGTCGAAAGAACTGTGTGCGCAGGTAGAAGCTTTGGAGATTATCGTCACTGCAATGCTTCGCAATATGGCGCAAAATGACCAACAGCGGTTGATTGATCAGGTAGAGGGGGCGCTGTACGAGGTAAAGCCCGATG
The DNA here is from genome assembly GCF_046487665.1 of Escherichia sp. WS1152. Taxonomy (NCBI): domain Bacteria; kingdom Pseudomonadati; phylum Pseudomonadota; class Gammaproteobacteria; order Enterobacterales; family Enterobacteriaceae; genus Escherichia; species Escherichia sp. WS1152. Next base: position 112,588 of record NZ_JBJQJA010000008.1, on the reverse strand, counting down.
CCAGCATTCCTGACGACGATACGGAGCTGCTGCGCGATTACGTAAAGAAGTTATTGAAGCATCCTCGTCAGTAAAAAGTTAATCTTTTCAACAGCTGTCATAAAGTTGTCACGGCCGAGACTTATAGTCGCTTTGTTTTTATTTTTTAATGTATTTGTACATGGAGAAAATAAAGTGAAACAAAGCACTATTGCACTGGCACTCTTACCGTTACTGTTTACCCCTGTGACAAAAGCCCGGACACCAGAAATGCCTGTTCTGGAAAACCGGGCTGCTCAGGGCGATATTACTGCACCCGGCGGTGCTCGCCGCTTAACGGCTGATCAGACCGCCGCTCTGCGTGATTCTCTTAGCGATAAACCTGCAAAAAATATTATTTTGCTGATTGGCGATGGGATGGGGGATTCGGAAATTACTGCCGCACGTAATTATGCCGAAGGTGCGGGCGGCTTTTTTAAAGGTATCGATGCCTTACCGCTTACCGGGCAATACACTCACTATGCGCTGAATAAAAAAACCGGCAAACCGGACTACGTCACCGACTCGGCTGCATCAGCAACCGCCTGGTCAACCGGTGTCAAAACCTATAACGGCGCGCTGGGCGTCGATATTCACGAAAAAGATCACCCAACGATTCTGGAAATGGCAAAAGCCGCAGGTCTGGCGACCGGTAACGTTTCTACCGCAGAGTTGCAGGATGCCACGCCCGCCGCGCTGGTGGCACATGTGACCTCGCGCAAATGCTACGGTCCGAGCGCGACCAGTGAAAAATGTCCGGGTAACGCTCTGGAAAAAGGCGGAAAAGGATCGATTACCGAACAGCTGCTTAACGCTCGTGCCGACGTTACGCTTGGCGGCGGCGCAAAAACCTTTGCTGAAACGGCAACCGCTGGTGAATGGCAGGGAAAAACGCTGCGTGAACAGGCACAGGCGCGTGGTTATCAGTTGGTGAGCGATGCTGCCTCACTGAATTCGGTGACGGAAGCGAATCAGCAAAAACCCCTGCTTGGCCTGTTTGCTGACGGCAATATGCCAGTGCGCTGGCTAGGACCGAAAGCAACGTACCACGGTAATATCGATAAGCCCGCAGTCACCTGTACGCCTAATCCGCAACGTAATGACAGTGTACCGACCCTGGCACAGATGACCGACAAAGCCATTGAATTGTTGAGTAAAAATGAGAAAGGCTTTTTCCTGCAAGTTGAAGGTGCGTCAATCGATAAACAGGATCATGCTGCGAATCCTTGTGGGCAAATTGGCGAGACGGTCGATCTCGATGAAGCCGTACAACGGGCGCTGGAATTCGCCAAAAAGGATGGTAACACGCTGGTCATAGTCACCGCTGATCACGCCCACGCCAGCCAGATTGTTGCGCCGGATACCAAAGCTCCGGGCCTCACCCAGGCGCTAAATACCAAAGATGGCGCAGTGATGGTGATGAGTTACGGGAACTCCGAAGAGGATTCACAAGAACATACCGGCAGTCAGTTGCGTATTGCGGCGTATGGCCCGCATGCCGCCAATGTCGTTGGACTGACCGACCAGACCGATCTCTTCTACACCATGAAAGCCGCTCTGGGGCTGAAATAAAACCGCTCCCGGCAGTGAATTTTCGCTGCCGGGTGGTTTTTTTGCTGTTAGCAACCAGACTTAATGGCAGATCACGGGCGCATACGCTCATGGTTAAAACATGAAGAGGGATGGTGCTATGAAAATTACATTACTGGTTACCTTGCTTTTCGGTCTGGTTTTTTTAACCACCGTCGGCGCTGCCGAGAGAACCTTAACCCCACAACAACAGCGTATGACCTCCTGTAATCAGCAGGCGACGGCACAGGCGTTGAAAGGGGATGCTCGTAAGACCTACATGAGTGATTGCCTGAAGAACAGCAAGTCTGCGCCTGGTGAAAAAAGTTTGACGCCACAGCAGCAAAAGATGCGCGAATGTAATAATCAAGCAACGCAACAATCACTGAAAGGTGATGATCGTAATAAGTTTATGAGCGCCTGCCTCAAGAAAGCCGCCTGATACCTGATAGTGCTAACGGGTGAGCTACTAAAATGGCTCACCCGAAATTTCATACTTCTGCCTTTAGCCCCGTCTCTATAATTTGGGAAAATTGTTTCTGAATGTTCCCAAAAATAATGAATGATGAAAACTTTTTCAAAAAAGCGGCGGCGCACGGGGAGGAACCTCCTTTAACTCCTCAAAACGAACATCAGCGGTCCGGGCTGCGCTTCGCCCGTCGCGTCAGACTACCCCGTGCGGTTGGCCTGGCTGGCATGTTCTTACCGATTGCTTCAACGCTGGTTTCACACCCGCCGCCGGGCTGGTGGTGGCTGGTGTTGGTCGGCTGGGCGTTCGTCTGGCCGCATTTAGCCTGGCAGATAGCGAGCAGGGCCGTCGATCCGCTTAGCCGGGAAATTTACAACTTAAAAACCGATGCAGTATTAGCGGGAATGTGGGTAGGCGTAATGGGCGTAAACGTGCTGCCTTCCACCGCGATGTTGATGATTATGTGTCTGAATTTGATGGGGGCAGGCGGCCCCCGTCTGTTTGTCGCGGGTCTGGTGTTGATGGTGGTTTCCTGCCTTGTCACCCTCGAGCTGACGGGCATTACCGTGTCGTTCAATAGTGCGCCGCTGGAATGGTGGCTCTCCCTTCCCATTATCGTCATTTACCCTCTGCTGTTTGGTTGGGTCAGCTACCAGACGGCAACCAAACTGGCGGAACATAAACGCAGGTTGCAGGTCATGAGTACCCGCGACGGCATGACGGGCGTGTATAACCGACGTCATTGGGAAACTATGTTACGCAATGAATTTGATAACTGTCGGCGGCATAATCGCGATGCAACGTTACTGATTATCGATATCGACCATTTCAAGAGCATCAACGATACCTGGGGCCATGATGTGGGCGATGAAGCGATTGTGGCGCTTACCCGACAGTTACAAATTACCCTGCGCGGTAGCGATGTGATTGGTCGGTTTGGCGGCGATGAGTTTGCGGTAATCATGTCCGGTACGCCAGCTGAGAGCGCCATTACCGCCATGTTACGGGTGCATGAAGGGCTAAACACATTACGCTTGCCGAATACGCCACAGGTAACTTTACGGATTAGTGTGGGGGTTGCGCCGCTGAACCCACAAATGAGTCACTATCGTGAGTGGTTGAAATCGGCAGATTTGGCGCTCTACAAAGCAAAGAAAGCCGGACGTAACCGCACCGAAGTGGCGGCCTGACGTCCGGCGAAAGTTATCAGGATTTGCTGAGTTTTTCTGATTTTTCCATACACTTCGTCATCGCTTCGATCACTGCAGCACGGAAGCCTTTCTCTTCCAGTACGCGTACCGCTTCAATGGTGGTGCCTCCCGGTGAGCAGACCATATCTTTCAGTGCCCCCGGATGTTCTCCCGTTTCCAGCACCATTTTTGCGGAACCCATTACCGCCTGGGCGGCAAATTTGTAGGCCTGCGCGCGTGGCATCCCGCCCAGCACGGCGGCGTCGGCCATCGCTTCGATAAACATAAAGACATAGGCTGGCGAAGAACCGCTCACACCCACCACTGGGTGGATCATCGGCTCAGCAATGACTTCCGCTTCGCCAAAGCAGCGGAAAATATTCAGCACATCAGCGGTATCTTCTGGGGTTACCAGCGCGTTTGGCGTTACCGAGGTCATCCCGGCATTAACCAGCGCGGGAGTGTTCGGCATGGCGCGGATAATTTTCCGGTCATGGCCCAGCGCGCGGGCAAGCTGGTCGAGCGTGACACCTGCAGCAATAGAAACGACCAGAGAGTCTTTATTAAGGCTGGAGGTGATTTCGCTAAGCACTTTAATCATGATGCCAGGTTTAACGGCAGCAAAAATGATGTCGGCGATTTGCGCCACTTCTTGTGCCGATTCTGCGGCGTTGATGCCGAACTGGTCATGCAGGGCGGCGACTTTATCCGGGGAGGGGGTGTATACCCAGATTTGCCCTGGAAGCACCTGACCGCTGGCAATCAGACCGCCGAGAATGGCTTTTCCCATATTGCCGCAGCCAATAAAACCGATTTTCTTTTCCATTGCCTCACTCCTGCCGTGAAATTCATTGTTTTGATAATCGCTGGCAGAAGCATAAACAGAACTATGCCGGAAGGCAAAAGCGCGACACAATAGAGGATTACCCAACAAAGGATGACTTTATGACAATTTGGGTGGATGCCGACGCGTGTCCCAATGTAATTAAAGAGATTTTGTATCGCGCGGCGGAACGTATGCAGATGCCGCTGGTACTGGTAGCAAACCAGAGTTTACGCGTGCCGCCATCGCGATTTATTCGTACGCTGCGCGTCGCGGCAGGTTTCGACGTTGCCGATAACGAAATTGTCCGGCAGTGTGAAGCGGGCGATTTGGTGATCACCGCAGATATACCTTTGGCTGCTGAAGCCATCGAGAAAGGCGCTGCGGCGCTTAATCCGCGCGGTGAACGTTACACACCAGCGACCATTCGTGAGCGCCTGACGATGCGCGATTTTATGGATACCTTACGTGCCAGTGGGATCCAGACCGGCGGACCAGATAGCCTTTCACAACGTGACCGCCAGGCCTTTGCCGCGGAGCTGGAGAAGTGGTGGCTGGAAGTGCAACGTAGTCGTGGCTAAATGTAATTTATTATTTACACTTCATTCTTGAATATTTATTGGTATAGTAAGGGATGTATTGAGATTTTCACTTTAAGTGGAATTTTTTCTTTACAATCGAAATTGTACTAGTTTGATGGTATGATGGCTATTCTCATGACACCGGCTTTCGCCGCATTGCGACCTATTGGGGAAAACCCACGATGACACAACCTCTTTTTCTGATCGGGCCTCGGGGCTGTGGTAAAACAACGGTCGGAATGGCCCTTGCCGATTCGCTTAACCGTCGGTTTGTCGATACCGATCAGTGGTTGCAATCACAGCTCAATATGACGGTCGCGGAGATCGTCGAAAGGGAAGAGTGGGCGGGATTTCGCGCCAGAGAAACGGCGGCGCTGGAAGCGGTAACTGCGCCATCCACCGTTATCGCTACAGGCGGCGGCATTATTCTGACGGAATTTAATCGTCACTTTATGCAAAATAACGGGATCGTGGTTTATTTGTGTGCGCCAGTATCAGTCCTGGTTAACCGACTGCAAGCTGCACCGGAAGAAGATTTACGGCCAACCTTAACGGGAAAGCCGCTGAGCGAAGAAGTTCAGGAAGTGCTGGAAGAACGCGATGCGCTATATCGCGAAGTTGCGCATATTATCATCGACGCAACAAACGAACCCAGCCAGGTGATTTCTGAAATTCGCGGCGCCCTGGCACAGACGATCAATTGTTGATTTTCGAGCGCCTATACTTAACGTTCATCCCGTGAAATAAGGAAGAACGATGCCAACGAAACCGCCTTATCCTCGTGAAGCATATATAGTGACGATTGAAAAAGGAAAGCCAGGACAGACGGTAACCTGGTACCAACTCAGAGCCGATCATCCTAAACCAGACTCGTTGATCAGTGAACATCCTACCGCTCAGGAAGCGATGGATGCGAAAAAACGCTATGAGGACCCTGACAAAGAGTGACCGCATCAGACTGCTCGGAAGGGATTCTGAGTGCCACTACAAGGGATCTGCGTCACATTTTTCATAATTCATGTTTTTCAAATAATTAGAATATTAAACAATAACAATCCATTACTGGAATCATTTGGAATCTTTACATTATGCCGTGCACGTCTGCTGCTACGCTTTTTGTCATTTGTAGCACAAGTAAGTGTCAGCAGTGGTGCTTAACACTTGCCCGGTAATTAACGACGAAATAAAAGTAAGGTGGAAGAACAATGAGTGCGTCGTTGGCGATCCTGACCATCGGCATTGTACCTATGCAGGAAGTTTTGCCGCTCCTGACAGAATACATTGACGAAGATAATATTTCCCATCATAGCCTGCTGGGGAAGTTAAGCCGCGAAGAAGTGATGGCGGAGTACGCGCCAGAAGCAGGCGAAGACACAATTCTCACATTATTAAATGACAACCATCTGGCCCATGTTTCGCGTCGCAAAGTAGAGCGTGACCTGCAAGGTGTGGTTGAAGTGCTCGATAATCAGGGCTACGACGTCATTATATTAATGAGTACGGCAAACATTAGTAGTATGACTGCGCGTAATACGATCTTTCTTGAGCCGTCGCGGATATTGCCACCGCTGGTTTCCTCTATTGTTGAAGATCATCAGGTGGGGGTTATCGTACCGGTTGAGGAGTTGCTGACCGTTCAGGCGCAAAAATGGCAAATTTTGCAGAAACCGCCGGTATTTTCATTGGGTAACCCCATTCATGATTCAGAACAAAAAATCATTGATGCCGGGAAAGAATTACTGGCGAAAGGCGCAGATGTCATCATGCTGGATTGTTTGGGATTTAACCAGCGTCATCGCGATTTACTGCAAAAACAGCTCGATGTTCCTGTCTTGCTCTCTAACGTATTGATTGCACGGTTGGCTGCGGAATTACTGGTGTAATTTTGCGTGACAGCCAGCGCCTCTGGCCCCTATAGTGAAGTAGATGTTCAACTACCAGACAGGGCCAGTTTATGCTTCAAAGTAATGAGTACTTTTCCGGCAAAGTGAAATCGATCGGCTTTTCCAGCAGCAGCACTGGTCGCGCCAGCGTGGGTGTTATGGTTGAAGGCGAATACACCTTCAGCACCGCTGAGCCGGAAGAGATGACGGTAATCAGTGGCGCGCTGAATGTGTTACTGCCTGACGCGACCGACTGGCAAGTGTATGAAGCCGGTTCGGTGTTTAATGTTCCCGGTCACAGTGAGTTTCATCTGCAAGTTGCCGAACCCACCTCTTATCTGTGCCGCTATCTGTAATTCCTCGCCTTCCCCTTGAACGGGAGGGCATTTTTCTGAAATATCCTCTCTTTAACCCATAATAATATTTCCTTTGCTGCGATTTTTTCAATTTCCGATATATTCATAATTCATCAAGGTTGATATAAATATCATTGAAGATTATGAATAGAATTAATATATTGGTCATCTGTATGGTCTTATTTTTTATGACTGGCAATGCATGTGCCACAGAGTGGATCAGTAGCGAGGACCTTATCACCTCTGACTTTCATCTTATGACGGCAGATGAGCGCAACGTGGTTAAAGCGGCAACCGACGATAGTATGGAAGCTGCTTATATGCTAAAAGATAATATCCGCTGGTATTATCATAATGGTAACCTATCATTACCCGCTAACTTCAGCAATCAAAATAAACTGGTGGTGAACGGTAATTTAACGATTTCCGGCGATTATGATGATTATCTGTCAGGTAATGGTCATCTGATTGTATTAGGTAATGTTATTGTCGATAACTTTATTAATCATGATTTCGCGTATGTCAAAGGACAGATGACAGCGAAAGGTTTAGTTTATGCTGATTACAATGATCACAACTTTGAAGTGATGAAGGGAATTAGCGCGCGAGGCATTATTGTTTCCGATAAAGCAACGCAATTTGAGGTCATCAAAGCTGAGTTTTATATCAATGAAGATGAAAGCGGTGAAGGATATAACTGGGATGAGAATATTCAAAAAGCCTATTCACTGGTGACTGCCGATCTTTATGATCACACTGAAATCGAAACCGATAACATTTCCAATGCGTATCCTGACTATGATAGCGTCGCAGACAACATCGTTCAGGGTTTACCGCTTTTTCGAGATAAAGCCGCTCCTGAAATTAATGAGAAATTAAAATGGATTGAAACGGGGAAACTCGATAATTTCCCAGCGAATAAAATAAAGCATCAAGATCCACTGGTGGCACGTTTTCTGACTCATACAGAGAGTTTATCACCCGCCGTTATGCTGCAACTGTTACAGCACCCCGATGACCAGACGCGTGAATCGATGGCGCAGTCCTGGCCCGCTCAACAGATGCATTTGCTTACCGATGAATTAATTAAAGATGAGGCTGTTGCCAGAGGGCTGGTTAAAAACAGTAATATTTCCGCCGATGTGAATAAAAAATTAATGTCTGTACCCGTCGAGAGCGTACAGCTGGAGCAGGCCAGACAGGATAATCTTTCTCCAGATATTGTTGCGTCGTTAAGTCATAGCCCCTTTCTCAGTGTACGCAAGACATTACTCAGCCATTACGATTACGCCTGGCTGGTTCCGACTGCAGTGGCCGATGAGTTGATAAATAACGAAGACCCGGAGTTACGTGAAAGAATTACCGGAGCAGATTTAACCGCACAACAAGCAGTGATGTTGAGTAAAGATAAATCACTGAAAGTTCGTGAAGCATTAGCCCGGACGCTTACTGAATTAAAAATTACCCAACTGTCAGCAACCCTGCGTACAGAGGATATTGAACGTATCGCAGAACAAATGTATCTGGATAATAAAGAAAATAAAAATATCGTAAAGGCGTTATTGATAGCGTTGCCGGAGATGCGTCAACTGTCTCTGGCAAAAGAAGATGTGCACAATTTGCGCGAAGGTGCGCGTTATCTGACATCGAAGGACGTGATTAGTTATCTATTGACTCAGCATGATGTTCCCACCGTCTGGGATGAGCTGGCACGCGATAAATTATTGCCGCTGGAATATAAGAAACAGTTATGGCAACGCACATTAAATTTAATGATGAGCAAACGGCAAGAAGATCAAGAGCAAGCCTACGAAGTACAGCTGGCGCTGATTGATAATGGTGTTGTTGACGAAGAGATGTTAAATAATGCCATTGATTTACTGGTTGATTTACCCGCTGAATACCGCTATCGAATGCGTAACCAATTATTTGATAATAAAGATTTATCTTCCGGAATTATCAACAAACTCGATCAACAGTATCGCTTCAACTCTGACTGGGCGCTGGCTGTTGTCAGTATGAAAAATAGCACCCGTAGACAAAGTGAAAGAGGATTACACCGCTGGAACCATGAGGATAGCGATATTTTTGCGGAACTGGCGACGATAAAAGATAAATCAGATGATGAATGGTGGCGTGCATTGCTGCAAAGTCGCAATGATCATTTGCGCCAAACGGCATTACGCAACGCACATACCCCGGCGTCGTTGTTAACGACATTGAGTGAGTCTCAGGATCGGTCGCTGGCTATTAATAATCCACAGCTGGCTGCCGATGTGAAAACGGTGTGGCTAAAAGAGGATCCATCATTACTTTTATTTGTCGATAAACCCGATCTTTCGCAGTTACGGGATTTAGTGAAAACCGGGGCAACGCGGAAAATTCGCAGTGAAGCGCGTCACCGGCTTGAGGAAAAACAATGACACAACGTCCATGGAGCAAGTTACAGCGGGAGATCTATGACTTACTGACGCCAACGATCAACCTGCAAATTCACTGTACCCGTTATCCCATGCGCAGCCAAAATGGTGGAAGCACCGATTTACCGCGTTATTGGATCACGTTGGATAAAAACGTGATCTGGGATTACCCGAAAGACTTTATTGCAGGTAACGGTGGAGTGCGTAATTTTCACGGTGAAACTTGCTGGTATCCTTACCTGACGGATATTTGTTCAATTTCTGATTTATTGCGTGAATATATTGACACCCCAAAAGCGGAGCTGTTAACAAAACAATTTACCAGCGATAAATGGGGGTTAGTGAATATTCTGCGTGCTGCTGACAGGCGAATAGGGATGAGGCGATTAGATCAGTTACGGCGTAAAACGCATAATATTGCTGCGCTAAAAATTATTGCCCGCCGTAGCGAATAATTATATGCCTGGTGTGGCTTCGTACGCCGGATAAGACGCGGCAGGCGTCGCATCCGGCATTAAAGGTAAATCAGCAATTAACGTTGTGCTTCGCCACCTAATCCTTCAATCAGGTTTTGAATTAACGCTGCCAGTTCACCAGTCATCAGGATGAAATCGGCATCAAAACGCTGGGCGAAATCTTCACGGTCGATATCTTCGTTTTGATCGCGCAGCTCGTCGCAGAACTTCAGACGCTTGAGCGAACCATCGTCGCACATCACAAACTGAATGCGCTGCTGCCAGTCGAGCGCCAGTTTAGTCACCACTTTTCCGGCTTCAATGTGATTGGTGATCTCTTCGCTGGTCAGATCTTGTTTCTTCGCGCGGATCACGCCGCCATCTTCCAGCAACGATTTCAGCTCGGCTTCATCAAGCAGCTGGAAGCCCTGTGCCGCACTACCGGAACGTACCCATTCGGTCAGCGTCAGTTCAATCGGGTTTTCCATGCTCAATGGTACAACCGGTAACGACCCCAGGCTTTTACGCAGCAGTGCCAGCGTATCTTCCGCTTTTTTGGCACTGGCGCAGTCCACCATAATCAAACCGTTAACCGTGTCGATCCACATCATTGTCTGGCTAAAACGGCTGAAAGCACGCGGCAGCAGAGAGTGCAGCACTTCGTCTTTCAGCGAATCTTTTTCGGTTTTCTTCAGCTTACGCGCCTGTTCCGCTTCCAGTTTGGCGATTTTCGCTTCCAGCGCCTGTTTAATCACCGGAGACGGGAGGATTTTTTCTTCTTTGCGTGCGCAGATAACAATTTGACCATTGGCAACGTGCGTTAACGCATCGCTGTGCGATCCCATCGGAGGAACCCAGCCCATCTTCGCCATGTCCTGGCTGCCGCATGGGGTAAATGCCATCGAGGCTAGCTGTTTTTCCATCTCTTCTGCACGCAGCGAAATCTCGCGGCTAAGACGGTAAACCATTAAATTTTTGAACCACAGCATGATAATTTCCACGGCCTTGTCGTTAAATTTAGCGGGCATGATAACGAATTGTCGGCGGCCTTGCATTGCCAATCCGGTTGTCCGTCTCTACGCTATTGATATTGAAAAAAATAAGGAGAGTACCGTGCGTATAGGTATCGATTTAGGCGGCACCAAAACTGAAGTGATTGCACTGGGCGATGCAGGGGAGCAGTTGTACCGCCATCGTCTGCCCACGCCGCGTGATGATTACCGGCAGACTATTGAAACGATCGCCACGTTGGTTGATATGGCGGAGCAGGCGACGGGGCAGCGCGGAACGGTAGGTATGGGCATTCCTGGCTCAATTTCTCCTTACACCGGTGTGGTGAAGAATGCCAATTCAACCTGGCTCAACGGTCAGCCATTCGATAAAGACTTAAGCGCGAGGTTGCAGCGGGAAGTGCGGCTGGCAAATGACGCCAACTGTCTGGCGGTTTCAGAAGCGGTAGATGGCGCGGCAGCGGGAGCGCAGACGGTATTTGCCGTGATTATCGGCACGGGATGCGGCGCGGGCGTGGCATTCAATGGGCGGGCGCATATCGGCGGCAATGGCACGGCAGGTGAGTGGGGACACAATCCGCTACCGTGGATGGACGAAGACGAACTGCGTTATCGCGAGGAAGTCCCTTGTTATTGCGGTAAACAAGGTTGTATTGAAACCTTTATTTCGGGCACGGGATTCGCGACGGATTATCGTCGTTTGAGCGGACATGCGCTGAAAGGCAGTGAAATTATCCGCCTGGTTGAAGAAAGCGATCCGGTAGCGGAACTGGCATTGCGTCGCTACGAGCTGCGGCTGGCAAAATCGCTGGCACATGTCGTGAATATTCTCGATCCGGATGTGATTGTCCTGGGAGGCGGGATGAGCAATGTAGACCGTTTATATCAAACGGTTCCGCAGTTGATTAAACAATTTGTCTTCGGCGGCGAATGTGAAACGCCGGTGCGTAAGGCGAAGCATGGTGATTCCAGCGGCGTGCGCGGCGCTGCGTGGTTATGGCCACAAGAGTAAAAAACCCAGGCAATTGGCGCATCATGCCTGATGCGACGCTTGCCGCGTCTTATCAGGCCTACAAAATGTGCCAGAACCGCGTAGGGCGGATAAGGCGTTCACGCCGCATCCGGCAATAAGCAACGTGCTCCGTGACTGCAATCTACCCCAGAGGTTTCGCCAGCACCGGAGTATCCGCCGCTTGCTGGCGCTTATAGCGACCATACAGCAGCAATGACGACATAGCAGCAAACGAAAGCAGGGCGGCAGGCAGCGCCACGTAATTATATGTCAGCCCCAGCGTCAGCATCATACCACCGCAATATGCGCCGACGGCGCTACCGAGGTTAAAGGCTATTTGCCCACCTGCAGCACCTAATAACTCTCCGCCTTTGGCGTTTTGCAGTAACAATATTTGTAGAGGTGCTGAAAGGGCAAATAATCCCGCGCAACAAATAAAAGCAAAAATAAGCGACGTTATTTTCATGCCGCCGCAGAAAAAGAGCATCAGCAGTGCCAGTACAATTATAAAGTCAGTCACTGCCGCAATGCGCAGTGGTGAATAACGTCCTGAAATCCTGCCACTTAGCATATTCCCCAGCACCATCCCTAGCCCAACTAACATCATAATAAAGGTCATCGCCGTTTCCGAAAAACCGGAAATAAACATCATGTATGGCTTTACGTAGCTGAACCAGGCAAACACACCTGCGTTGCCAAACATGGTGGCGGCGAAAATTAACCACGGGGCCGGGCTGCGCAAAAAGTGAAATTGTTCGCGCAGCTTTCCTTTCGCCTCGTCGCGAATATCCGGCACCCAAAAATAGACCGATGCCATCACCGCAATATTAAAAACAGCGATCAATAAAAAGGTGTAACGCCAGCTAAATTCCTGACTTAAATACGTTCCCAGCGGAATGCCCAGCAAATTGGCGACTGTCATCCCGGAAACCATCCCCGCCACGGCGGCGGTGACTTTTCCGGGTTTGATAATTTTTGATAACACGATCGCTCCGACGCCAAAAAATGCGCCATGCGGAAAGCCGGAAACCAGGCGACCAATGGCAAGCATCAGGTAAGACGAAGAGAGCGTGAACATGGCGTTGCCAATGACGCACAACGCCACCAGAAACAACAAGATATGTTTGAGTGAGTAGCGGCTGGAAAAGAGTGCGATTATTGGCGCACCGACCACCACCCCCAGCGCATAATACGAGATCATATGCCCGGCAGCAGGAATCGAAATTCCTACGTTATGCGCCAGCTCCGTGAGCACGCCCATAATGCCAAATTCGGCCATCCCCAAACCAAACGTGCCCAGAGCCAAAGATAAAATGACTTTTTTCATACCACCATCACAACCACCAGAACGGCTACCAATCACCGTAGCCAATAAAGTGATAGCTTGCAGGATAACGACCAGCAAGGCCAAGAGATAATTCGCCCCTCTGTATTCATTATCCTGCTGAATAGTTATTTCACTGCAAACGTACTTTCCAGTTTGCTGTAGCCCAGTCCATTGATCTTTTTCACTTTGATCTGCACCGGAATACGCTCTTTCATCGCTTCTACGTGGCTAATCACACCGATGGTTTTGCCACTGGCGTTCAGGGCATCCAGCGCATCAAGGGCGGTATCCAGCGTTTCGCTATCCAGCGTGCCAAAACCTTCATCAAGGAACAGCGAGTCAATACGTGTTTTATGGCTGACCAGATCTGAAAGCGCCAGTGCCAGCGCCAGACTGACGAGGAAACTTTCGCCGCCGGAAAGGGTACGGGTATCGCGTACCGCATCTGCCTGCCAGGTATCAACAACCTCGACTTCCAGCGCCTCGCTGGCTTTGCGCTGTAACAGATAGCGCCCGTGCAGCCGGGTAAGTTGCTGATTAGCGAGATGGACTAAATTATCCAGCGTCAGCCCCTGGGCAAATTTGCGGAATTTATCGCCCTCTTTGGAACCTATTAGCGAATTCAGATATCCCCAGTCCTCAACCTGCTGCGTCATTTGAGCAATTTGCTGCATTAAGGTTTGTTGTTGCTGACGGTTATCTGCATCCTGCTTCAGCTGCTGGCGAATCTCGCCTTGACTCGTGGTGTTCTCACGCAATTTTTGGTGAGTTTGCGCTAACTCTTGCTGAATCTGCTCCACCGTCACAGTGAGAGCCAACCCGCCAGGTCGGTGTTGCTGATGCTGTGCCAGCGTTTCTGCTGTCTGAGTGACCAGCGTTTGCGCCTGACGGCGCTGGTTTTCCAGATTCTGCTTGAGCTGTTCCAGCTGCGTTAGTGTTTGTTCATCCACTAGCGCCGCAAGGAACGCCTGCTGATCGTCAAAGACGCTGGCCTGTAGCGCGGTGTCAAACTGCGCCTGGGCTTTTTGCAGACTTTGCGCCGCCAGAACATCCTGTTGCTGTAACGTCTGCTGCTGGCTGTGTAATGCGAGACATTGTTCATGTACCTGCCGCCAGTTTTCCAATACCACAGTTTCTTCGCAGTGCGGGAGTTCATCACTTTGCGGCAACGTTTCCAGAATCGGCGTCAGCTGCTGAATACGGTTTTGCAGCGCGGTTAATTCGTTCTGGTGTTGCTGCCAGCTCTGCGCTTCTTGCTGACGTGTCGCCAACCAGCTCTCTTCTTCATCTTCCTGTGGCACTGTCAGTGCATAACCCGCCAATGCCGTTAAGAGCTGCTGCTGGCGTTGTTCAATTTGCTGTTGATACTGGATAATTTGCTGATTATGCGCGGCAATCTGCCCTTGTAATTCATGTCGTTGGCTGAGTAACCGCAGCTGGCGTTCGTGCTCATCTTGTGCATCCAGCCACGGTTGAATATCGTCCTGTGGCTGCAACGTGATATTGAGGCTGGCCGTGACGGCTTGCCATTGTTGAGTAAGTGCTTGCTCATCTTGTCGGAGGCTTTGCGCTTCGTTTTCATCGCGCTGAAGCTGCTTTGTTAAGGCGTCCAGTTGCCCACGTAGCGTCGCACCTTCTTCACCGAGCTTTTTAACTTCGTTTTCCAGCGCCAGTAATCGAGACTGATTAACACCAGGCTCCAGCGCCTGATACGCCTCGACCGCCGGGTGGCTGGTGGAACCACAAAGTGGGCAAGGCTGACCCGCCTGTAACTGTGCACGTTGAGCTTCCAGCGTTTTGATGCGCGCTTCCTGCTCGCAAATGGTTTTGACATCGGCAAGTTGCTGCGTCTTTTCTTTATAACGCTGGCGCATTTCGTTAAGTGCAGCATTACGTTGCGTCTGTTCCAGAGTGACATTCTGGATAGTGACCATTAACTGCGCCAGACGTTTTTGTTGGGGAACAATCTGCCCATGCAGCGCGACCAGGCGCTGACGCAGCGTGCGTTGCTCGGCATGTTGCGCCAGGGCGCTAGCAACTTCACCGGCGGTTAACGTCAACGTGATCGCCGCAAGCGTATTAAGTTTTTGCTCAGCATGGGTTAACTGTTGCTGCCATTGCCGCAGATGCTCGCGATCGCTGGTTTGTTGGGAGAACTGCGCACGCCAACCCGCCAGTTCGTTGTTCCACTGACGGAAGCGGTCGTGTTCCTGTAACCAGGTATTCAGGCTTTGTTGCTGCTGCTGTAATTCTGCTGACTGCTTCGCCGCGTGGTGGCGAATGCTCGCGCGAAGCGCCATTGTGCTCTGTAAGCGAGTATTTACTTCTTCAATCTGCTGGCGAGTATGCGCCAGCGCCGCGCTGTGTTCTGCGATGCGTTCCCAGTGCGGACGAAGATTTCGTGCCGGTTGTGCCAGACTGAGCGCCGCCAGTTGAGGTTGCGCTTTTTCTTCTTCGGCTAACGCCTGTTGCAAGGCCTGCTGACGGCGGCTGGCTTCTTGCTGCAATTCGTCCAGACGCGTTAACCAGTTTAGTGATTGTTGTTCTTGCTGCTGCGCGGTAAGTAACTGTTTTTCTTCGTCAGTAAGTACCTGCAAACTCGCTGTCAGCGATTGCACTTGTTCCGGCGTGAGCAACGCGACGCCGCTGGCCTGCGCTTGCAGCTTCTCCAGCTCAGTGCGGGCCGATTTGTGCTGCTCAAAAACCATCGCCGAGATTTGCCCGTAGATTTCAGTGCCGGTTAACTCCTCGAGCAATTCCGCGCGTTCTTTGGGTTTGGCATTCAGGAAGGCAGCAAATTGCCCCTGCGAAAGCAGCATCGAACGGGTGAAGCGCCCGTAATCCAGTCCGGTTAACGTCGCCGTCAGTTCCAGCTTATCTTTCACTTTGTCGGCGAGAATTTTGCCGTCGGCGCAGCGCGCCAGCTCTACGCGTGGCACCTGCAAATTACCGTCCGGCTGGTTACGCGCCCGATTCTGGCTCCAGAACGCGCGATACGCTTCACCTTTCACTTCAAACTCCACCTCCGCCAGACATTCGGCGGTATCGCGGGTCATGAGATCATTTTGCGATTGTGAAACGTTAGAGAGGCGTGGAGTTTCGTGATACAGCGCCAGACAAATGGCGTCCAGCAGGGTGGTTTTCCCCGCACCGGTTGGGCCGGTAATGGCAAACAGCCCGTTGCTGGCGAACGGCTCGCGGGTGAAATCAATCTTCCATTCGCCTTTTAATGAGTTCAGGTTTTTCAGGCGCAGGCTGAGAATTTTCATGCTTCGTGTTCTCCGGCGAGGGTATGCAACGTCGTGGTGAAAAGATGCTGCAGACGTTGCTGCTGCGATTCCTCCAGTTCTTCCAGTGCCAGACGGCGATTGAACACCTCTTCGACGCTGAGTTCGCTGAGGGTTTCACGCTGTTGGCTGGCTAACACACGCTCGCGCTGTTCACGACTCCGGCGTACCAGCAATACTTCAACAGGCAATGATTCGGTTAATGCCTGGATTTTGCGCTGAATATCATGCAGATACTCATCAGTAGTGATTTCGATATCCAGCCAGACAGGCGGCTCCTGTGATACATCGCGCCACTGTTCCAGCTGTGCGGTAATCGACGCCAGATCGCCTTTCAGAACCGCCATGGGTTGCGTTACCGGTACGTTCAGGTTTTCCACGCTCTCTAATTTGCCGTTTGAAAATGTCACCAGATGGACATATTTACTCTTTCCGCATTCATCAAAACTCAGTGGAATGGGGGAGCCGCAATAGCGAACATGTTCCATGCCGCCAATAATCTGTGCGCGGTGAATATGCCCGAGCGCGATGTAGTCGGCTGGTGGAAAGTTTTGTGCCGGAAACGCGTCCAGCGTGCCAATATAAATGTCACGCACGGCGTCACTTTTACTGGCCCCCACGGTCGTTAAATGTCCCGTGGCGATGATGGGCAGAGGCTGATCGCCGCGCAGTTTGCAGGCATCGGCATAGTGTTGTTGGTAATAATCGGTAATCGCTGCCAGTAAATGCTGCTGTTTTTCAATACCGTTAAGCCCCGCCTGGCTGGTAATAATGTCACGCGGACGTAAAAACGGAATGGGGCACAGCACGGCGCCTGGCGTCCCGTCGCGACGAGGCAAGATTTGCGGCGCATGTCCGGCGCTGGCGACCACGGTCGTATTGAGGAACGCCATGATATCGCGCGATTCATTCAGCGTGGCGACCGAGTCATGGTTTCCTGCCAGTACCACCAGATGACAGCCAGTTTGCTGTAAATTGACAACAAAACGGTTGTATAACGTGCGGGCGTAACTGGGCGGCGAGCCGGTATCGAAAACATCACCAGCAACAATAATCGCATCCACCTGATGGGTTTGTGCTGTCTCCAGCAGCCAGTCAAGAAAAGCCTGATGTTCAGCTTCGCGGCTTTTACTGTAGAAGTTCTGGCCGAGATGCCAGTCTGAGGTGTGAAGGATGCGCATAACGGTTCCCTGGCGAAAAAGCATGGGCGCGATTATACCCAAACAGATGTGCCATTTGCTTTTTTCTGCGCCACGGAAATCAATAACCTGAAGATATGTGCGACGAGCTTTTCATAAATCTGTCATAAATCTGACGCATAATGACGTCGCATTAATGATCGCAACCTATTTATTACAACAGGGCAAATCATGGCGAGACGTATTCTGGTCGTAGAAGATGAAGCTCCAATTCGCGAAATGGTCTGCTTCGTGCTCGAACAAAATGGCTTTCAGCCGGTCGAAGCGGAAGATTATGACAGTGCTGTGAATCAACTGAATGAACCCTGGCCGGATTTAATTCTCCTTGACTGGATGTTACCTGGCGGCTCCGGTATCCAGTTCATCAAACACCTCAAGCGCGAGTCGATGACCCGGGATATTCCAGTGGTGATGTTGACCGCCAGAGGGGAAGAAGAAGATCGCGTGCGCGGCCTTGAAACCGGCGCGGATGACTATATCACCAAGCCGTTTTCGCCGAAGGAGCTGGTGGCGCGAATCAAAGCGGTAATGCGCCGTATTTCGCCAATGGCGGTGGAAGAGGTGATTGAGATGCAGGGATTAAGTCTCGACCCGACATCTCACCGGGTGATGGCGGGCGAAGAGCCGCTGGAGATGGGGCCGACAGAATTTAAACTGCTGCACTTTTTTATGACGCATCCTGAGCGCGTGTACAGCCGCGAGCAGCTGTTAAACCACGTCTGGGGAACTAACGTGTATGTGGAAGACCGCACGGTCGATGTCCACATTCGTCGCCTGCGTAAAGCACTGGAGCCCGGCGGGCATGACCGCATGGTGCAGACCGTGCGCGGTACAGGATATCGTTTTTCAACCCGCTTTTAACGCCTTGCTCATCGGACGCAGAGCAGGGCTTATGATTTCTTAACTGGAGTATCTTACGTGCTGGAACGGCTGTCGTGGAAAAGGCTGGTGCTGGAGCTGCTACTTTGCTGCCTCCCGGCTTTCATCCTGGGTGCATTTTTTGGTTACCTGCCCTGGTTTTTGCTGGCATCGGTAACGGGACTGCTTATCTGGCATTTCTGGAATTTATTGCGCCTTTCATGGTGGCTGTGGGTGGATCGTAGTATGACCCCGCCACCGGGGCGTGGTAGCTGGGAACCGCTACTATACGGCTTACACCAGATGCAGCTGCGAAATAAAAAACGCCGCCGCGAGCTGGGTAATCTGATTAAACGCTTTCGTAGCGGCGCGGAGTCGCTGCCCGACGCGGTGGTGCTGACCACGGAAGAAGGCGGTATTTTCTGGTGCAACGGTCTGGCGCAACAGATTCTTGGTTTGCGCTGGCCGGAAGATAACGGGCAGAACATCCTTAACCTGCTGCGTTACCCGGAGTTTACGCAATATCTGAAAACGCGTGATTTTTCTCGCCCGCTCAATCTGGTGCTCAACACCGGGCGGCATCTGGAAATTCGCGTCATGCCTTATACCCACAAACAGTTGCTGATGGTGGCGCGTGATGTCACGCAAATGCATCAACTGGAAGGGGCGCGGCGCAACTTTTTCGCCAACGTAAGCCATGAGTTACGCACGCCATTGACCGTGTTACAGGGTTACCTGGAGATGATGGATGAGCAGCCGCTGGAAGGCGCGGTACGCGAAAAAGCGTTGCACACCATGCGCGAGCAGACCCAGCGGATGGAAGGGTTGGTGAAGCAATTGCTGACGCTGTCGAAAATAGAAGCCGCACCGACGCATTTGCTCAATGAAAAGGTTGATGTGCCGATGATGCTGCGCGTTGTTGAGCGTGAGGCTCAGACTCTGAGTCAGAAAAAACAGATATTTACCTTTGAGATAGATAACGGCCTCAAGGTGTCTGGCAACGAAGATCAGCTACGCAGTGCGATTTCGAACCTAGTCTATAACGCCGTGAATCATACTCCAGAAGGCACGCATATCACCGTACGCTGGCAGCGAGTGCCGCACGGTGCCGAATTTAGCGTTGAAGATAACGGACCGGGCATTGCACCGGAGCATATTCCGCGCCTGACCGAGCGTTTTTATCGCGTTGATAAAGCGCGTTCCCGGCAAACCGGCGGTAGCGGATTAGGGTTAGCGATCGTGAAACATGCGGTGAATCATCACGAAAGTCGCCTGAATATTGAGAGTACAGTAGGAAAAGGAACACGTTTCAGTTTTGTTATCCCGGAACGTTTAATTGCCAAAAACAGCGATTAATCCGCCTTTGTCATCTTTTATTGCCATAAGCCAGCCGATGCTGGCTTATTTTCTTTGCAGTCAAAATACGGGCGTTAGATTTTACAACGGTTGGTGATTTTTTGTTCGCATGATTAGCCATGTCTTTTTCACGGAAATAGTGTTTTATACTGGTTGGTGATTTCTTATCGCTATATACCTCTGGTTTTTAGATCCCTCCTTGCTTTAAAACGTTATAAGCGTTTAAATTGCGCTTCAGGTGCTGTCATACTGACTGCATTAACGCGGTAAATCGAAAAACTATTCTTCGCCGCGCCTGGTTGGGAGTATTTCCCGCTAAAATTGTTTAAATATACCGCTGTATCATCCCCAGGGATTGGCACAAAAATTTAACGTTACAACACCACATCCACAGGCAGTATGATTTATGACCCATCAATTAAGATCGCGCGATATCATCGCTCTGGGCTTTATGACATTTGCGTTGTTCGTCGGCGCAGGTAACATTATTTTTCCTCCAATGGTCGGCTTACAGGCAGGCGAACACGTCTGGACTGCGGCATTCGGCTTCCTTATTACTGCCGTTGGTCTGCCGGTATTAACGGTAGTGGCGCTGGCAAAAGTTGGCGGCGGTGTTGACAGCCTCAGCACGCCAATCGGTAAAGTCGCTGGCGTACTGCTGGCAACGGTTTGTTACCTGGCGGTGGGGCCGCTTTTCGCTACGCCGCGTACAGCTACCGTTTCCTTTGAAGTGGGGATTGCGCCGCTGACGGGTGATTCCGCGCTGCCGCTGTTTATCTACAGCCTGGTCTATTTCGCTATCGTTATTCTGGTTTCGCTCTATCCGGGCAAGCTGCTGGATACCGTGGGCAACTTCCTTGCGCCGCTGAAAATTATCGCGCTGGTCATCCTGTCTGTTGCCGCGATTGTCTGGCCGGCGGGTTCTATCAGCACGGCGACTGAGGCTTATCAAAACGCTGCGTTTTCTAACGGCTTCGTTAACGGCTATCTGACCATGGATACGCTGGGCGCAATGGTGTTTGGTATCGTTATTGTTAACGCGGCGCGTTCTCGTGGCGTTACCGAAGCGCGTCTGCTGACCCGTTATACCGTCTGGGCTGGCCTGATGGCGGGTGTTGGTCTGACTCTGCTGTACCTGGCGCTGTTCCGTCTGGGTTCAGACAGCGCGTCGCTGGTCGATCAGTCTGCAAACGGCGCTGCTATTCTGCATGCTTACGTTCAGCACACCTTTGGCGGCGGCGGTAGCTTCCTGCTGGCGGCGTTAATCTTCATCGCCTGCCTGGTAACGGCAGTTGGCCTGACCTGTGCTTGTGCAGAATTCTTTGCCCAGTACGTACCGCTCTCTTATCGTACGCTGGTGTTTATCCTCGGCGGCTTCTCGATGGTGGTTTCTAACCTCGGCTTAAGCCAGCTGATCCAGATCTCCGTACCGGTGCTGACCGCTATTTATCCGCCGTGTATCGCACTGGTTGTATTAAGTTTTACACGCTCATGGTGGCATAATTCGTCCCGCGTGATTGCTCCGCCGATGTTTATCAGCCTGCTTTTTGGTATTCTCGACGGGATCAAAGCATCTGCATTCAGCGATATCTTACCGTCCTGGGCGCAGCGTTTACCGCTGGCCGAACAAGGTCTGGCGTGGTTAATGCCAACAGTGGTGATGGTGGTTCTGGCCATTATCTGGGATCGCGCGGCAGGTCGTCAGGTGACCTCCAGCGCTCACTAAATCACTGAACATTTGTTTTAACCACGGGGCTGCGATGCCCCGTGGTTTTTTATTGTGTTGATGGGTTAGGAATTGATGGAAAGTAAGAACAAGCTAAAGCGTGGGCTAAGTACCCGCCACATACGCTTTATGGCACTGGGTTCAGCAATTGGCACCGGGCTGTTTTACGGTTCGGCAGACGCCATCAAAATGGCCGGTCCGAGCGTGTTGTTGGCCTATATTATCGGTGGTATCGCGGCGTATATCATTATGCGTGCGCTGGGGGAAATGTCGGTACATAACCCGGCCGCCAGCTCTTTCTCGCGTTATGCGCAGGAAAACCTCGGCCCGCTGGCAGGTTACATTACCGGCTGGACCTACTGCTTTGAAATCCTTATTGTCGCCATCGCCGATGTGACCGCTTTTGGTATCTATATGGGTGTCTGGTTCCCGACGGTGCCGCACTGGATTTGGGTACTGAGCGTGGTGCTGATCATTTGCGCCGTAAACCTGATGAGCGTGAAGGTATTCGGTGAGCTGGAATTCTGGTTCTCGTTCTTTAAAGTCGCCACCATCATCATCATGATTGTCGCCGGTTTCGGCATCATCATCTGGGGGATTGGCAACGGCGGGCAACCGACCGGTATTCATAACCTGTGGAGCAACGGCGGCTTCTTCAGTAACGGCTGGCTTGGCATGGTAATGTCGTTGCAAATGGTGATGTTTGCTTACGGTGGGATCGAAATTATCGGGATTACCGCCGGTGAAGCGAAAGATCCTGAGAAATCTATTCCGCGTGCGATTAACTCCGTGCCGATGCGTATTCTGGTGTTCTATGTTGGTACACTGTTCGTCATTATGTCTATCTACCCGTGGAATCAGGTTGGCACTGCCGGTAGCCCGTTCGTGCTGACGTTCCAGCATATGGGCATTACCTTTGCCGCCAGCATTCTTAACTTTGTTGTGCTGACTGCTTCGCTGTCGGCAATTAACAGTGACGTATTTGGCGTAGGCCGTATGCTCCACGGTATGGCAGAGCAGGGCAGCGCACCGAAAATTTTCAGCAAAACGTCGCGTCGCGGTATTCCGTGGGTTACGGTGCTGGTGATGACTACCGCGCTGCTGTTTGCGGTGTATCTGAACTACATCATGCCGGAAAACGTCTTCCTGGTGATCGCTTCGCTGGCAACCTTCGCCACGGTATGGGTGTGGATTATGATCCTGCTGTCGCAAATCGCCTTCCGTCGCCGTTTGCCGCCAGAAGAAGTTAAGGCGCTGAAATTTAAAGTGCCGGGTGGGGTAGCAACGACCATCGGCGGGCTGATTTTCCTGCTCTTTATTATCGGGTTGATTGGTTATCACCCGGATACGCGTATCTCGCTGTATGTCGGTTTCGCGTGGATTGTTGTGCTGTTGATTGGCTGGATGTTTAAACGCCGCCACGATCGTCAGCTGGCTGAAAACCAGTAATACTTGCGTTCTGTAAGCCGGTTCAGGAGGAAATCCTGATCCGGCTATTCCGAAAGTTATCCGCCCCCGTCCTCCTCCCCCAAATATCCTTCAGATGATGAGTGATCCTGCATTAGGCTATGGCAAGGTGATCAGATTTTCATCACAGGGGAATTATGATGTTAAATGCATGGCACCTGCCGGTGCCCCCATTTGTTAAACAAAGCAAAGATCAACTGCTCATTACACTGTGGCTGACGGGCGAAGACCCACCGCAGCGCATTATGCTGCGTACAGAACACGATAACGAAGAAATGTCAGTACCGATGCATAAGCAGCGCAGTCAGCCGCAGCCAGGCGTCACGGCATGGCGGGCGGCGATCGATCTCTCCAGCGGACAACCCCGGCGGCGTTATAGTTTCAAATTGCTTTGGCACGATCGCCAGCGTTGGTTTACACCGCAAGGCTTCAGCCGAATGCCGCCGGCACGACTGGAGCAGTTTGCCATCGATGTACCGGATATCGGTTCACAATGGGCTGCGGATCAGATTTTTTATCAGATCTTCCCTGATCGTTTCGCCCGTAGTCTTCCTCGTGAAGCTGAACAGGATCATGTCTATTACCATCACGCAGCCGGACAAGAGATCATATTGCGTGACTGGGATAAACCGGTCACGGCGCAGGCGGGCGGATCAACGTTCTATGGCGGCGATCTGGACGGGATAAGCGAAAAACTGCCGTATCTGAAAAAACTTGGCGTGACGGCGTTGTATCTCAATCCGGTGTTTAAAGCTCCCAGCGTACATAAATACGATACCGAGGATTATCGCCATGTCGATCCGCAGTTTGGCGGTGATGGGGCGTTGCTGCGTTTGCGACACAATACGCAGCAGCTGGGAATGCGGCTGGTGCTGGACGGCGTGTTTAACCACAGTGGCGATTCCCATGCCTGGTTTGACAGGCATAATCGTGGCACGGGGGGGGCTTGTCACAACCCCGAATCGCCCTGGCGCGACTGGTACTCGTTTAGTGATGATGGCACGGCGCTCGACTGGCTGGGCTATGCCAGCTTGCCGAAGCTGGATTATCAGTCGGAAAGTCTGGTGAATGAAATTTATCGTGGGGAAGACAGTATCGTCCGCCACTGGCTGAAAGCGCCGTGGAATATGGACGGCTGGCGGCTGGATGTGGTGCATATGCTGGGGGAAGCGGGTGGGGCGCGCAATAATTTGCAGCACGTAGCCGGGATCACCGAAGCGGCGAAAGAAACCCAGCCGGAAGCGTATATAGTTGGAGAGCATTTTGGCGATGCACGGCAATGGTTACAGGCCGATGTGGAAGATGCCGCCATGAACTATCGCGGCTTCACATTCCCGTTGTGGGGATTTCTTGCCAATACCGACATCTCTTACGATCCGCAGCAAATTGACGCTCAAACCTGTATGGCCTGGATGGATAATTACCGCGCAGGGCTTTCTCATCAACAGCAATTACGTATGTTTAATCAGCTCGACAGCCACGATACTGCGCGATTTAAAACGCTGCTCGGTCGGGAGGTTGCGCGCCTGCCCCTGGCGGTGGTCTGGCTGTTCACCTGGCCTGGTGTACCGTGCATTTATTACGGTGATGAAGTGGGACTGGAGGGTAAAAACGATCCGTTTTGCCGTAAACCGTTCCCCTGGCAGGTGGAAAAGCAGGATACGGCGTTATTCGCGCTGTACCAGCGAATGATTGTGCTGCGTAAGAAAAGTCAGGCGCTGCGTCGTGGCGGCTGTCAGGTACTGTATGCGGAAGATAACGTGGTGGTATTTGTCCGCGTGCTAAATCAGCAGCGTGTACTGGTGGCAATCAACCGTGGCGAGGCCTGTGAAGTGGTGCTCCCCGCGTCACCGTTTCTTAATGTCGTGCAATGGCAACGCAAAGAAGGCCATGGGCAACTGACAGACGGGATTCTGGCTTTGCCTGCCATTTCGGCTACGGTGTGGATGAACTAAAGCATCTGTTTTATTTGTTACGTCGTTAGTCACCAGCCCTGACACTACGCAGCGCAAAAAAGCTGCTCAATGTCAGGGCTGAATTTGTTAAATATTTGTCCCGATCGATATGAGCGATTTTTGGTATTGTTTGCCCATGATGTTATGTACAACATGCTCCAGGATAACCCTGTAGTGGAGCAAAGATATGACAATTTCAAATTCGAATTTATTAAAACCGTTTATTACTGGTTCTAAGTTGCCACCTTTTAAGGAGGATGTCTTTTCTAAAACAGAAGAACAATTTAAAAAAAGCACCCATGGCAAATCGCTTTTCATTTGCGGAAATGAAAACTTAGTAAACATTTCAGCGGAAAAAATCGATGAAATAAAAAATAGCAAAAATTTCTTTTCAAAAGTTGTAAATATAATAATTTTACTCATTAAGTATCCTGATAAAATTCTGCCCATTCTTCATGGTTGTCCTGCAGAGTCCATCGAACTCATTAAGAATGCGAAACGAACGGGGCAATGGTCATATGAGATGACTGATAAGAACGGGCAGAATATTGAAGTGTCCTATATTTTCACTGATACCATAGATAATAAATCTGATGGAAAATTATGCTTAAAAATCTGTAACTCCTGCAACCAAAATGATTCTAGTACACATGAATATAAAATAGATCATCAACAGTTGAAAAATCACATAAGGCAACTTGAGGAGTGGGCCCTTCTTGAAAAGTTTTATGATAACAACGCTTATTATTCTAAACGTACAAAACAATTAGAGAAGAAAATTGCCAAAGCGGGGTTTATAACAGGGAAGGTTAATGCCGAGAAGTTTAATGTAAAAGAGTTTAAAGACGATATAACCTCGATGCTTTGTGAACAGCCGCCCCTGCGTACACACCAGATTTCTTCATCCGGATACGTATCTGCAGATAAACTGCCCAAACTCTATGAGTTAAATTTGAAAGACGCGCAGAGAGATCTGGCTAACACTCCGGTTGATATCAATGGTGTTAGTTTAGAATTAAAAACCCGGAGGCATCTAGCTGATATTATTCATGTAAAATGCATGCGAGAAAAAAATTATACCACTGATCAGGGATTTGAACTACCAGAGGAAGTAATCCATGCCCTGCTCCTGGATTACAGCGATGAGCAACAAATCATATTAAGACCCTTTTTCCAAAGTGCTCACATGGATTGTTTGTTTGATGCTTTTTGTCAGGAGTTGCATAATATTTCTCGTGATGGCAGTCCGCGGTATGCAGATTTAATAGAGCAAATAGGATCCAACTCTGAGAAATTACAAGATTTTGATCAACAATTGTTCTGGCGCACGTTTACAGGAGGGGTCCTCCATCGACATATCTCTGTGAAGAGCGAGCCAGAAAAGACAGATGTATGGCGATTCAGTAGCCAATTTGATTTTCCACATATAAATGAAAACGGAAAGTTGTCCAGAACGGTACTCATGTTCGAGGGGGTTGCTGAAAGCAACTTTAAAGATATCGCCAATCATTCCAGCGAATGTTTTTCTTACCGTTGTTATGCCGCCCCGCTGGATGCGAATGCTAAAAAATAGTGACGCCGGAGTTTGAAGTTTCAGAGCGCCTTGCGTGACGCCTGCGCCATCATCCGTGGATAAAACTGCCAGAAGCGGGTTTCGAGGGCGGCATAATGGGCGTCTAAATCGTACCAGGAGTCACGCAGGGCATCCAGACGTGGGCGACGGCTTGCCATGCCGTTTAACACGTTCTGGATGAAATCCATATCGCGATAGCGCACCAGCCACTGCTCTGACCATAAGTAGTTGTTCAGGTTGATAAAGCGTGGCGGTGAGTCCGGCAAAATTGTCATCACTTGCTCGCGGGCATAACAAACAAATTCCTGTAGCGGAAAGTCCGGCGACAGCTGCGACCAGTGACGGGAAAGAAAGTGATCCCACATGACATCCAGCGTAATAGGCGCAACGCGGCGAGTTTCACTACGAAACCACTCCCGTGCTTCGCGGACTTCCGGCAGATTGTCAGTCAATACGTCGATACGTCGATGCATATGAATGCCAGCCACGACGTCGGGCGGAAAACTTTCTTCAGGATTTCCGCGTACGAAATCAGCCAGCAAATTGCCGGAAAGCGAGCTTTCCGCGAGATGGGCTAAATGCAGGTGAGCTAAAAAATTCATCGATTATATTCTATCCAAAGGGGGGTAAAGGTTGCAGGGAGAGCGCCCCGGCACTAGACTACCCGCCTCTTATTTTAGTCTGAGTCAGTGTCATGCGCGTTACCGATTTCTCCTTTGAATTGCCCGAATCCCTGATTGCCCACTATCCGATGCCTGAACGCAGTAGCTGTCGTTTACTGTCGCTGGACGGGCCGACGGGCGCGCTGACGCACGGTACTTTCACCGATTTACTCGATAAGCTCAACCCCGGCGATCTTCTGGTTTTTAATAATACCCGGGTGATCCCGGCGCGCCTGTTTGGGCGTAAAGCCAGCGGCGGCAAGATTGAAGTGCTGGTTGAACGGATGCTCGACGACAAACGCATTCTTGCGCATATTCGCGCCTCGAAAGCGCCAAAACCTGGCGCAGAACTGCTGCTGGGCGATGACGAAAGTATTAACGCAACAATGACCGCGCGCCACGGCGCACTGTTTGAAGTCGAATTTAATGATGAGCGTTCGGTGCTGGATATTCTCAACAGCATCGGCCATATGCCGCTGCCGCCGTATATCGACCGTCCGGACGAAGACGCTGACCGCGAACTTTATCAAACCGTTTATAGCGAAAAACCGGGCGCGGTTGCAGCCCCGACCGCTGGTCTGCATTTTGACGAACCTTTGCTGGAAAAATTACGCGCCAAAGGCGTGGAGATGGCGTTCGTCACCCTGCACGTTGGTGCGGGCACCTTCCAGCCGGTACGCGTCGACACCATTGAAGATCACATCATGCACTCGGAATACGCTGAAGTACCGCAGGATGTGGTAGACGCGGTACTGGCGGCGAAAGCGCGCGGTAACCGGGTGATTGCGGTTGGCACCACCTCAGTACGTTCGCTGGAAAGCGCGGCTCAGGCGGCGAAAAACGATCTCATCGAACCGTTCTTTGACGATACCCAAATCTTTATCTATCCGGGCTTCCAGTACAAAGTGGTCGATGCGCTGGTGACAAACTTCCACCTTCCGGAATCGACGCTGATTATGCTGGTTTCGGCCTTTGCCGGTTATCAACACACCATGAATGCCTATAAAGCGGCGGTAGAAGAGAAATATCGCTTTTTTAGTTACGGTGATGCGATGTTTATCACGTACAATCCGCAGGCAATTAATGAGCGCGTCGGGGAGTAATTCCGCGGCGCTGGTTTAAACGTTGGACTGTTTTTCTGACGTAGTGGAGAAAAAATGAAATTTGAACTGGACACCACCGACGGTCGCGCACGCCGTGGCCGCCTGGTCTTTGATCGTGGCGTAGTGGAAACGCCTTGTTTTATGCCTGTTGGCACCTACGGTACCGTAAAAGGGATGACGCCGGAAGAAGTTGAAGCCACTGGCGCGCAAATTATCCTCGGCAACACCTTCCACCTGTGGCTGCGCCCGGGCCAGGAAATCATGAAACTGCACGGCGATCTGCACGATTTTATGCAGTGGAAGGGACCGATCCTCACCGACTCCGGCGGCTTCCAGGTCTTCAGCCTTGGCGATATTCGTAAAATCACCGAACAGGGCGTGCACTTCCGTAACCCGATCAACGGCGACCCGATTTTCCTCGACCCGGAAAAGTCGATGGAGATTCAGTACGATCTTGGTTCGGATATCGTCATGATCTTTGATGAGTGTACGCCGTATCCTGCTGACTGGGATTACGCAAAACGCTCCATGGAGATGTCTCTGCGTTGGGCGAAGCGTAGCCGTGAGCGTTTTGACAGTCTCGGAAACAAAAATGCGCTGTTTGGTATCATTCAGGGCAGCGTTTACGAAGATTTACGTGATATTTCTGTTAAAGGTCTGGTAGATATCGGTTTTGATGGCTACGCTGTCGGCGGTCTGGCTGTGGGTGAGCCGAAAGCAGATATGCACCGCATTCTGGAGCATGTATGCCCGCAAATTCCGGCAGACAAACCGCGTTACCTGATGGGCGTTGGTAAACCAGAAGACCTGGTTGAAGGCGTACGTCGTGGTATCGATATGTTTGACTGCGTAATGCCAACCCGCAACGCCCGAAATGGTCATTTGTTCGTGACCGATGGCGTGGTGAAAATCCGCAATGCGAAGTATAAGAGCGATACTGGCCCACTCGATCCTGAGTGTGATTGCTACACCTGTCGCAATTATTCACGCGCTTACTTGCATCATCTCGACCGTTGCAACGAAATATTAGGCGCGCGACTCAATACCATTCATAACCTTCGTTACTACCAGCGTTTGATGGCGGGTTTACGCAAGGCTATTGAAGAGGGTAAATTAGAGAGCTTCGTAACTGATTTTTACCAGCGTCAGGGGCGAGAAGTACCACCTTTGAACGTTGATTAATATTAATAATGAGGGAAATTTAATGAGCTTTTTTATTTCTGATGCGGTAGCGGCAACGGGTGCACCGGCGCAAGGTAGCCCGATGTCTTTGATTTTGATGCTGGTGGTATTCGGTCTGATTTTCTATTTCATGATCCTGCGTCCACAGCAGAAGCGCACCAAAGAACACAAAAAGCTGATGGACTCCATTGCCAAAGGTGATGAAGTTCTGACGAACGGGGGCCTGGTTGGTCGCGTAACCAAAGTAGCGGAAAACGGCTACATTGCTATCGCGCTGAATGACACCACTGAAGTAGTTATTAAACGTGACTTCGTAGCTGCCGTCCTGCCGAAAGGCACCATGAAGGCGCTGTAATTAAAATTTTTCCCTAAGGGAATTGCCGTGTTAAACCGTTATCCTTTGTGGAAGTACGTCATGCTGATCGTGGTGATTGTCATCGGTCTGCTGTATGCGCTTCCCAACCTGTTTGGTGAGGATCCGGCTGTTCAGATCACTGGTGCGCGCGGAGTCGCCGCCAGTGAGCAAACGCTGATCCAGGTCCAGAAAACGTTACAAGAAGAAAAAATAACTGCTAAGTCTGTGGCACTGGAAGAGGGCGCTATTCTTGCGCGCTTCGACTCCACTGACACCCAGCTGCGCGCTCGTGAAGCATTAATGGGCGTTATGGGTGACAAATACGTCGTGG
Organism: Escherichia sp. WS1152; assembly: GCF_046487665.1. Taxonomy (NCBI): domain Bacteria; kingdom Pseudomonadati; phylum Pseudomonadota; class Gammaproteobacteria; order Enterobacterales; family Enterobacteriaceae; genus Escherichia; species Escherichia sp. WS1152. Next base: position 82,421 of record NZ_JBJQJA010000008.1, on the reverse strand, counting down.
CGCTTAACCTTGCCCCGGCAACGCCGCGCTGGCTGGCAGCTATTCACGCTGAGCCGATGAAGCTCGGCCTTGACCTGCGTGGCGGCGTTCACTTCCTGATGGAAGTGGATATGGACACCGCGCTTGGCAAACTCCAGGAACAAAATATCGATAGCCTGCGCAGCGACCTGCGCGAAAAAGGCATCCCGTATACCACCGTTCGTAAAGAAAACAACTACGGCCTGAGCATCACTTTCCGCGATGCTAAAGCTCGTGATGAAGCCATTGCGTATCTGAGCAAGCGCCATCCGGACCTGGTGATTAGTAGCCAGGGCAGCAATCAGCTGCGTGCGGTAATGAGCGATGCTCGTCTGAGTGAAGCGCGTGAATATGCGGTGCAGCAGAACATCAATATCCTGCGTAACCGTGTAAACCAACTTGGCGTGGCGGAGCCGGTGGTTCAGCGTCAGGGTGCTGACCGTATCGTTGTTGAACTGCCAGGTATTCAGGACACTGCGCGTGCGAAAGAGATTCTGGGTGCGACGGCAACGCTGGAATTCCGTCTGGTAAACACCAACGTTGATCAGGCCGCTGCGGCATCCGGTCGCGTACCGGGCGACTCTGAAGTGAAACAGACCCGCGAAGGTCAGCCGGTTGTGCTGTACAAACGCGTAATTCTTACCGGTGACCATATCACCGACTCCACTTCCAGCCAGGACGAATACAACCAGCCGCAGGTTAACATCTCGCTCGATAGCGCTGGTGGCAACATTATGTCTAACTTCACCAAGGACAACATCGGCAAACCGATGGCAACCCTGTTTGTGGAGTACAAAGACAGCGGTAAGAAAGATGCAAATGGTCGTGCGGTTCTGGTGAAACAGGAAGAGGTGATTAACATCGCCAACATCCAGTCTCGTCTGGGTAACAGCTTCCGTATCACCGGCATCAACAACCCGAACGAAGCCCGTCAGCTGTCACTGCTGCTGCGTGCCGGTGCGTTGATCGCGCCGATTCAGATTGTTGAAGAACGTACAATTGGCCCGACCCTGGGTATGCAGAACATTGAGCAGGGGCTGGAGGCTTGCCTTGCCGGTCTGCTGGTTTCTATTCTGTTCATGATCATCTTCTATAAGAAGTTTGGTCTGATTGCGACCAGTGCTCTGATTGCCAACTTGATCTTGATCGTCGGTATTATGTCACTGTTGCCAGGCGCAACACTGAGTATGCCAGGTATCGCGGGTATCGTCTTAACCCTTGCGGTAGCGGTCGATGCGAACGTACTGATCAACGAACGTATTAAAGAAGAGTTGAGCAACGGACGTACTGTTCAACAGGCAATTGATGAAGGTTATCGTGGCGCATTCAGTTCTATCTTCGATGCGAACATCACCACGCTGATTAAAGTCATCATCCTGTACGCAGTGGGTACCGGGGCAATTAAAGGGTTCGCGATTACTACCGGTATCGGTGTGGCGACGTCGATGTTTACCGCGATTGTCGGTACGCGTGCCATCGTAAACCTGCTATATGGCGGCAAGCGCGTCAAGAAGCTGTCAATCTGAGGAGTGCGATGTGGCACAGGAATATACTGTTGAACAACTAAACCACGGCCGTAAAGTCTATGACTTTATGCGCTGGGACTACTGGGCTTTTGGCATCTCTGGTCTGCTGTTAATCGCTGCTATCGTTATTATGGGCGTGCGCGGCTTTAACTGGGGGCTGGATTTCACCGGTGGTACGGTTATCGAAATTACGCTCGAAAAACCGGCTGAAATTGACGTAATGCGTGATGCATTGCAAAAAGCCGGTTTTGAAGAGCCGATGCTGCAAAACTTTGGTAGCAGCCACGACATCATGGTCCGTATGCCGCCTGCTGAAGGCGAAACCGGCGGTCAGGTGCTGGGCAGCCAGGTTCTGAAGGTGATTAACGAATCCACCAATCAGAATGCAGCAGTGAAGCGTATTGAGTTCGTCGGTCCGAGCGTGGGGGCAGACCTTGCGCAAACCGGTGCGATGGCGTTGATGGCAGCGCTGCTGTCTATCCTCGTGTACGTAGGTTTCCGCTTTGAGTGGCGACTGGCGGCAGGGGTGGTTATTGCGCTGGCGCACGACGTTATCATTACGCTGGGTATTTTGTCGTTATTCCATATCGAGATTGACCTGACCATTGTGGCATCGTTGATGTCGGTTATCGGTTACTCGCTTAACGACAGTATCGTGGTATCGGACCGAATTCGTGAAAACTTCCGCAAGATCCGTCGCGGTACGCCTTACGAAATCTTTAACGTGTCCTTGACCCAGACGCTGCACCGTACCTTGATCACATCCGGTACTACCTTGATGGTTATCCTGATGCTGTATCTCTTCGGTGGTCCGGTACTGGAAGGCTTCTCGCTGACCATGCTTATCGGTGTTTCCATCGGTACTGCATCTTCCATCTATGTGGCATCTGCGTTGGCTCTGAAACTGGGTATGAAGCGCGAACACATGTTGCAGCAGAAAGTGGAAAAAGAAGGGGCGGATCAGCCGTCAATTCTGCCGTAATCAAGTTCCCGTTGATGTTGAAAATCCCGGTCAGAAGATCGGGATTTTTTTTGATGTATGGAGATTGCGAAAATCCCCGCATCTTGGGAAACTGCGCGTAACCCTACATTTCATCCAGGTAACTTTTCATGGCTATCATCCCAAAAAACTATGCGCGGTTAGAAAGCGGCTATCGCGAAAAAGCATTAAAAATCTATCCGTGGGTCTGCGGTCGCTGTTCCCGCGAGTTTGTCTATTCCAACCTGCGTGAACTTACTGTTCACCACATTGATCACGACCATACCAATAACCCGGAAGATGGCAGTAACTGGGAATTGCTTTGTCTCTATTGCCACGATCATGAGCATTCGAAATATACCGAAGCGGATCAGTATGGTACGACCGTTATCGCAGGGGAAGATGCGCAGAAAGATGTCGGTGAAGCGAAGTACAACCCATTCGCTGACCTGAAAGCGATGATGAACAAGAAGAAGTGATTAAAAATGCCGGATATGAAATCCGGCATTCTCACAATTAGAAGTTGTAACCTACTACCAGGTAACCACCCCAGCCGGTAGAGCGAACGTTGAAGTTGCCGTTGCCGAAGTTCAGTTCTGCATCGTCGTTCCACTGACCACCGTCGTGCCAGTAACGAGCTACGACAGAGTAGTGCCAGTGATCGTAGTTCAGAGCCAGAATATGGCTGGAAGCGATAGAGTTATTAGTACGGGTCTTAATACCGTTGATTGCGTTACCGCTGTCATCCCCTAAATCGGAACCCCAGTCGAAGTTGGTAAAGCCGATGTAGCTCAGCTGACCGCCCCACAGATCGGTAATCGGCACAAAGTATTTAATTTTGAAACGGTAACCGTCCCACTCGTTTTCGTTCGCTGCGCCATAGTTCTGCCACTGGTATTTCGCATAGACGTTCATGGACAGGCTCATCGGCAGGCCAGTGTCGATATCGGTACCCAGACCCATGTACCAGGTGCTCTGGCGACCATCTTTATTACGACCCATGTCGTAAATGTAGTTGTTCGCGAAGTACCACTCTTTGAACGGACCGAAGCTAAGGTCAGTATTGGTCAGCTTGTCGATGGAGAAACGTGGTTCGATTTCCATAAACAGCGGAGAACCGTGGTTCCAGATACCTTTTGCATCGGAGTTACCGCCGAAGAATACCGGCGCATCCGCATAACCATAGAAGTCGAACCAGTCTTTTTTAGCGAATGCTTCGTACTCAAGGTAGGTATCGTTGCGGATCTGCGGTCCGAAACGGGTGTGATAGCTTCCGACAACGTTAACGCTCTGGTGCCACCAGTCGGAAAGATACTGCGGTTTGTCGTTTTCAGCTGCGTTGACAGTAAAAGACGAAGAGAGCGCCAGTACCGCACCGGCTGCCAGTAATGTTTTTTTCATATGTATGCCACTGTTTGAAAATCCCTTGCGGGAGTGAAAAAGGCGCAAATTGCGTTTCTAAATATTTCGTATACAGAGGAGCCTATTATAAAAATCATTGCTCACAAAAATATGTTTCGTTTCACAGTTCTATCATTTACGTAATCGATTGCGTTCACGTTTACACACATTCGGGCAGGGATTGTACTGACTTTCACCCTTGTTGCAAACTTTTACTATCAATCTGGGTGATGTAAGCGGAGTAACAAAATGACGGGGAAAGATGTTGCGGGACGCACAAAATTGCCCCGCAATACGTTTACTGCATAACAGGTTGAATGTCGTGGATACGTACAAAGTCTAACTGATCCACAGAAATCCCCTTTAACTGTAACGGAATATCAACATCGCTGGGGGCGAGGACGCTGGCAGGGGCATTAATCAATTGATTCTGCACATTGATTTCCTGAAAGTTGTCTATTGTTCCCTGAATTTGCCCATATTCAACAGTTCCGCTGAATGCGGGCAAGGGATCATTCGACTCGCCCTGAATACGTAGCGTCAGGGTGGTGCCATCTGTATCAGGCGTAATATTCACCAGCGACATACGTAAAGTACCGATCTGGCTTTCCAGTCTTGCCGGTGTTTTCGCTCCAGGCAGAAGGTAAACCCCACTGCTGGATTTTGCATTCAGCCTGTTTTGCTGAGTGATTTTGACTGTTTCTTGATTGAGTTGCGTCATCTCCTGGTTCAGCGTGCTGACGCTGTGTTTCATCTGTCGCACTTCGCTTTGCTGCACACAGGCGCTAAGGCTGAACAGGCTTCCCAGCAGGAGCAGTCGAAAAACGTTAGTATTCATAGGTCGTCCCTTTCTCGTCGCAATTAGCCTAATGGTAGAGGGTAAAAGCAGCGAAAGCATCGATCCTTTATCTCAAAAGCGTTGCGCCTTTGTTGTATCGTCAGTTCAGGGTAAAATAGATTTCTGTTAACCACCTGGTCAGGACGCCGTATGCATTGCCCATTCTGTTTCGCCGTGGACACTAAGGTAATTGACTCTCGTCTCGTGGGCGAGGGTTCATCCGTACGCCGCCGTCGGCAGTGTCTGGTGTGTAATGAACGTTTCACCACCTTTGAAGTGGCGGAGCTGGTTATGCCGCGTGTTGTAAAAAGCAACGACGTGCGTGAACCGTTTAATGAAGAAAAATTACGTAGCGGAATGCTGCGGGCGCTGGAAAAACGTCCGGTGAGTTCCGATGACGTCGAAATGGCAATCAATCATATTAAATCGCAGCTGCGCGCCACCGGTGAGCGCGAAGTGCCGAGCAAGATGATTGGCAATCTGGTGATGGAGCAATTGAAAAAGCTCGATAAAGTCGCCTATATCCGTTTTGCCTCTGTCTACCGCAGTTTCGAAGATATCAAAGAATTTGGCGAAGAGATCGCGCGCCTGGAGGACTAAGCCGTGCAGGAAGAGTATTACATGGCGCGGGCGCTAAAGCTGGCGCAACGAGGACGTTTTACCACCCACCCCAACCCGAATGTCGGGTGCGTCATTGTCAAAGATGGCGAAATTGTCGGTGAAGGTTACCACCAACGAGCGGGTGAACCACATGCCGAAGTACACGCGTTGCGTATGGCGGGTGAAAAAGCCAAAGGTGCGACCGCCTATGTCACACTCGAACCCTGTAGCCATCATGGTCGTACGCCACCGTGCTGTGACGCACTCATCGCCGCTGGCGTAGCGCGCGTGGTCGCTGCGATGCAGGACCCGAACCCGCAGGTCGCTGGGCGTGGACTTTACCGTCTGCAACAGGCTGGCATTGACGTCAGCCACGGCCTGATGATGAGTGAAGCCGAGCAATTGAATAAAGGCTTTCTCAAGCGGATGCGCACCGGCTTTCCTTATATTCAGTTAAAACTTGGCGCATCGCTTGATGGCCGCACGGCGATGGCGAGCGGCGAAAGCCAGTGGATCACTTCGCCTCAGGCGCGGCGCGACGTACAACGACTGCGCGCACAAAGTCATGCCATTTTAACCAGCAGCGCTACGGTGCTGGCGGATGATCCTGCCTTAACGGTGCGTTGGTCTGAACTGGATGAACAAACTCAGGCGCTCTATCCGCAACAAAATCTCCGTCAGCCGGTACGTATTGTGATTGATAGCCAAAATCGCGTGACGCCGGAACATCACATTGTGCAGCAGCCCGGCGAAACCTGGTTCGCGCGTACGCAGGAAGATTCTCGTGAGTGGCCGGAAACGGTGCGTACCTTGCTGATTCCAGAGCATAAAGGTCATCTGGATCTGGTTGTACTGATGATGCAACTGGGTAAACAGCAGATTAACAGCATCTGGGTGGAAGCGGGGCCAACGCTCGCTGGCGCATTGCTGCAGGCGGGTTTAGTCGATGAGCTGATTGTCTATATCGCACCTAAACTATTAGGCAGCGACGCCCGTGGATTATGCACACTGCCAGGGCTTGAGAAATTAGCTGACGCCCCCCAATTTAAATTCAAAGAGATACGTCATGTAGGCCCGGATGTTTGCCTGCATTTAGTGGGTGCATGATCTCCCGGCTCGAAAGGGAAGCAGCGCACGAAATATTATGCTAAAATCCGCCCCCCTGCGGGGCCATACTCGAACCCGAAGGAAGAAAATGAACATTATTGAAGCTAACGTTGCTACCCCGGACGCTCGCGTCGCCATCACCATCGCGCGTTTCAACAACTTTATCAATGACAGCCTGCTGGAAGGTGCAATTGATGCACTGAAACGTATCGGTCAGGTAAAAGATGAAAACATTACCGTTGTTTGGGTGCCTGGTGCCTATGAGCTGCCGCTGGCGGCGGGTGCACTGGCTAAAACCGGTAAATACGACGCGGTGATTGCGCTGGGTACGGTTATTCGTGGTGGCACTGCCCATTTTGAATATGTCGCTGGTGGTGCAAGCAACGGCCTGGCGCATGTTGCCCAGGACAGCGAAATTCCGGTTGCTTTTGGGGTTCTGACCACTGAAAGCATTGAACAAGCGATCGAACGTGCTGGCACCAAAGCTGGCAACAAAGGTGCAGAAGCTGCACTGACCGCGCTTGAAATGATTAATGTATTGAAAGCCATCAAGGCCTGAAATTAGTAAGGGGAAATCCGTGAAACCTGCTGCTCGTCGCCGCGCTCGTGAGTGTGCCGTCCAGGCGCTCTACTCCTGGCAGTTGTCCCAGAACGACATCGCTGATGTTGAATACCAGTTCCTGGCTGAACAGGATGTAAAAGACGTTGACGTCCTGTACTTCCGTGAGCTGCTGGCCGGGGTGGCGACTAATACCGCATACCTCGACGGACTGATGAAGCCATACCTGTCCCGCCTGCTGGAAGAACTGGGACAGGTAGAAAAAGCAGTACTGCGCATTGCGCTGTACGAACTGTCTAAACGTAGCGATGTGCCATACAAAGTGGCCATTAACGAAGCGATCGAACTGGCGAAATCGTTCGGCGCAGAAGACAGCCATAAGTTCGTCAACGGCGTCCTCGATAAAGCAGCACCTGTGATTCGCCCTAACAAAAAGTAATATCCAGGCCGGTAGATTCACGGAAGACCGTTCCATGATCGCCGGCCTTTTCTTTTTTACCTGCTGAGGCATAACGTATGGCATGTGGCGAGTTCTCCCTGATTGCCCGTTATTTTGACCGTGTAAGAAGTTCTCGTCTTGATGTCGAACTGGGCATCGGCGACGATTGCGCTCTTCTCAATATCCCCGAGAAACAGACCCTGGCGATCAGCACTGATACGCTGGTGGCGGGCAACCATTTCCTCCCTGATATCGATCCTGCTGATCTGGCTTATAAAGCACTGGCGGTGAACCTAAGCGATCTGGCAGCGATGGGGGCCGATCCGGCCTGGCTGACGCTGGCATTAACCTTACCGGACGTAGACGAAGCGTGGCTTGAGTCCTTCAGCGACAGTTTGTTTGATCTTCTCAATTATTACGATATGCAACTCATTGGCGGCGATACCACGCGTGGGCCATTATCAATGACGTTGGGTATCCACGGCTTTGTTCCGATGGGACGAGCCTTAACGCGCTCTGGGGCGAAACCGGGTGACTGGATCTATGTGACCGGTACACCGGGCGATAGCGCCGCCGGGCTGGCGATTTTGCAAAACCGTTTGCAGGTTGCCGATGCTAAAGATGCGGACTACTTGATCAAACGTCATCTCCGTCCATCGCCGCGTATTTTACAGGGGCAGGCACTGCGCGATCTGGCAAATTCAGCTATCGATCTCTCTGACGGTCTGATTTCCGATCTCGGGCATATCGTGAAAGCCAGCGACTGTGGCGCACGTATTGACCTGGCATTGCTGCCGTTTTCTGATGCGCTTTCTCGCCATGTTGTACCGGAACAGGCGCTGCGCTGGGCGCTCTCTGGCGGTGAAGATTACGAGTTGTGTTTCACGGTGCCGGAACTGAACCGTGGCGCGCTGGATGTGGCTCTCGGACATCTGGGCGTACCGTTTACCTGTATCGGGCAAATGACCGCCGATATCGAAGGGCTTTGTTTTATTCGTGACGGCGAACCTGTCACGTTAGACTGGAAAGGATATGACCATTTTGCCACGCCATAAAGATGTCGCGAAAAGTCGCCTGAAGATGAGTAATCCGTGGCATCTGCTTGCTGTCGGATTCGGAAGTGGATTAAGCCCGATCGTTCCTGGGACGATGGGTTCGCTGGCAGCGATTCCGTTCTGGTATCTAATGACCTTTTTACCCTGGCAGCTCTATTCGCTGGTGGTGATGCTGGGGATCTGTATCGGCGTCTATCTTTGTCATCAAACGGCGAAAGACATGGGCGTGCACGATCACGGCAGCATTGTCTGGGACGAATTTATTGGTATGTGGATCACGCTCATGGCGCTGCCGACCAATGACTGGCAGTGGGTTGCCGCCGGGTTTGTGATTTTCCGTATTCTGGATATGTGGAAGCCGTGGCCGATCCGCTGGTTTGATCGCAATGTACATGGCGGCATGGGGATCATGATCGATGATATTGTCGCCGGGGTGATTTCCGCAGGCATCCTGTACTTTATCGGTCATCACTGGCCGCTGGGTATTCTTTAAATGCCATTGACCGGGAGGTGTAGGCGATTCCAGACCACCCGGTTTGATTTATAAATGAACAGTGCCCCAATTTTGGGGCACTCTGTTAAAGTAAAACCCGACATCACCGAATATACTATGCGGCGATATTTCAAGGTGTATCTTTGTCACTCATAATCAATGACACTGAAATATCGTCAGTCGACGAACTCATAATAATTGCTCATATTCTCTGACTGTTGACGAAAAATATCATCAAAATTATTCTCAATGGTTTCGGTCATAGTGTTGAATAAATTTTTAGAAAGTTCATCTATTTTGTCTTGAATCTTTGATTTTATTTCATCTTGAATTTCACGGGTAACCAAAAGTTGGTCCAATTGATCATCCATTTTGTATTTTGCAATTAATTGTGCAGTTAAAGGTACTTTCTTCAAATAATCATTTTTTGTTAGTTTATACTGGTCTTTGAAATATTGTTTGGCTTCTGCTTGTATATATTTAAAAAATTCATTATACTTTTTCCTGCTTATTTTTCCTTGAAGATTCATTGCGCGATTGAATATTTTCTTTAAATGCTGATTGTAGAAAATAAAATTATAGATATCTTGTTTTATTTTAATAACTGTTGATTTTTCTTCAAAGTTTAATGACTCAGGGTTTTTATCTGATTCAATATAGTCAAGAATAATTTTTGCTAATGGGCTAATGTCTTTTTCTTCTGTTGATTCTGCTTCTGTTTTTAATATCGGATTAAAAAGGTCGGTACGGTAAAGTTTCGTGCCTTTCATCCTGACGATGTCAGGAAGAATAGTGTTTGAAAGATTAGCCTCGCTAAAGTCCACATTTTGGCAATCACTTTCTGATAAATCTGCCCAATTGAAAGTGGTTTTAACACAGGAGCAGTTAGTTAGAATCATCCCTTTCGTTTCATTCCCATGTGATTTCTGATAAGTTATCCTTTGTATTATTTGATCTGCTTCTGGATATTGCATCTCAGGTTCTTTTTCTTTACCATATATCACCGCATTATCAAGAATTGCGCCAGTGCAATTCATATTTGTTAGATCGCATTTGATAAATCTACAACTGTTAAAATTCGCATTTGTACAATTCGTATTTGTAAACTTGACGCTATCAAAATAAGTATGTTCGAAGTTGACATTTGAGCAGTTACAGTTTCCCAGATCTATACCGAAATCTATAGCGGGATCTTTATTGGGATCTTTACCGGAAATATTGCTGTGTGCTAGATATAGACCGCTGAAATCGTAATATCCATTGTCATCCTTTTCTATTGGGAGTGAATAAGTCTTTACTACCTCGTTAACAATAGAGATAGTTCCACGCATCATCAGATTTTCTCCGACTTTATAAAAAATAATGTTATGTTTGATGGTGCTGTTGTATGGCTCTGGCAATGAGGATGCAATTTTATTCCAGAAACAACAAAGCGTGGTCTGCTTTTGTTTGGGCGAGAGGTTATCAAATTTCAGGTTTAAATATGAGTCTAAATCTGACGATGCATCTATATTAAAATTGGGATCTGGAGTTAACGCTGAATTATAATTTAGAACTGACAATGTATTGATGTATTTATGAATCGATTTAAATGCCTTTTGTTTATCACTGTCCAGAAAAAAATCACGAATTTTGTTCCATAGCCTTTCAATAAGATTTTGATTTAAATCGTGCTTCATTGAGTTTCTTAAATCTGCAACCGGTACATCAGTAAACAGGATCGGTTGTTTGGTGATGGTTTTCATCATGATTGTAATCCTCTTACGTTGACTAAATAAGACAGTTTTAGGGGATATTACCTGGAGAAACTATCAAAAATCGCTCAAAGGGATGAAGACGATGAATAGCTGCAAACTCATTCACGAAGAATTTCTCTTGCAGAGGTGGATTATGGTTACAGAAGGTGATGGGACGTACCTTGTCCCCATCATCGCAGACGATGGGGAATTCAGCAGATAAAATGGGTGAAAAGCGAAATTTACTTAAATCCTACGACCGGATGCGGTTTATACGGCGTTTCCAGTTCGGCAATCTGTTCTGGCTTCAAAGTGATATCCACCGCGTTCAGCAGCTCATCAAGCTGTTCTTCCCGCGATGTACCGATAATCGGTGCGGCAATGCCCGGTTTACTCAACAACCAGGCCAGCGCAACTTGTGCTCGTGTTGCACCGAGTTCTTCACTGACGCCCGTTAACCGCTCCGCAATTTGCGCGTCATTTTCATCGCTTTCTTTATAGAGATTTTTCCCCACCTCATCAGACACCAGTCGTGCGGTAGTTTCTCCCCACGGACGAGTCAGTCGCCCCCGTGCCAGCGGGCTCCATGGAATCACCGCTACGCCTTCCTGATAACACAGCGGCAGCATTTCGCGCTCTTCTTCACGATAAATCAGATTGTAGTGATCCTGCATACTGACAAACTGCGCCCAGCCGTGCTGTTTTTGTAGCTTCAGGGCCTGAGCAAACTGTGAGGCGTGCATTGATGACGCGCCGATATAACGCGCTTTCCCGGCTTTTACCACGTCGTTGAGGGCTTCCAGCGTCTCTTCGATCGGCGTGTTGTAATCCCAGCGATGAATTTGCAGGATATCGACATAATCCATGCCGAGACGGCGCAGGCTGTCGTCGATAGAGCGCAATATTTGCGCACGGGATAATCCTTCCGGTAAATCACCAACGCGATGGAATACTTTGGTGGCAACGACCACGTCTTCACGACGGGCGAAATCCCGCAGTGCGCGACCGACGATCTCTTCGCTGCTGCCATCGGAATAGCTATTGGCGGTGTCAAAGAAATTTATGCCGCCTTCCAGCGCGCGTTTAATTATGGGACGGCTGCTTTCTTCCGGCAGTGTCCATGCGTGATTACCACGATCAGGCTCGCCAAAGGTCATACAGCCGAGGCAAAGTCGGGAAACGCGAAGGTCGGTTTTTCCTAAGGGGTTGTATTGCATGCTGCCACTCCTGCCATGAATAATTTCTTAAGCATAGCAGGAGTGGAGTAGGGATTATGCCAGCCAGGCCTTGATTTTGGCTTCCATACCGGCGGCATCGAGGCCGAGTTCGGCGCGCATTTCTTCCTGAGTTCCTTGCGGAATAAAGAAGTCCGGCAGACCAATGTTCAGCACGGGTACTGGTTTACGATGGGCCATCAGCACTTCGTTCACTCCGCTACCTGCGCCGCCCATAATGGCGTTTTCTTCTACGGTGACCAGCGCTTCATGGCTGGCGGCCATTTCCAGAATTAACGCTTCATCAAGCGGTTTCACAAAACGCATATCGACCAGCGTAGCGTTCAGCGATTCGGCGACTTTCGCCGCTTCTGGCATCAGCGTACCAAAGTTAAGGATCGCCAGTTTCTCGCCACGACGCTTCACAATGCCTTTGCCAATTGGTAGTTTTTCCAGCGGCGTCAGTTCCACGCCAACCGCGTTGCCGCGCGGGTAGCGCACCGCTGACGGGCCATCGTTATAGTGATAGCCGGTATAGAGCATCTGGCGACATTCGTTTTCATCGCTCGGGGTCATAATGACCATTTCCGGTATGCAGCGCAGGTAAGAGAGATCAAAAGCGCCCTGGTGGGTTTGACCGTCAGCACCAACAATGCCCGCGCGGTCGATGGCAAACAGGACCGGAAGCTTTTGAATTGCCACGTCATGCAGCACCTGATCATAGGCGCGTTGCAGGAAAGTGGAGTAAATCGCGACAATGGGTTTGTACCCACCAATGGCCAGACCCGCAGCAAAGGTCACTGCGTGTTGCTCGGCAATCGCTACATCAAAATAGCGATCCGGGAATTTGCGTGAAAACTCGACCATACCGGAACCTTCACGCATCGCCGGAGTAATCGCCATCAGCTTGTTGTCTTTCGCTGCCGTTTCGCACAACCAGTCGCCAAAGATTTTTGAATAGCTCGGCAAACCGCCGCTACTTTTCGGCAAACAACCGCTGGAGGGATCAAATTTAGGCACGGCGTGGAAGGTGATTGGGTCTTTTTCTGCCGGTTCATAACCACGACCTTTTTTGGTCATGATATGCAGAAACTGCGGACCTTTCAGGTCGCGCATGTTCTTCAGCGTGGTGATAAGCCCCAGCACATCGTGACCGTCCACCGGGCCGATGTAGTTAAAGCCCAGCTCTTCAAACAACGTGCCAGGCACTACCATGCCTTTAATATGTTCTTCGGTACGTTTGAGCAGCTCTTTAATTGGCGGAACGCCAGAGAAAACTTTTTTCCCGCCTTCGCGCAGTGAAGAGTAAAGCTTACCGGAAAGCAGCTGTGCCAGATGGTTATTGAGCGCGCCAACATTTTCGGAAATCGACATTTCATTGTCGTTGAGAACCACCAGCATATCAGGACGTATATCGCCCGCGTGATTCATCGCTTCAAACGCCATGCCAGCGGTAATCGCGCCGTCGCCAATGACACAGACGGTACGGCGATTTTTGCCTTCTTTCTCGGCAGCAACCGCAATACCAATTCCGGCACTGATGGAGGTTGATGAATGCCCGACGCTTAATACGTCATATTCGCTTTCGCCGCGCCACGGGAACGGGTGCAGACCGCCTTTCTGACGGATGGTGCCGATTTTGTCGCGGCGTCCGGTCAAAATTTTATGCGGATAAGCCTGATGCCCCACATCCCAAATCAATTGGTCAAACGGGGTGTTATAGACGTAGTGCAGCGCCACGGTCAGCTCGACCGTGCCCAGCCCGGAGGCGAAGTGCCCGCTGGAACGGCTCACGCTGTCGAGTAAATAGCGGCGCAGTTCGTCGCAGAGTTTCGGTAAACTCTCTTTCGGCAACAGTCGTAACTCCTGGGTGGAGTCGACCAGTGCCAGGGTCGGGTATTTGGCAATATCAAAACTCATCAGGGGCCTATTAATACTTATTGTTTATTTATTACGCTGGATGATGTAGTCCGCTAGCGCTTCCAGTGCCGAGGTATCGAGTGATTGTTCAGCCAGTTGTTTCAGCGACTGGCGGGCATCGTCGATCAGATCCCGGGCTTTCTTCCGGGCTTGCTCAAGACCCAGAAGTGCAGGGTAGGTACTTTTACCAAGTTGCTGGTCGGCACCCTGGCGTTTTCCCAACGTTGCAGTATCTCCCACCACATCCAGGATGTCATCCTGAACCTGGAAGGCAAGGCCGATGCTCTCTGCGTACTTGTCAAGTACTGGCAGAGCACGACGTCCTTTATCTCCGGCGCTTAATGCACCAAGGCGAACGGCGGCGCGAATCAATGCGCCAGTTTTATGACGATGAATACGCTCAAGCGCGTCCAGAGGTACGTGTTTGCCTTCCGCGTCTAAATCCAACGCCTGACCACCGCACATTCCGGCAATACCGCTGGCGCTCGCCAGTTCAGAAATCATCGAAATTCTGTCGCGATCCGACACTTCTGGCATATCGGCATCGCTTAAAATCGAGAACGCCAGCGTTTGTAAAGCGTCGCCAGCGAGAATCGCGTTCGCTTCGCCAAACTTCACATGGCAGGTCGGCAAACCGCGACGCAGATCGTCATCATCCATCGCCGGTAAATCATCATGAATTAATGAGTAAGCGTGGATACACTCAACGGCGGCAGCGGGTGCGTCCAGCGTGTTTGTGCTAACGCCGAACATATGACCGGTGGCATAAACCAGGAAAGGTCGCAGGCGCTTACCACCTAATAATGCGCCATACTGCATGGTTTCGACCACGGGAGTGTTCTGAAAGGGCAGTGGGGCGATAAAACGGCTCAGCGCCTGGTTGGCCTGCTTAACGCAGGCTTCGAGTTGCTGCGGAAAGTCCATTACTCATTGTCCGGTGTAAAAGGGGTTAGAGAGGCGTCTTCATTGTCAGACAGCAGAATTTGTACGCGCTGTTCGGCTTGTTGTAATTTGGCCTGCCCCTGACGTGCCAGCTGCACGCCGCGTTCGAACTCGTTCAGCGCCTCTTCCAGCGGCAGGTCGCCACTTTCCAGACGGGTTACAATCTGTTCCAGCTCGCTCAGCGCCTTTTCAAAGCTGGCGGGCGCCTCATTTTTCTTCGGCATAATGAATGTCTGACTCTCAATATTTTTCGCCCCGTCATGGTAACGGACTCAGGGCAAATAGCAAATAACGCGCAATGGTAAGGTGATGTGCGCAGCAAAGCGATGTTAGTGGTATACTTCCGCGCCTGGATGCAGCCGCAGGTGTGGGCTGCTGTATTTTTCCCTATACAAGTCGCTTAAGGCTTGCCAACGAACCATTGCCGCCATGAAGTTTATCATTAAATTGTTCCCGGAAATCACCATCAAAAGCCAATCTGTGCGCTTGCGCTTTATAAAAATCCTTACCGGGAACATTCGTAACGTTTTAAAGCACTATGATGAGACGCTCGCTGTCGTCCGCCACTGGGATAACATCGAAGTTCGCGCGAAAGATGAAAGCCAGCGTCTGACTATTCGCGACGCCCTGACCCGTATTCCGGGTATCCACCATATTCTCGAAGTCGAAGACGTGCCGTTTACCGACATGCACGATATTTTCGAGAAAGCGTTGGTTCAGTATCGCGATCAGCTGGAAGGCAAAACCTTCTGCGTACGCGTGAAGCGCCGTGGCAAACATGATTTTAGCTCGATTGATGTGGAACGTTATGTCGGCGGCGGTTTAAATCAGCATATTGAATCCGCGCGCGTGAAGCTGACCAATCCGGATGTGACTGTCCATCTGGAAGTGGAAGACGATCGTCTCCTGCTGATTAAAGGCCGCTACGAAGGTATTGGCGGTTTCCCGATCGGCACCCAGGAAGATGTACTGTCGCTCATTTCCGGCGGTTTCGACTCCGGTGTATCCAGCTATATGTTGATGCGTCGCGGCTGCCGCGTGCATTACTGCTTCTTTAACCTCGGCGGCGCGGCGCATGAAATCGGCGTTCGCCAGGTGGCGCATTATCTGTGGAACCGCTTTGGCAGCTCCCACCGCGTGCGTTTTGTCGCTATTAATTTCGAGCCGGTCGTCGGGGAAATTCTCGAGAAAATCGACGACGGTCAGATGGGCGTTATCCTCAAACGTATGATGGTGCGTGCCGCGTCTAAAGTGGCTGAACGTTACGGCGTACAGGCGCTGGTCACCGGCGAAGCACTGGGCCAGGTGTCCAGCCAGACCCTGACCAATCTGCGTTTAATTGATAATGTCTCCGATACGTTGATCCTGCGTCCGCTGATCTCTTACGACAAAGAGCACATCATCAACCTGGCTCGCCAGATTGGCACCGAAGACTTTGCTCGCACGATGCCGGAATATTGCGGTGTTATCTCCAAAAGCCCGACGGTGAAAGCGGTTAAGTCGAAGATTGAAGCGGAAGAAGAGAAATTCGACTTCAGCATTCTCGATAAAGTGGTTGAAGAAGCGAATAACGTTGATATCCGCGAAATCGCCCAGCAGACCGAGCAGGAAGTGGTGGAAGTGGAAACCGTCAATGACTTCGGCCCGAATGACGTCATTCTCGATATCCGTTCTGTCGATGAACAGGAAGATAAGCCACTGAAAGTCGAAGGGATTGATGTGGTTTCTCTGCCGTTCTATAAACTGAGCACCAAATTTGGCGATCTCGACCAGAACAGAACCTGGCTGCTGTGGTGTGAGCGCGGGGTGATGAGCCGTCTGCAGGCGCTCTATCTGCGCGAGCAGGGCTTTAACAATGTGAAGGTATATCGCCCGTAATTTGTGGTTTTTACGTCGCATCTGGTCAGATGCGACGTTTGCCGCATCCGACACTACTCGTAATAATTATAAATCCCTGCCGCCATCACCAGTTGTGATGCCACTTCATGGGCTTTTTCACGCCCAACCAACAGGTCGATAATTTTCAGACCAAAGTCGATAGCTGTACCCGGCCCCTGGCTGGTCAGCAATTTTACCCGCGCATCCCAGACGACGCGCTTGTCCTGCCATTGTTCGGCGGGAATTTTGTCTTTCAGCGTCGGGAAGCCGGTCATATTGCCAATCGGAAAGATATCGTGCGGCACCAGCACGGTGGCTGGCGCGGCGCAAATAGCCGCGACGATACGCCCGGAACGGTGGAACTGTTTAACGGTTTCAACCAGCAGAGTGCTATCGCGAAAACACTCCGTGCCTTTAATGCCACCAGGCAGCACGATCACGTCATATTCGCCATCAGCCACTTCGACCAGCGGCGCATCCGCCAGCAGCTTCACGCCGCGCGAGCAGGTAATTGCCAGGTTGCCATCGCTGTCGACGCTGGCAGTGGTGACTTTGATACCGCCGCGAACCAAGAGGTCGATCGTGGTGACGGCTTCAGTCTCTTCACTACCAGGGGCGAGGCAAACCAGTGCCGATGCGCTCATATTCACTCTCCTTTCTTTTTACCATTTCAAACAGGCGGGTGTTTTCCGGTACGGCAATCCCATGCGCGCGGGCGCGGCGTAAGAGAAAACCATTGATATAGTCGATTTCGGTGTGGCGCAGCGCGCGGATATCCTGCAACATCGACGAGATATTTTCCGCTGTGGCATCAATCACCTGCATCACGTAATCACGCAAATCTTCCGCTGAAGTATGATGCCCTTCGCGTTCGATCACTGCCGCGACTTCTTCGCATATTTGCATAATTTCTTGCGGATGATGACGTAATTCACCGTTCGGGCAATTCCAGATGGCAGTCAGTGGATTAATCACACAGTTGACTGCCAGCTTGCGCCACAGCTCGGCGCGAATATTGTTATGCCAGGCAACGTCAGGCAACACGGTTTGCAAAATATCCGCCAGATAACTGTAATCGCCGTCCTGTTGCCGTGCTGGACCAATATGCGTGATACCGTTTGCCACATGAATAATGACATTGCCGTCGCGGCGGGCGGCATGGGTGGTGGTGCCCATCAGTAATGGCTGCTGAATGTTTTGCAATTCTTCGATGGTGCCCATGCCGTTGTGAATTAACAGTATTGGCGTAGTTACAGGCAGTGTGGACGCGAGGCTTTTGACGGCATCGGAAACCTGCCATGCTTTCAGCGTCACCAGGAGCAGATCGCTGGTGGCAAGAAAATCGGGATCGTTGGCGGTCAGCGATTCGTTAAATATCGAACCATCTGTCTCAACCAGATTCACACTACAATAAGGTTGCGGTACGCGCAGCCAGCCCTGAACTTCATGACCCTGTTTACAAAGTGCTGTAAGCCATAATTGCCCTAAGGCACCGCATCCCAATACGGTAATTTTCATTGTTCCTCCTCACCCGCAACCACTCCGGGTGTTCAATAAGGCTATCCCTTAATTGTGCATGCTGTTGCGACTATGCACAATTAAGGGATACGTCCTGGTGCAGGACTGTTGGTTATTTAACTTTGCAGGTATTATGCTTCGCATCAAAAATGAAGGGAGAGGAAAAGATGCCATCTTTCGATATTGTCTCTGAAGTTGATCTTCAGGAAGCACGTAACGCGGTCGATAACGCGAGCCGCGAAGTGGAGTCCCGTTTTGACTTCCGTAACGTTGAAGCCTCATTTGAGCTGAACGACGCCAGCAAAACCATCAAAGTGTTGAGCGAGTCCGACTTCCAGGTCAATCAGTTGCTGGATATTCTGCGTGCCAAGCTGCTGAAGCGCGGCATTGAAGGCAGTTCACTGGATGTACCGGAAAATATCGTTCATAGCGGTAAAACCTGGTTTGTGGAAGCGAAACTGAAACAGGGCATTGAGAGCGCCACTCAGAAAAAAATCGTCAAGATGATCAAAGACAGCAAACTGAAAGTGCAGGCGCAAATTCAGGGCGATGAGATCCGCGTGACTGGCAAATCTCGTGATGATTTGCAGGCTGTCATGGCGATGGTGCGCGGTGGCGATCTGGGTCAGCCGTTCCAGTTCAAAAACTTCCGCGATTAATCGCGACAACCTGCGCTTTGTTCATGTCAGATGCGGCATGAACGCTTGGTTCGGCCTACAAAGGTTTGTAAATCAGGAACTTAGTAGGCCTGATAAGCGTAGCGCAGCAGGCAATTTCGCCTCGCTTTTATGCCTGGCGAATTGCCTGTTCAACCTCAAAGCGATTCGTCACTTTGCTGTCGATTTTCACATAAGCTGAATGCTCTTCTTCTGCAATCAACACTTCTTTGACGCCTTCAGTTTCCAGCAAACGCACTTTTAACGCTTCGTTTGCGGCAATGTTCGCCGGGATTTCAATGCGCAAACTGCTGACATACGGCGGTTCTTTCATGGTACTGGCGACTGCCAGCCACACTGCGGCCAGCATTGCGCCAGCGAGAAATACCCCCTGACCGTCAAACATGCCGTCAATCCAGCCGCCCAGCGAACCGCCAATCGCCACGCCAAGAAACTGGCTGGTGGAGTAAACACCCATCGCCGTACCTTTGTAACCTGCTGGCGACTCTTTACTGATAAGTGAGGGCAGGAGGGCTTCCATCAAATTAAACGCCACAAAGAAAAGCTGCACGCCGACCACCAGTTGCCAGAACTGCGTTTGCGCGTTCCACAACACAATTTCCGCAACCACGATCAACCCGACGCAGAAGACAAAGACTTGCTTCATTTTGCGCTTAACTTCAGCGTAGATAATGAAAGGCACGACCGAGCCAAAGGCGATTAGCATTGTCGCCAGATAGACCTTCCAGTGTTCAGCCGCCGGGAACCCCGCATCAGCCAGTTGCCCTGGCAGGGCAACAAACGTCGACATTAACAAAATATGCAGACACATAATGCCAAAGTTGAGTTTTAGCAGCCGCGGTTCCGCCAGCACTTTACTGAAACTGCCTTTCACCATTCCGGACTCACGATTAAGTACGTGAGTGCTACTGTTGGGTACAACCCAAATGGTCAACGCAATGCCGGTTGTTGCCAGAATAGCGATCATCCAGAACAGCGCGTGCAGCCCAAGTTTGTGAGTGATGATCGGGCCCAGCACCATCGCAATGGCAAAGGTAATGCCAAAGCTCACGCCGATAAACGCCATTGCTTTGGTGCGGTTTTGTTCGCGCGTGAGATCGGAAAGCAGCGCCATAACGGCAGCGGCAATCGCACCGGAGCCTTGTAGCGCCCGGCCCAGAATAATTCCCCAGATGGAGTCAGAAAGCGCAGCGATAACGCTACCGGCGGCAAACACTGCCAGCCCACCGACAATTAATGGTTTGCGACCAATGCGGTCGGAAAGCAGGCCAAACGGAATCTGAAAAACGGCCTGAGTCAGACCATAAATACCAATGGCAATACCGATTAATGCTTCGTTGGCACCTTGCAGAGCCATGCCGTACGTGGTCAGAACCGGCAGAACCATGAACATGCCCAGCATGCGCAACGAGAATACGGTCCCTAAACCCCAGGTCGCGCGCCGCTCACCTGGCGTCATTTTATAATCGTTCATTACCACCTCTGTTTTAAATTCGCGACTAGTGTAAAGCGGCAAACGAATGGGGTAAACATGCGGATTTTTTAGTAAATATTTCGAGAGGGATATGTTTCTAATGCTAAGAAAAAAGGTGCCGTAGCACCTTTTTAACTGAGAGGTTGTGTTACCACACAGCAGCCAGCAGCGTATGCGAGTCCGGCACCATAAAATCAACGGACATCATCACCGAGAGGGCAGTGATGGCGATGATAGAGAAGCCGAACAGCTTGCGCGCCCAGATTCTGTCATCAGCAACTTTATAACCGCGCAGGGCCATACCTAACCACCAGACGCTAACCGCCGCGGCGACCACCAGATATTTATACCCAGCGTAACCGCCAAGAGAGAGCATCAGCGTGGCAACGGCAAAGGCGATGATATACAGCGTGATGTGATTCTTCGCCACCGAAATGCCTTTTACCACTGGCAATACCGGAATGTTTGCCGCCTGGTAATCCTTAAAGCGGAAAATGGCGATGGCATAGGAGTGAGGCATCTGCCACAGGCTGAAGATAGCCAGCAGGATCGCTGCGCCGCTATCGAACTCGCCGGTTACTGCACAGTAGCCAATCACCGGCGGCGCAGCGCCGGAGAGCGAACCAATCAATGTGCCGTAGACTGAGTGGCGTTTCATGTACAGGCTATAAACGCCGACATAAACCACAAAGCCCATCACCCCCAGCCAGCAGGCCAGCGGATTCGCGCCAAACCACAGCAGCATAAAGCCAGCAATACCCAGCAAGGTGGCGTACACCAGCGAGACAGCAGGAGAGATCAGGCCTTTAACCAGCACCCGATTCTTCGTCCTTTCCATCTTTCTGTCGATATCCCTGTCGATGTAGTTGTTAAACACACAACCCGACGCCACAACCAGTGACACCCCAACCAGCGTGTAGATAAACAGGGGATAATCAATGCTGCCCTTTGAGGCCAGCAGGAATCCCCCAATCACCGAGATCAGGTTGCCAAAGATGATGCCTGGTTTCGTTACTTGCAGGTATTGCTTAAACATCATAACCGCCGCTCTTAGTGCATCATCATGTTGTAGTTGAGGTTCCACATAATCCAGATGGAGCCTACAACCAGGATAGCGATGATTAGCACGGTGAAGACAAACGCCGTCATGTTCCAGCCTTCATCTGATTTGGTATTCATGTGCAGGAAGCACACCAGATGCACCAGAACCTGTACCACTGCCATTGCCAGGATTGTTCCCAGAATTACGGCCGGAGAGGCAGCCCCTGTCATCACCATCCAGAACGGAATCACCGTCAGAATGATCGACAGGATAAAGCCTGTCATGTAGGTTTTTACGCTGCCATGGGACGCGCCGCTGTGATCGGTAGAATGACTCATTACATCGCCCCCATCAGATAAACAACAGTGAACACACAGATCCAAACCACATCCAGGAAGTGCCAGAACAGGCTCAGGCACATGATGCGGGTACGGTTAGTGCTGGTCAGGCCGCGACGAGCGATTTGTACCATCAGCACCGCCATCCAGATAAGACCGGAAGTGACGTGCAGACCGTGCGTGCCGACCAGCGCAAAGAACGCTGACAGGAAGCCGCTGCGATCCGGACCCATGCCGTTAACAATCAGGTGATGGAATTCGTAGATTTCCATCCCGATAAATCCGGCGCCAAACAACCAGGTCAACGCCAGCCAGGAGATAACCTGGCTTTTGTTGTTTTTGTACATGGCGATAGCCGCCATGCCGTAGGTGATGGAGCTGAACAACAGCAAGAAAGTTTCAACCAGAACGAACGGCAGTTCGAAAATGTCCTTACCTGTCGGGCCGCCTGCGGTGCCGTTCACCAGAACGGCATAGGTAGCAAACAAGATAGAGAACAGAATGCAGTCGCTCATCAGGTAGATCCAAAATCCGAAGATTTTGGTTCCGCCTGCATCGTGGTGCCCGTGTTCGTGCGCGTGGGCAGTCGCGTGCGTCAAAGTATCAGTTGCCATTTTTCAGCCCTGCCTTAGTAATCTCATCGAAATGCTGGTTTTCCAGTTTTTCGATTTCTGCCACCGGCACGTAGTAATCCACGTCCTCGTCGAAGCTTTTCACGATCCAGGTGATGATCATGCCTGCGAAGCCAACAATCGCCAGCCACCAGATATGCCAGATCATGGCGAAACCGAAGATGGTGGAGAAAGCCGCAATGACGATACCTGCACCGCTGTTTTTCGGCATATGAATTTCTTCATAGTGGTCAGGCTTTTTATACGCTTCGCCTTTCTCTTTCATTTCCCAGAATGCATCACGTTCGTGAACGTGCGGCACAACGGCAAAGTTATAGAACGGAGGCGGGGAAGAGGTTGCCCACTCCAGCGTACGACCACCCCACGGGTCGCCAGTCAGGTCACGGTTCTGGTCGCGGTCGCGAATAGAAACGTACATCTGAATAACGAGGCAGAGAATACCCAGCGCAATCAGTACTGCACCGCTAGCTGCAATCATCAGCATGGTGTGGAACTGCGGGTCAATCTGCTGGCTCAAACGACGGGTCATGCCCATGAAGCCCAGCGCATACAGCGGCATAAAGGCAACGAAGAAGCCGATGATCCAGAACCAGAACGCGCGTTTACCCCAGGTTTCATTCAGTTTGAAACCGAACGCTTTAGGCCACCAGTAGGTCATCCCTGCGAAGCAGCCGAAGACCACGCCGCCGATGATAACGTTATGGAAGTGCGCAATCAGGAACAGGCTGTTATGCAGAACGAAGTCCGCGCCCGGTACTGCCAGCAGCACGCCAGTCATCCCGCCCACCGAGAAAGTGACGATAAAACCGATGGTCCACAGCATCGCAGAATGGAACACGATGCGGCCCTGATACATGGTGAACAGCCAGTTGAAGATCTTCACCCCGGTCGGGATGGCGATAATCATTGTGGTGATACCAAAGAAGGCGTTTACGTTCGCGCCCGCACCCATCGTAAAGAAGTGGTGCAGCCAAACGATGAACGACAGCACGGTGATACAGACGGTTGCCCATACCAGCGAGGTATAACCAAACAGACGTTTACGCGAGAAGGTTGCCGCAATTTCGGAGAACACACCGAAAACAGGCAGGATCAGGATGTAAACTTCCGGGTGGCCCCAGGCCCAAATCAGGTTGATGTACATCATCATGTTGCCACCCATATCGTTGGTAAAGAAATGGGTGCCCAGATAGCGATCCAGGGTCAACAACGCGACGGTAACCGTCAGAATTGGGAAGGAAGCAATAATCAGTACGTTCGCGCACAGTGATGCCCAGGTAAATACTGGCATCTTGAACATGGTCATGCCCGGTGCGCGCATCTTCAGAATGGTAACGAAGAAGTTGATACCGGTAAGCGTCGTACCTATACCGGATAGCTGGAGACTCCATATCCAGTAATCGACACCGACTCCCGGACTGTACTCTATTCCCGATAGCGGTGGATAGGCCAGCCAGCCGGTCTGCGCAAATTCGCCCACGCCGAGAGAAACGTTAACCAGAATCACACCAACAACAGTAAACCAGAAGCTTAAGTTGTTGAGGAACGGGAACGCAACGTCACGCGCGCCGATCTGCAGCGGAACCACCAGGTTCATCAGACCGATAACGAAAGGCATCGCCACGAAGAAGATCATAATCACGCCGTGCGCGGTGAAGATCTGATCGTAGTGGTGAGGTGGCAGGAAGCCCGCTTCGCCCGCCGAGGCAAGAGCCTGCTGGCTACGCATCATAATGGCGTCAGCAAAACCACGCAGCAACATCACAATCGCCACGATGATATACATGATACCGAGGCGTTTATGGTCGACGGAGGTCAGCCACTCTTTCCACAGGTAGGTCCACTTACCGAAGTAAGTGATCAGGCCAACGAGCGCCAGACCTCCCAAAATAATGCCAGCGATCGTAACCATGACGATAGGTTCATGGAACGGGACTGCATCAAGTGATAATTTTCCGAACATCTTTATTCTTCCTCAACCCCTTTAATGGGCGGATTCCGCGTGGCTCATGTCCATGCCTTCCATACCTTCGTGTGCGCTGTGCTCACCTTCTGGCTGGGTCATGTCCATGCTCTTACCGTGAGCCATAAACTTGTTAATTACATCGGCAAACAAGTCTGGTTTCACGTTGGAGAAATATTCCACCTGGTTGTATTCGCTAGGCGCGGCCAGTTTTTCGAACGCAGCCATGTCAGACATGGTGTTCGGCGACTGTTTCGCTTTTGCGACCCATTGGTCGAATTCGGCGCGATCCGGTGTTGCAATAGCTTTGAACTTCATGCCTGAGAAGCCCGGCCCGCTGTAGCTGGCGGAGATACCGTCATAAGTACCGGGTTCGTTGGCGATCAGATGCAGGCGAGTCTGCATACCGGCCATGGCATAAATCTGGCTACCCAGACGCGGAATGAAGAAGGAGTTCATCACGGAGTTGGAGGTCACTTTGAAGTACACCGGAGTGTTCGCCGGGAAAGCGATTTCATTCACGGTAGCAATGCCCTGTTCCGGGTAGATGAAGAACCATTTCCAGTCCATGGAAACCACTTCGATGGTAATGGGCTTCTCGTCGTGTGCCAGCGGCTTGCTAGGCTCAAGAGCGTGAGTGGTTTTCCAGGTCAGTACCGCAAGGAAGATGATGATTAAGATAGGTACCGTCCAGACCACAGCTTCCACTTTATTGGAGTGTGACCAGTTCGGGCTGTACTTAGCATCTTTATTGCTCGCACGATACTTCCAGGCGAAACCAACAGCCATCAAGATTGCGGGAATAACGACAATCAACATCAGGCCAAATGCCGTCAGTATCAGTGAACGTTGCTCCAGACCAATCTGTCCTTTGGGATCTAACAGCGCAGAATTACAGCCACTGAGCAATACAGTGCCTGCAAATAATGACAACCATCCCAAACTTTTATTGTATTTCCTGAGTCTCATTTAACGACCTCAATTCCACGGGATCTGGTGGCGTTTAAAGTGTGTGGGCATTTTACGGGAAGGTTACATTACTGTAAACATGATTAAATTCCTGTTACTTGGATTTGGCTGTCAGGTCACATATGTTGCAAAACATATCAAGTTGATTTTAAGAAGCTGTTGCAAAAGGGCGTTATAACGAAAGGGGAGTGCAGAAGGAGTTTGGACGGGCAATTGGTATAACCAATCTGGAATAAAACAATTGTTTAACAAATAATTATCATTATGGTGACAATTGGGTGGGGGGAAAATAAAGACTCATTAGCTGAATCGTGTAAGAAAAAATAGAATTCATAAATTGCGTCAATAATTTCCAAACGCTAAGCCGCACAAAAGAACAAATATTATTAAGCGATACTGATGTTTATTTAGCCGTAATAATTACGGCGAGTGATTACTACAGCTAAATAATATTTACAGATTACGTCAGATGCGTTTTTCGTAGCGCCAGATAATCCAGCAAACCACCAAGCACGACGCCAGAAAGGGCGACTAAAACCCCGACTTCCAGCAGAGCAGGCAGGAAAGAGAAGTGCGTCAAATCCAGCGCGTCCATCGTCAACAGCAGTAACCACACGGCCAACAGGCTGACGCCCGCCGCCAGTGTCCACATGGCGAAGGCATAACCTGATGGATACTCGGTACGTGGGATAAAATTGTCATTGACCCGCGTGTACTCCAGCGTCTGTCTGCAGACCAGCAGCAGAATAAGTCCTGGTATGGCGGCGGCAACAGAGAACAGATAGAACGTCGGCCAGCCGTGAGCTTCCACAAACCAACCAGCTACTGGTCCTACATAAACCCGTCCTACAGCAGAAAGCGCCGAGAGTAGAGCAAACTGGGTGGCGGAAAATGACTTATTACACAAAGTCATTAACAGCGCTACAAACGCCGATGTACCCATCCCACCACACAGGTTTTCGAAAAAGACGGCCGCGCCCATGCTGTAGAGATGCTTATCAGTCACGGAAAGCAGCCAGTAACCTGCGTTGGACGCGCCTTGTAAAATACCGAAAATCATGAGCGCACGGAACAATGACAGGCGCTGCATCAAAATTCCGCCGAACAATGCGCCGACGATGGTCGCCAGCAGACCGAGCGTTTTGTTAACTACACCCACTTCGCCGGCATCAAATCCGACGCCGCGAATCAAAAAGGTGGTTGTCAGGCTCATGGCGAAAGCATCGCCCAGCTTGTACAGAACGATTAACAGCAGAATCAGCCACGCATTATTTCGGCCAAAGAAATCTCGCAGGGGGGCAACAACCGCTTGTTCCAGCGTTTTGGGCACAGGAATAGTGTCGGTTGGTTCTGGTGCAAGCAGCGTCGCGATAATGCAGGGGATCAACAGCGCCGCCATCAACCAGTACATGCCCTGCCAGCCCAGCCATTTATCTGCCAGCCACAGGGCTAAGCCGCCGGAAACCAGCATCCCTAAACGGTAACCCAGCACGCTGATTGCCGCGCCCGCACCACGTTCTTCTGCCGGGAGCACATCGGTTTTCCACGCATCGAAGACAATATCCTGGGAGGCCGAGCAAAAAGCGATCACCACCGCCAGTGCCGCCATCCAGCGGAGTTGGGTGCCAGGTTCGAGAAAACCCATCGCCGCAATGGCGACTAATAACAGGATTTGCGTGGCGAGCAGCCAACCGCGCCGCCGCCCAAAAAATGGGGGCGTGTAGCGGTCCATCAGCGGTGACCAGAGGAATTTAAAAACGTAAGCCTGGCCTACCAGAGAGAAGAAACCAATGGTTTTGAGATCAATATTCTCGACCGTCATCCAGGCCTGTAAGGTGCCGGATGTCAGGGCGAGCGGTAGCCCGGAAGCAAAACCCAGGATCAGCAATATGGCTGAACGCGGCTGTTGAAAAATACGTAAATATTGACTGGACATGGGCGTCTACAGGCCCGGCTTGCACCGGGCCAGAGGGCAGAAATTAACGCGCGTTCTGCTTGATGAATTCGTGAATGCTGGTGTCCTGAGACATATCAGCGATGGTATCGGTCAGCACACTGTTAACCGCATCGGCGATATTTTTGTTGGAGGCCTGGAACGCACCTTCAACGTTGTAGCTGGCACGATAGTTTTTGGTCATTTTGTTGCCATTCTGCGCGGTAGCGATGATGGCGATATCCGCTTTGGTAGCGATGTTGTAGCGCACGTTGCCCTGGGACACGTCAGCATACAGTTGGCTAACGATGATTTGCAGATTAACCGGGCCATTCGGACCAACCATGTAACCACGCGCGGTCATCTGTTTTTCCAGCACTTCTTGCAGCAGGAAACGCAGATCGCGGGAGGCGGTCAGGGTAACGATTTGATTATCGCGGGTGACTTTTGCCAGCGCCTGATCGGTACGCTGATCGGCACCATTAATGCTTACGGTGACGCCCATCAGGCTTGGATCCTGCTGTGGCAGTGTAATCGTCGGGGAAACTTCAATAGTTGTTGGCGGTTTTGCGCATCCTGCAAGCATAAACAGAGCAACTAACGGGAAGAGGATTTTTTTGAACATGTTCGGGCTCTCAGAGACTCTTAAGCGTGTTTGGTAAAAATTCCCGCCATCATAACATTGCCAACGGCGAGGGGAAGTGGGTAAGGCATGTAAATTCATCATGTTGACGAAATAATCGCCCCTGGCAAAAGAAACACTGATGCGAGGCCTGTGTTTCAATCTTTAAATCAGTAAACTTCATACGCTTGACGGAAAAACCAGGACGAAACCTAAATATTTGTTGTTAAGCTGCAATGGAAACGGTAAAAGCGGCTAGTATTTAAAGGGATGGATGACATCTCAGCGTTGTCGGAGGAGATATTTCATGATGATACGTGAGCGGATAGAAGAAAAATTAAGGGCGGCGTTCCAACCCGTATTCCTCGAAGTAGTGGATGAAAGCTATCGTCACAATGTCCCAGCCGGCTCTGAAAGCCATTTTAAAGTTGTGCTGGTCAGCGATCGTTTTACGGGTGAACGTTTTCTGAATCGTCATCGAATGATTTACAGTACTTTAGCGGAGGAACTCTCTACTACCGTTCATGCGCTGGCTCTGCATACTTACACTATTAAGGAGTGGGAAGGGTTGCAGGACACCGTCTTTGCCTCTCCTCCCTGTCGTGGAGCAGGAAGCATCGCGTAAAAACGCATTTGCAACTGTCGGCGCTTTTCCAGTATGTTGCTAAAGATTTTATGAAAAACGGCCTGCGGGCCGTTTTGTTTTGTCTGGATTTTGCGCTTTTTGCCCAGCATTCAGACGAAAATTGCCCGGGAATTGTGAAAAAATACGCGACAGCGCGCAATAACCGTTCTCGACTCATAAAAGTGATGCCGCTATAATGCCGCGTCCTATTTGAATGCTTTCGGGATGATTCTGGTAACAGGGAATGTGATTGATTATAAGAACATCCCGGTTCCGCGAAGCCAACAACCTGTGCTTGCGGGGTAAGAGTTGACCGAGCACTGTGATTTTTTGAGGTAACAAGATGCAAGTTTCAGTTGAAACCACTCAAGGCCTTGGCCGCCGTGTAACGATTACTATCGCTGCTGACAGCATCGAGACCGCTGTTAAAAGCGAGCTGGTCAACGTTGCGAAAAAAGTACGTATTGACGGCTTCCGCAAAGGCAAAGTGCCAATGAATATCGTTGCTCAGCGTTATGGCGCGTCTGTACGCCAGGACGTTCTGGGTGACCTGATGAGCCGTAACTTCATTGACGCCATCATTAAAGAAAAAATCAATCCGGCTGGCGCACCGACTTATGTTCCGGGCGAATACAAGCTGGGTGAAGACTTCACCTACTCTGTAGAGTTTGAAGTTTATCCGGAAGTTGAACTGCAGGGTCTGGAAGCGATCGAAGTTGAAAAACCGATCGTTGAAGTGACCGACGCTGACGTTGACGGCATGCTGGATACTCTGCGTAAACAGCAGGCGACCTGGAAAGAAAAAGACGGCGCTGTTGAAGCAGAAGACCGCGTAACCATCGACTTCACCGGTTCTGTAGACGGCGAAGAGTTCGAAGGCGGTAAAGCGTCTGATTTCGTACTGGCGATGGGCCAGGGTCGTATGATCCCGGGCTTTGAAGACGGTATCAAAGGCCACAAAGCTGGCGAAGAGTTCACCATCGACGTGACCTTCCCGGAAGAATACCACGCAGAAAACCTGAAAGGTAAAGCAGCGAAATTCGCTATCAACCTGAAGAAAGTTGAAGAGCGTGAACTGCCGGAACTGACTGCAGAATTCATCAAACGTTTCGGCGTTGAAGATGGTTCCGTAGAAGGTCTGCGCGCTGAAGTGCGTAAAAACATGGAGCGCGAGCTGAAGAGCGCCATCCGTAACCGCGTTAAGTCTCAGGCGATCGAAGGTCTGGTAAAAGCTAACGACATCGACGTACCGGCTGCGCTGATTGACAGCGAAATCGACGTTCTGCGTCGTCAGGCTGCACAGCGTTTCGGTGGCAACGAAAAACAAGCTCTGGAACTGCCGCGCGAACTGTTCGAAGAACAGGCTAAACGCCGCGTAGTTGTTGGCCTGCTGCTGGGCGAAGTTATCCGCACCAACGAGCTGAACGCTGACGAAGAGCGCGTGAAAGGCCTGATCGAAGAGATGGCTTCTGCGTACGAAGATCCGAAAGAAGTTATCGAGTTCTACAGCAAAAACAAAGAACTGATGGACAACATGCGCAATGTTGCTCTGGAAGAACAGGCTGTTGAAGCTGTACTGGCGAAAGCGAAAGTGACTGAAAAAGAAACCACTTTCAACGAGCTGATGAACCAGCAGGCGTAATTTACGCAGCATAACGCGCTAAATTCGCACAAAGGCCCGTCACCGCCAGGTGGTGGGCTTTTTTTTGTCATGAATTTTGCATGGAACCGTGCGAAAAGCCTCTTTCGGTGTTAGCGTAACAACAAAAGATTGTTATGCTTGAAATATGGTGATGCCGTACCCATAACACAGGGACTAGCTGATAATCCGTCCATAAGGTTACAATCGGTACAGCAGGTTTTTTCAATTTTATCCAGGAGACGGAAATGTCATACAGCGGCGAACGAGATAACTTTGCACCCCATATGGCGCTGGTGCCGATGGTCATTGAACAGACCTCACGAGGTGAGCGCTCTTTTGATATCTATTCTCGTCTACTTAAGGAACGCGTCATTTTTCTAACTGGCCAGGTTGAAGACCACATGGCTAACCTGATTGTGGCGCAGATGCTGTTCCTGGAAGCAGAAAACCCAGAAAAAGATATCTATCTGTACATTAACTCTCCAGGCGGGGTGATTACTGCCGGGATGTCTATCTATGACACCATGCAGTTTATCAAGCCTGATGTCAGCACCATCTGTATGGGCCAGGCGGCCTCGATGGGCGCTTTCTTGCTGACCGCAGGGGCAAAAGGTAAACGTTTTTGCCTGCCGAATTCGCGCGTGATGATTCACCAACCGTTGGGCGGCTACCAGGGCCAGGCGACCGATATCGAAATTCATGCCCGTGAAATTCTGAAAGTTAAAGGGCGTATGAATGAACTTATGGCGCTTCATACGGGTCAATCATTAGAACAGATTGAACGTGATACCGAGCGCGATCGCTTCCTTTCCGCCCCTGAAGCGGTGGAATACGGTCTGGTCGATTCGATTCTGACCCATCGTAATTGATGCCAGAGGCGCAACTGTGCCGCTATACTTATCCAGGGCGGCACAACGCTGTAAGCGGCTTGCGCCTGAGAATGGCATTTGCGTCGTCGTGTGCGGCACAAAGTACAAAGAAGAGGTTTTGACCCATGACAGATAAACGCAAAGATGGCTCAGGCAAATTGCTGTATTGCTCTTTTTGCGGCAAAAGCCAGCATGAAGTGCGCAAGCTGATTGCCGGTCCATCCGTGTATATCTGCGACGAATGTGTTGATTTATGTAACGACATCATTCGCGAAGAGATTAAAGAAGTTGCACCGCATCGTGAACGCAGTGCGCTACCGACGCCGCATGAAATTCGTAACCACCTGGACGATTACGTTATCGGCCAGGAACAGGCGAAAAAAGTGCTGGCGGTCGCGGTATACAACCATTACAAACGTCTGCGCAACGGCGATACCAGCAATGGTGTCGAGTTGGGCAAAAGTAACATTCTGCTGATCGGTCCGACTGGTTCCGGTAAAACGCTGCTGGCTGAAACGCTGGCGCGCCTGCTGGACGTCCCGTTCACCATGGCCGACGCAACCACGCTGACCGAAGCCGGTTATGTGGGCGAAGACGTTGAAAACATCATTCAGAAGCTGTTGCAGAAGTGCGATTACGACGTACAGAAAGCGCAGCGCGGGATTGTCTACATCGATGAAATCGACAAGATTTCTCGTAAGTCAGACAACCCGTCTATTACCCGTGACGTTTCCGGTGAAGGCGTACAGCAGGCACTGTTGAAACTGATCGAAGGTACGGTAGCTGCTGTTCCACCGCAAGGTGGGCGTAAACATCCGCAGCAGGAATTCTTGCAGGTTGATACCTCTAAGATCCTGTTTATTTGTGGCGGTGCGTTTGCCGGTCTGGATAAAGTGATTTCCCATCGTGTAGAAACCGGCTCCGGCATTGGTTTTGGCGCGACGGTAAAAGCGAAGTCCGACAAAGCAAGCGAAGGCGAGCTGCTGGCGCAGGTTGAACCGGAAGATCTGATCAAGTTTGGTCTTATCCCTGAGTTTATTGGTCGTCTGCCGGTTGTCGCAACGTTGAATGAACTGAGCGAAGAAGCTCTGATTCAGATCCTCAAAGAGCCGAAAAACGCCCTGACCAAGCAGTATCAGGCGCTGTTTAATCTGGAAGGCGTGGATCTGGAATTCCGTGACGAGGCGCTGGATGCTATCGCTAAGAAAGCGATGGCGCGTAAAACCGGTGCCCGTGGCCTGCGTTCCATCGTAGAAGCCGCACTGCTCGATACCATGTACGATCTGCCGTCCATGGAAGATGTCGAAAAAGTGGTTATCGACGAGTCGGTAATTGATGGTCAAAGCAAACCGTTGCTGATTTATGGCAAGCCGGAAGCGCAACAGGCATCTGGTGAATAATTAACCATTCCCATACAATTAGTTAACCAAAAAGGGGGGATTTTATCTCCCCTTTAATTTTTCCTCTATTCTCGGCGTTGAATGTGGGGGAAACATCCCCATATACTGACGTACATGTTAATAGATGGCGTGAAGCACAGTCGTGTCATCTGATTACCTGGCGGAAATTAAACTAAGAGAGAGCTCTATGAATCCTGAGCGTTCTGAACGCATTGAAATCCCCGTATTGCCGCTGCGCGATGTGGTGGTTTATCCGCACATGGTCATCCCCTTATTTGTCGGGCGGGAAAAATCTATCCGTTGTCTGGAAGCGGCGATGGACCATGATAAAAAAATTATGCTGGTCGCGCAGAAAGAAGCTTCAACGGATGAGCCGGGTGTAAACGATCTTTTCACCGTCGGGACCGTGGCCTCTATATTGCAGATGCTGAAACTGCCTGACGGCACCGTCAAAGTGCTGGTCGAGGGGTTACAGCGCGCGCGTATTTCTGCGCTCTCTGACAATGGCGAACACTTTTCTGCGAAGGCGGAGTATCTGGAGTCGCCGACTATTGATGAGCGAGAACAGGAAGTGCTGGTGCGTACTGCAATCAGCCAGTTCGAAGGCTACATCAAGCTGAACAAAAAAATCCCACCAGAAGTGCTGACGTCGCTGAATAGCATCGACGATCCGGCGCGTCTGGCGGATACCATTGCTGCACATATGCCGCTGAAACTGGCTGATAAACAGTCCGTTCTGGAGATGTCCGACGTTAACGAACGTCTGGAATATCTGATGGCAATGATGGAATCGGAAATCGATCTGCTGCAGGTTGAGAAACGCATTCGCAACCGCGTTAAAAAGCAGATGGAGAAATCCCAGCGTGAGTACTATCTGAACGAGCAAATGAAAGCTATTCAGAAAGAACTCGGTGAAATGGACGACGCGCCGGACGAAAACGAAGCCCTGAAGCGCAAAATCGACGCGGCGAAGATGCCGAAAGAGGCAAAAGAGAAAGCGGAAGCAGAGTTGCAGAAGCTGAAAATGATGTCTCCGATGTCGGCAGAAGCGACCGTAGTGCGTGGTTATATCGACTGGATGGTACAGGTGCCGTGGAATGCGCGTAGCAAGGTCAAAAAAGACCTGCGTCAGGCGCAGGAAATCCTTGATACCGACCATTATGGTCTGGAGCGCGTGAAAGATCGCATCCTTGAGTACCTTGCGGTTCAAAGCCGTGTCAACAAAATCAAGGGACCGATCCTCTGCCTGGTAGGGCCGCCGGGGGTAGGTAAAACCTCTCTTGGTCAGTCCATTGCCAAAGCCACCGGGCGTAAATATGTCCGTATGGCGCTGGGCGGCGTGCGTGATGAAGCGGAAATCCGTGGTCACCGCCGTACTTACATCGGTTCTATGCCGGGTAAACTGATCCAGAAAATGGCGAAAGTGGGCGTGAAAAACCCGCTGTTCCTGCTCGATGAGATCGACAAAATGTCTTCTGACATGCGAGGCGATCCGGCCTCTGCACTGCTTGAAGTGCTGGATCCAGAGCAGAACGTAGCGTTCAGCGACCACTACCTGGAAGTGGATTACGATCTCAGCGACGTGATGTTTGTCGCGACGTCGAACTCCATGAACATTCCGGCACCGCTGCTGGATCGTATGGAAGTGATTCGCCTCTCCGGTTATACCGAAGATGAAAAACTGAACATCGCCAAACGTCACCTGCTGCCGAAGCAGATTGAACGTAATGCACTGAAAAAAGGTGAGCTGACCGTCGACGATAGCGCCATTATCGGCATTATTCGTTACTACACCCGTGAGGCGGGCGTGCGTGGTCTGGAGCGTGAAATCTCCAAACTGTGCCGCAAAGCGGTTAAGCAGTTACTGCTCGATAAGTCATTAAAACATATCGAAATTAACGGCGATAACCTGCATGACTACCTCGGTGTTCAGCGTTTCGACTATGGTCGCGCTGATAACGAAAACCGTGTCGGTCAGGTAACCGGTCTGGCGTGGACGGAAGTGGGCGGTGACTTGCTGACCATTGAAACCGCATGTGTTCCGGGTAAAGGCAAACTGACCTATACCGGTTCGCTCGGCGAAGTGATGCAGGAGTCTATTCAGGCGGCGTTAACGGTGGTTCGTGCGCGTGCGGAAAAACTGGGGATCAACCCTGATTTTTACGAAAAACGTGACATCCACGTCCACGTACCGGAAGGTGCGACGCCGAAAGATGGTCCGAGTGCTGGTATTGCTATGTGCACCGCGCTGGTTTCTTGCCTGACCGGTAACCCGGTTCGTGCCGATGTGGCAATGACCGGTGAGATCACTCTGCGTGGTCAGGTACTGCCGATCGGTGGTTTGAAAGAAAAACTACTGGCAGCGCATCGCGGCGGGATTAAAACAGTGTTAATTCCGTTCGAAAATAAACGCGATCTGGAAGAGATTCCTGACAACGTAATTGCCGATCTGGACATTCATCCTGTGAAGCGCATTGAGGAAGTTCTGACTCTGGCGCTGCAAAATGAACCGTCTGGCATGCAGGTTGTGACTGCAAAATAGTGACCTCGCGCAAAATGCACTAATAAAAACAGGGCTGGCAGGCTAATTCGGGCTTGCCAGCCTTTTTTTGTCTCGCTAAGTTAGATGGCGGATCGGGCTTGCCCTTATTAAGGGGTGTTGTAAGGGGATGGCTGGCCTGATATAACTGCTGCGCGTTCGTACCTTGAAGGATTCAAGTGCGATATAAATTATAAAGAGGAAGAGAAGAGTGAATAAATCTCAATTGATCGACAAGATTGCTGCAGGGGCTGATATCTCTAAAGCTGCGGCTGGCCGTGCGTTAGATGCTATTATTGCTTCCGTAACTGAATCTCTGAAAGAAGGGGATGATGTAGCACTGGTAGGTTTTGGTACTTTTGCCGTTAAAGAGCGTGCTGCCCGTACTGGCCGCAACCCGCAGACCGGTAAAGAGATCACCATCGCTGCCGCTAAAGTACCGAGCTTCCGTGCAGGTAAAGCACTGAAAGACGCGGTAAACTAAGCGTTGTCCCCAGTGGGGATGTGACGAAGTTCAAGGGCGCATCTACTGATGTGCCTTTTTTATTTGTATTCGGTGACTTTCTGTGTCTTGTGGGCTGACAATTGCCCCCGTTTCTTGTCACAATAGGCCTTTGCGCGCATCGATACGTTGCGTGAGGTACACAGTCATCTACAGCGGAGTGTTGTTACACCATGATGGACAGCTTACGCACGGCTGCAAACAGTCTCGTGCTCAAGATTATTTTCGGTATCATTATCGTGTCGTTCATATTGACCGGCGTGAGTGGTTACCTGATTGGCGGAGGCAATAACTACGCCGCAAAAGTGAATGACCAGGAAATCAGCCGTGGGCAATTCGAGAATGCCTTCAACAGCGAGCGTAATCGCATGCAGCAACAGCTGGGCGATCAATACTCCGAGCTGGCAGCGAACGAAGGCTATATGAAAACCCTGCGTCAACAGGTGCTGAATCGTCTGATCGACGAGGCGCTGCTGGATCAGTACGCACGTGAGCTGAAACTGGGTATCAGCGATGAGCAGGTTAAACAGGCGATTTTCGCGACCCCAGCCTTCCAGGTTGACGGCAAATTTGATAACAGCCGCTATAACGGTATCCTCAACCAGATGGGGATGACCGCCGATCAGTACGCCCAGGCGCTGCGTAACCAGCTCACTACCCAACAGCTGATTAACGGCGTTGCTGGTACCGATTTTATGCTGAAAGGTGAAACCGACGAGCTGGCGGCACTGGTCGCTCAACAACGCTTGGTGCGTGAAGCGACTATCGATGTTAACGCGCTGGCGGCGAAGCAGCCTGTGACCGAACAGGAAATTGCCAGCTACTACGAACAAAACAAAAACAATTTCATGACGCCGGAACAATTCCGCGTGAGTTACATCAAGCTGGATGCCGCAACGATGCAGCAACCGGTTAGCGATGCGGATATCCAGAGCTACTACGATCAGCATCAGGATCAATTCACCCAGCCGCAGCGTACCCGCTACAGCATCATCCAGACCAAAACTGAAGATGAAGCGAAAGCGGTACTTGATGAGCTGAATAAAGGCGGTGATTTTGCTGCATTAGCCAAAGAAAAATCTGCCGATATTATCTCTGCTCGTAACGGCGGCGATATGGGTTGGTTAGAAGATGCCACTATCCCGGACGAACTGAAAAATGCTGGTCTGAAAGAGAAAGGCCAACTGTCTGGTGTCATCAAATCTTCGGTCGGTTTCCTGATTGTACGTCTGGACGACATTCAGCCAGCGAAAGTGAAGTCGTTAGACGAAGTGCGTGACGATGTCGCGGCGAAAGTGAAACACGAAAAAGCCCTCGATGCGTACTACGCGCTGCAGCAGAAAATTAGCGATGCGGCAAGCAACGACACCGAGTCTCTGGCCGGTGCAGAGCAAGCTGCCGGCGTTAAAGCCACTCAGACGGGTTGGTTCAGCAAAGATAACCTGCCGGAAGAGTTGAACTTCAAGCCGGTTGCCGACGCTATCTTTAACGGCGGTCTGGTAGGTGAAAACGGCGCGCCGGGCATCAACTCTGACATCATCACCGTAGACGGCGACCGCGCATTCGTGCTGCGCATCAGCGAGCACAAACCGGAAGCGGTGAAACCGTTGGCAGATGTTCAGGAACAAGTTAAGGCACTGGTTCAGCACAACAAAGCTGAACAACAGGCGAAAGTGGATGCTGAAAAACTGCTGGTTGATTTGAAAGCCGGCAAAGGTGCGGAAGCTATGCAGGCTGCCGGTCTGAAATTTGGCGAGCCGAAAACCTTAAGCCGTTCCGGTCGTGACCCGATTAGCCAGGCGGCGTTTGCACTGCCACTGCCAGCGAAAGACAAACCGAGCTACGGTATGGCGACCGATATGCAAGGTAATGTGGTTCTGCTGGCGCTGGATGAAGTGAAACAAGGTTCAATGCCGGAAGATCAGAAAAAAGCGATGGTGCAGGGTATCACCCAGAACAATGCACAAATCGTATTTGAAGCTCTGATGAGTAACCTGCGTAAAGAGGCGAAAATCAAAATTGGCGATGCGCTGGAACAGCAATAATCCTGAAGCCGCCTCGCAAAAAAATGCTTTGCAGCTGTAACAAGAAAAGGTCGCTTTCGCGGCCTTTTCCATTTCTGAACATTGCCATTTGTTTACTGTTTTCACTGCCGTTAAGGTGATTCCACTGTTAACAAACAAGGAGAAAACAGTATGAAACACGGAATTAAAGCACTGCTCATTACCCTGTCCCTGGCCTGTGCCGGAATGTCTCATAGCGCGCTGGCGGCAGCTTCTGTGGCGAAACCGACGGCGGTAGAAACCAAAGCGGAAGCTCCTGCAGCACAAAGTAAAGCAGCAGTACCGGCGAAAGCTAGTGACGAAGAAGGCACCCGGGTCAGCATTAATAATGCCAGCGCGGAAGAGCTAGCCCGCGCGATGAATGGCGTTGGCCTGAAGAAAGCGCAGGCGATTGTCAGTTATCGCGAAGAGTACGGTCCGTTTAAAACGGTGGAGGATCTAAAGCAGGTGCCGGGGATGGGCAATTCGCTGGTGGAACGTAATCTGGCGGTATTAACCCTGTAATTAATTTGCATAGTGGCAATTTTTTGCCAGACTGAAGAGGTCATACCAGTTATGACCTCTGTACTTATAACAACAACGTAAGGTTATTGCGCTATGCAAACACAAATCAAAGTTCGTGGATATCATCTCGACGTTTACCAGCACGTCAACAACGCCCGCTACCTTGAATTTCTCGAAGAAGCCCGCTGGGATGGGTTGGAAAATAGCGACAGTTTTCAGTGGATGACGGCCCATAACATCGCCTTCGTCGTGGTCAATATCAATATTAACTATCGTCGCCCAGCGGTATTAAGCGACCTGTTAACTATTACCAGTCAGTTGCAGCAATTAAACGGTAAAAGCGGCATCTTAAGCCAGGTCATTACACTGGAGCCGGAAGGGCAGGTGGTAGCGGATGCGCTTATTACGTTTGTTTGTATTGATCTTAAAACGCAGAAAGCATTAGCTCTGGAAGGGGAATTGCGCGAAAAGCTGGAGCAGATGGTTAAGTAAACGTTTTGTGGTGCCGGATGCTCAAGCCGCATCCGGCGACACCCGGAATAATTACCTCAACCCGGTTTTCTGCTTCATCGCTGCCATCACCGTCGGTTTATCGGCCAGATAATGATTCAAACCGTTGGCGCGTAAATTACATGCCGCACAATGACCGCAACCGTCGCCTTTAATGCCGTTATAGCAGGTCAACGTTTCGTTACGGACTAAATCCAGTTTGCCGTAATAATCTGCCAGCGCCCAGGTTTCCGCTTTATCAATCCACATCAGCGGCGTTTCAAAACGAATATCTTTCGCCATGCCCAAACTGACGGCATGGTTTAGTGCTTTCACAAACTCATCGCGGCAATCCGGGTAGCCGGAGAAATCCGTTTCACAGACGCCGGTAATTACGGCTTCTGCTTTTACCTGATACGCATATATTGCCGCCAGCGTCAGGAACAAAATATTACGCCCTGGGACAAACGTATTCGGGATGCCATCGGCTTCAGGTTCATAATCAGGCACCGGAATGCTGTCACGTGTCAGGCTGCTGACCGCCAGCTCGTTGAGCAGCGTTACATCAAGAACCTTATGCGCGCGTGCTCCCAGTTTCAGCGCCAGTTCGCGTGCCACGTCGATTTCTGCGCGATGTCGCTGACCGTAATCGAACGTCACGCAATGGACTTCATCATATTGTTGTAATGCCTGCACCAGACAGGTGGTGGAATCCTGGCCTCCACTGAACACAACGACAGCACGTTTCATAGATAATCCTGCTTGAACAATAAAAGCGTTATGGTAACGCCTGCGATTAACCCGGACCAGCTATTCATTGCGACGGCGCGGGAAGCCAGGCTTCGGTAAATTCAAACCAGCCGCGCGGTGTCAGTCGCACACCGTTCACGCCGGGAGGGGCACTAATGCGATAGTGATAGTTGAACAGCGGCGTCAGCGTCGCGTCTGCCATTAACTGGCTAAAAACCGCTTTCAGGGCATTAAATCGGTTTTCCTCATCAGGCATTACTTGCACCGCGTCCAGCGTCGATTGCAGATGTGCATATGCTGGAGCGTCGAAAACATGTGGCCATAGTGGATCGCAACGTAGCCATTGCTCCAGAGTATATTCCGGTGCTTCGCCAATTAATCTGTCGCCCATCATGAGGTCTGCGTGTGCCAATAGGGTCGTGTCGTCCCAGTTTTTTGCGTTATGAAAAATAATTGTAAGTTCACAGCCTTCCGCTGCCAGTGTCGCCTGTAGGCGTTCTGCCATGGTATGAAGTTCTATCGGTAGGTGATAAACCAGCGTCAAGGTTTTCGGTAGTTTGACTTCATCCGGTACTTGCCATTGCGGAATAGTCCAGCCTGGCAGTAATGCATGACTGGCGGTGATCAGGTTTTCTCCTACTTCTAACGTTTGTAATAAACCGGATTGATGAATAATGGAGATCACTTTTCGCGCCTGCCAGAGGGAGAGTCGGGGACTTTTGCGCAACGTTAAATAGCAAAAACCTAAACTGATGCCACTACTGACCTGGCTGACCCGTTGCAGCTCCTCCGGTTTGCCGATGGTGATTTGCACGGGATGCCGACAGCTGGTTCCCAAATCTTTTTCGAAAAGCGGCGGAGTTATCCAGTACTCAACCGCTTTAAGCAGTGGATGACGTAAATGGTAATAATCATGGCTTTCCAGGCGCACCAGTTCCGCTGTGAATTGTGTTAAGCGAAAAGGACCCGTGCCGATCAGTGGGAATTGCGGATGCGCCAGATGGCTGCAATAGCTCGCCAGCCGGTGCGCAAGCCAGTAATCGGGGCGATGTAAAAAGAAGGTCAGACACTGCGGATGGGTGACTTCAATACGCTTCACGCTAATAAATAATTGATCCAGTGCTGGCAGTTGTAACAGCATCAATAATCGCTGGTGTAAGTGTGAGGCTTTTACTGCATCGCCGTTATGCCAGTGTAGGGTTGAACGAAGATAAAAGTCCCAGCGTAACCCGTCAGTAGAGGTTTCCCAGTGATGCGCTAAATCGCCAATCGGGCGCTGAGTATTATTATCGAAGCGGGTCAGGCCGGAAAATATCTGCCCGGCGAGATGCTGCTCGGCACGGCCGGGCAAAAAGCCTGGTTGTAGCGGTTCGAGCGGGCGATAGTAGGGAATACGCAACGTGGGTGTATCGTTTTGCCATTGTCCGCCCATAAACGGCTGTAACAGAGTGCGCAGCTCACCTGGGGCCAGTTGCGCCAGCTCCAGCACATCTTGCTGCTTTCCGGTTTCCAGTGCCTGTTCCATCATCGCATTGCGTAGCGATTCCGGCGTGACCAGAAAGCGTAATTGTCCGCGCTTTCCGCGTCCTGACTGCGCCTGCCACTCCAGCCATCCCGCCTCCTGTGCCTGACGCAACAGCGTACGAACATGGCGTTCGCTGCAAAAACAGCGTTCGGCCAGTTCGCTGACGGTGACGGTTTGCGGCTTTCCGGCTGAAGGTTGCCACAGACGTTGATACTGGTTAAGACGGTTGAGCAATCGCATATAAACCCGGAACAATATTATTTAACTATTCACTATTACTTCCGTATATATCAGGTGATACTCAATCACCATTAACCGTGTCACAGAGTGGAGAAAGAAATGGCTCGTCTGGCAGCATTTGATATGGATGGCACTTTATTGATGCCTGACCATCATTTAGGTGAGAAAACCCTCTCTACTTTGGCGCGACTGCGTGAACGCGACATTACCCTCACTTTTGCCACGGGGCGTCATGCGCTGGAGATGCAGCATATTCTCGGGGCGCTATCGCTGGATGCATATTTGATTACCGGCAACGGAACGCGCGTGCATTCTCTGGAAGGTGAACTTTTACATCGTGATGATTTACCTGCGGATGTCGCGGAGCTGGTGCTGTATCAGCAATGGGATACCCGAGCCAGCATGCATATCTTCAATGACGACGGTTGGTTTACCGGGAAAGAGATCCCTGCGTTGTTGCAGGCATTTGTCTATAGCGGTTTTCGTTATCAGATAATCGATGTCAAAAAAATGCCACTCGGCAGCGTCACCAAGATCTGCTTCTGTGGCGATCACGACGATCTTACACGCTTGCAGATCCAGCTATACGAAGCATTAGGCGAGCGTGCACATTTGTGTTTTTCCGCCACGGATTGCCTCGAAGTGCTGCCGGTGGGCTGCAATAAAGGCGCTGCATTGACGGTGCTGACCCAACATTTAGGTTTATCGTTGCGCGATTGCATGGCCTTTGGTGATGCGATGAACGATCGCGAAATGTTAGGCAGCGTCGGTAGCGGATTTATTATGGGCAATGCGATGCCGCAACTGCGCGCGGAGCTCCCGCATTTACCGGTGATTGGACATTGCCGAAATCAGGCTGTCTCTCACTATTTGACGCACTGGTTGGACTATCCACATCTACCTTATTCCCCCGAATAACGAGATCCCTTCCAGCACCGGGCAATTGCCCGGTTTTTTTTGCGTTGAGTTTGTCATTTTGTGCCATGGTGTTTAAACCGCACAGAATAAATTGTCGCGATTTCACCTTTAAAATAGAATTAAAAGAGAAAAAAATTCTCTGTGGAAGGGCTATGTTAGATAAAATTGACCGTAAGCTGCTGGCCTTACTACAGCAGGATTGCACCCTCTCTTTGCAGGCACTGGCTGAAGCCGTTAATCTGACAACCACCCCCTGCTGGAAGCGCCTGAAACGGCTGGAGGACGACGGTATCCTTATCGGCAAAGTCGCCCTGCTGGATCCGGAAAAAATAGGCCTCGGCCTGACCGCCTTTGTGCTGATAAAAACGCAACATCACAGCAGCGAATGGTATTGCCGCTTTGTCACGGTGGTTACCGAAATGCCAGAAGTGCTGGGGTTCTGGCGCATGGCTGGTGAATACGATTATCTGATGCGCGTCCAGGTTGCCGACATGAAACGCTACGACGAGTTTTATAAGCGTCTGGTAAACAGCGTGCCGGGGCTGTCGGACGTCACTTCCAGCTTCGCGATGGAACAGATTAAATACACCACTTCTTTACCCATCGAATAAATATCCAGAATCAGGTCAGGACACAACGCGTGCGATTATTTGCTCAATTAAGCTGGTATTTCCGTCGGGAATGGCGTCGCTATCTCGGGGCTGTCGCCTTGCTTGTCATTATCGCGATGCTGCAACTGGTTCCGCCAAAAGTGGTTGGTATTGTTGTCGATGGCGTGACAGAACAACACTTTACTACCGGGCAGATCCTGATGTGGATCGCCACCATGGTGCTGATTGCCGTTGTGGTTTATCTCCTGCGTTACGTCTGGCGCGTATTGCTGTTTGGTGCGTCTTATCAACTGGCTGTTGAACTGCGTGAAGATTATTACCGTCAGCTAAGCCGGCAGCATCCTGAGTTTTACCTGCGTCATCGCACGGGTGACCTCATGGCTCGTGCGACTAATGACGTCGATCGCGTCGTGTTTGCCGCCGGAGAAGGGGTGCTGACGCTGGTGGATTCACTGGTAATGGGCTGCGCTGTGTTGATTATGATGTCTACGCAAATTAGCTGGCAGTTGACC
This sequence comes from Escherichia sp. WS1152, assembly GCF_046487665.1. Taxonomy (NCBI): domain Bacteria; kingdom Pseudomonadati; phylum Pseudomonadota; class Gammaproteobacteria; order Enterobacterales; family Enterobacteriaceae; genus Escherichia; species Escherichia sp. WS1152. The sequence continues at coordinate 39,359 of NZ_JBJQJA010000008.1, read as the reverse complement.
TTATTTGCCCTGTTACCGATGCCAGTGATGGCGATCATGATTAAGCGCAACGGCGATGCCTTGCATGAACGCTTTAAGCTGGCACAGGCGGCGTTTTCTAGTCTTAATGACCGCACCCAGGAAAGCCTCACCAGTATTCGCATGATCAAAGCCTTTGGTCTGGAAGATCGCCAGTCGGCGTTATTTGCCGCGGATGCCGAAGATACCGGCAAAAAAAACATGCGGGTGGCGCGTATTGATGCTCGTTTCGACCCGACCATCTATATCGCGATTGGTATGGCGAACTTGCTGGCGATTGGCGGCGGTAGTTGGATGGTGGTGCAGGGCAGTTTAACGCTGGGCCAGCTCACCAGTTTTATGATGTATTTAGGTCTGATGATTTGGCCAATGCTGGCGCTGGCATGGATGTTTAACATTGTGGAACGTGGTAGTGCTGCGTACAGCCGTATTCGCGCGATGCTGGCGGAAGCGCCGGTGGTGAACGATGGTAGCGAACCCGTGCCGGAAGGGCGTGGCGAACTGGATGTAAATATTCACCAGTTCACGTATCCGCAGACTGACCATCCTGCGCTGGAAAACGTCAATTTCGCCCTGAAACCCGGTCAGATGCTGGGTATTTGCGGGCCGACTGGTTCCGGCAAAAGTACCCTGTTGTCGCTCATTCAGCGTCATTTCGACGTCAGCGAGGGGGATATTCGCTTTCATGATATTCCTCTGACGAAGTTACAACTCGATAGCTGGCGTAGCCGCCTGGCGGTGGTCAGCCAGACGCCATTCCTTTTTTCTGACACCGTGGCGAATAACATCGCGCTGGGTTGCCCGAATGCCACCCAGCAAGAGATTGAACACGTAGCGCGGTTAGCCAGCGTACATGACGATATTTTGCGTCTGCCGCAAGGTTACGATACAGAAGTGGGCGAGCGCGGCGTGATGCTTTCCGGTGGGCAAAAACAGCGTATCTCCATTGCTCGAGCGTTATTAGTCAACGCGGAAATCCTCATCCTTGATGATGCGCTTTCGGCGGTGGACGGACGCACAGAGCACCAGATCCTGCATAACCTGCGTCAGTGGGGACAGGGAAGAACGGTAATCATCAGTGCCCATCGCCTTTCGGCACTGACGGAAGCCAGTGAAATTATTGTGATGCAGCACGGACATATCGCCCAGCGTGGCAATCATGATGAGCTGGCGCAACAAAGCGGCTGGTATCGCGATATGTATCGCTATCAACAACTGGAGGCGGCGCTCGACGACGTTCCGGAAATTCGCGAGGAGGCCGTCGATGCGTAGTTTTAGCCAACTGTGGCCGACTCTCAAGCGTCTGTTAGCGTACGGTTCGCCGTGGCGGAAACCGCTGGGGATTGCGGTCCTGATGATGTGGGTTGCGGCAGCGGCAGAAGTCAGTGGGCCGCTGCTTATCAGCTATTTTATCGACAATATGGTAGCGAAAAATAACCTGCCGTTGAAAATGGTTGCAGGGCTGGCGGCGGCGTATGTTGGGCTACAACTGTTTGCCGCCGGGCTACATTACGCGCAGTCGCTGCTGTTTAATCGGGCGGCAGTAGGCGTAGTGCAACAGTTGCGTACCGACGTGATGGATGCCGCATTGCGCCAGCCATTAAGCGAGTTTGATACCCAACCCGTCGGGCAGGTGATTTCCCGCGTCACTAATGACACTGAAGTGATCCGCGATCTCTACGTTACCGTAGTGGCAACTGTCCTGCGTAGCGCCGCACTGGTGGGCGCGATGCTGGTGGCGATGTTCAGCCTCGACTGGCGAATGGCGCTGGTGGCGATAATGATTTTCCCGGTGGTGCTGGTGGTAATGGTGATATACCAGCGTTACAGCACGCCGATTGTCCGTCGTGTGCGCGCCTATCTAGCGGATATCAACGACGGCTTTAACGAAATCATCAATGGCATGAGCGTTATCCAGCAGTTCCGTCAGCAGGCGCGATTTGGCGAACGTATGGGGGAGGCCAGTCGTTCACACTATATGGCCAGGATGCAAACCCTGCGCCTCGACGGTTTTCTGCTGCGTCCGCTGCTGAGTCTGTTTTCATCGCTCATTCTTTGTGGCTTGTTGATGCTGTTTGGCTTCTCCGCTAGCGGCACCATTGAAGTGGGCGTGCTGTATGCGTTTATCAGCTATCTTGGGCGACTTAACGAACCATTAATCGAACTGACCACGCAACAGGCGATGCTGCAACAGGCTGTTGTTGCTGGTGAGCGCGTGTTTGAACTGATGGACGGACCGCGCCAGCAATATGGCAATGATGAGCGCCCGTTACAGAGTGGCACCATCGAAGTCGATAACGTGTCATTTGCTTATCGCGATGACAATCTGGTGCTAAAGAACATTAATCTCTCTGTGCCTTCGCGTAACTTTGTGGCACTGGTCGGGCATACCGGCAGTGGCAAAAGCACCCTCGCCAGTTTATTGATGGGCTATTACCCGCTAACGGAAGGTGAGATTCGCCTTGATGGTCGTCCATTAAGTTCGCTAAGTCACAGCGCGCTGCGCCAGGGCGTGGCAATGGTGCAGCAAGATCCGGTGGTGCTGGCGGATACCTTCCTCGCCAACGTGACGCTGGGGCGTGATATCTCCGAAGAACGCGTCTGGCAGGCGCTGGAAACCGTGCAACTGGCGGAGCTGGCGCGCAGCATGAGTGATGGTATTTATACGCCGCTGGGCGAGCAGGGGAATAATCTCTCCGTCGGGCAAAAGCAACTGCTGGCACTGGCACGCGTGTTGGTGGAGACGCCGCAAATCCTGATCCTTGATGAGGCAACCGCCAGCATTGACTCCGGTACTGAACAGGCGATTCAACATGCTCTGGCGGCTGTGCGTGAACATACCACGCTGGTGGTGATTGCTCACCGCTTATCGACCATTGTTGATGCCGACACCATTCTGGTGCTTCATCGTGGGCAAGCCGTGGAGCAGGGCACTCACCAGCAACTGCTGGCGGCCCAGGGACGCTACTGGCAGATGTATCAACTGCAACTTGCGGGCGAAGAGCTGGCAGCCAGCGTGCGTGAAGAAGAATCATTGAGCGCCTGAATAGCGCAATATTTCATCGTTGGTGCAAAAATGTAACGCACTGTGCACTGTCATAGTGCGTTTTCATTTTCAATCTTCTTAACTTCCTGCTCTCTTTCTCGTTTTTCATTTCTGGCACACCGCTTGCAATACCTTCTTCGTGTAGCAGAACCATTACCGAATTCTGACCGGAGGGGATCTATGAAGCTGGTGACCGTGATAATCAAACCATTCAAGCTGGAAGACGTTCGTGAAGCGTTATCTTCCATTGGTATTCAGGGCCTGACCGTCACCGAAGTGAAAGGTTTCGGGCGTCAGAAAGGGCATGCCGAGCTGTACCGGGGGGCGGAATACAGCGTCAACTTCCTGCCAAAAGTAAAAATTGATGTGGCAATTGCTGATGACCAACTCGATGAAGTGATCGATATCGTCAGTAAGGCGGCTTACACCGGAAAAATTGGCGACGGCAAAATCTTCGTCGCTGAATTGCAACGCGTCATTCGTATTCGTACCGGCGAAGCCGACGAAGCGGCGCTGTAATCTCTGGCACACAGCAACAGGAACGAAAAATGAAGATAGCGACGATAAAAACTGGGCTTGCTTCACTGGCGATGCTGCCGGGACTGGTAATGGCTGCACCTGCGGTGGCCGATAAAGCCGACAATGCGTTTATGATGATTTGTACTGCTCTGGTGCTGTTTATGACTATTCCGGGGATTGCCCTGTTTTACGGTGGGTTGATTCGCGGCAAAAACGTTCTGTCGATGCTGACGCAGGTGACGGTGACATTCGCACTGGTCTGTATTCTCTGGGTGGTTTACGGTTACTCGCTGGCGTTTGGTGAGGGCAACAACTTCTTCGGCAACATTAACTGGCTGATGCTGAAAAACATCGAACTGACGGCGGTGATGGGCAGCATTTATCAGTATATCCACGTAGCGTTTCAGGGATCGTTTGCCTGCATTACCGTAGGCTTGATAGTTGGGGCGCTGGCGGAACGAATCCGCTTCTCAGCTGTGTTGATTTTCGTGGTGGTATGGCTGACGCTCTCTTACATTCCAATTGCGCATATGGTCTGGGGCGGTGGTTTGCTGGCTTCTCACGGTGCGCTGGATTTCGCGGGTGGCACAGTGGTGCACATTAACGCCGCAATCGCCGGTCTGGTGGGCGCGTATCTGATAGGAAAACGCGTGGGCTTCGGTAAAGAGGCGTTTAAACCGCACAACCTGCCGATGGTCTTCACCGGTACTGCCATTCTCTATATTGGTTGGTTTGGCTTTAACGCCGGGTCAGCGGGCACGGCGAATGAAATCGCGGCACTGGCATTTGTGAATACTGTGGTCGCAACGGCGGCGGCAATTCTTGGCTGGATCTTCGGTGAATGGGCGCTGCGTGGTAAGCCTTCTCTGCTGGGAGCGTGTTCTGGCGCGATTGCCGGTCTGGTCGGCGTGACGCCAGCGTGTGGCTACATTGGGGTTGGCGGCGCGTTGATTATCGGCGTGGTAGCTGGTCTGGCGGGCTTGTGGGGCGTTACTATGCTCAAACGCTTGCTGCGGGTGGATGATCCCTGCGATGTCTTCGGTGTGCACGGCGTTTGTGGCATTGTCGGCTGTATCATGACTGGGATTTTTGCCGCCAGTTCGCTGGGTGGCGTGGGCTTCGCTGAAGGCGTGACGATGGGCCATCAGTTGCTGGTACAGCTGGAAAGCATCGCCATTACGATCGTCTGGTCCGGTGTGGTGGCATTTATTGGCTACAAACTGGCGGATCTGACGGTTGGTCTGCGTGTACCGGAAGAGCAGGAGCGAGAAGGGCTGGATGTCAACAGTCACGGCGAGAATGCCTATAACGCGTAACAAGCACTGCAAAAAACAGCCGGACGGTTTTCACCTCCGGCTATTTTTTTAATTGTGATTACGCATCACCCCTTCCTGAACGGTCGAGGCAACCAGTACGCCGTCCTGGGTATAAAACTCACCGCGCACAAAGCCACGTGCGCTGGACGCCGAGGTGCTCTCCACGCTATACAGCAGCCATTCATTCAAATTAAACGGGCGATGGAACCACATGGAATGGTCAATGGTGGCAATCTGAATCCCCGGTTCGAGAAAACCGATGCCGTGCGGCTGTAGAGCTACCGGCAGGAAGTTAAGATCAGAAGCGTAACCGAGCAGATACTGATGAACGCGCAGGTCATCCGGCACGCTACCATTTGCGCGGATCCACACCTGACGATGTGGTTCTGCGACGTGACCTTTCAGTGGGTTATGAAACTCCACCGGACGGACTTCCAGCGGACGATCGCAGATGAATTTATCTTTAAGCACTGGCGGCAGCAGGTGCGCCAGCGATTGGGCGATTTGCGTTTCCGAAGGCAGGCCATCAGGCGCTGGCGCGGACGGCATTGTTTTTTGATGTTCGAAACCCGCTTCTGGTGCCTGGAAAGAGGCCGTCATATAAAAAATCGGTTTGCCGTTTTGAATAGCAGCAACCCGGCGGGCGCTGAAGCTGTTACCGTCACGCAGCGTTTCGACATCATAAATAATCGGTTTCTTACTATCGCCTGGGCGAAGAAAGTAGCTGTGAAACGAATGTACCAGCCGCTCTTCCGGGACGGTCTCTTTTGCAGCATACAAGGCCTGACCCACGACCTGGCCGCCAAACACCTGGCGTAAACCTAAATCTTCACTCTGGCCGCGAAAGAGTCCTTCCTCAATTTTTTCCAGATTTAACAATGTCAGTAAATTTTTGAGCGCCTGACTCATATAACTCTCCAGTAACAAAGCTGCCGCAGCAAGCCAAAGTGAGTTGAGTATAACGCAAATTTGCCACTGGTCCGATGGGTGCAATAATCTGAATTACGGGCTAATTACAGGCAGAAATGCGTGATGTGTGCCACACTTATTGACGTTACTATTTTGTTAACCACTCTTCCGGCGAGGAAAGTTAGCCCGCTGGTGCATTGATAATAAGGAGAAATGAATGAAACTCGTGCACATGGCCAGTGGTTTAGCGGTTGCGATTGCGTTGGCGGCTTGCGCAGATAAAAGCGCGGATATTCAGACGCCAGCCCCGGCTGCAAATACGTCTATTTCAGCAACACAACAACCTGCTATCCAGCAACCGAATGTCTCCGGTACCGTCTGGATCCGGCAGAAAGTCGCACTGCCGCCTGATGCTGTGCTGACCGTGACACTTTCTGACGCGTCGTTAGCCGATGCACCGTCAAAAGTGCTGGCGCAGAAAGCGGTGCGTACCGAAGGTAAACAGTCACCATTCAGCTTTGTTCTGCCATTTAATCCGGCAGATGTTCAGCCGAACGCGCGTATTCTGTTGAGTGCGGCGATTACCGTGAATGACAAACTGGTATTTATTACCGATACCGTTCAGCCGGTGATCAACAAGGGCGGAACTAAAGCCGACCTGACATTGGTGCCGGTGCAGCAAACCGCCGTGCCGGTTCAGGCCAGCGGTGGTGCAACGACTACCGTACCTTCGACTTCACCAACTCAGGTGAATCCGTCTTCGGCAGTTCCAGCTCCTACGCAATATTAAGCGACGTTAACCCTCTCCGCCCGGAGAGGGTTAGTAGTTCCAGCGATAACGCTGCAAGTCGATTTGCCCGCTTCCCGATACCATCACACCTTCTGCCAGTAATGCCTGTCGCTGACGCTGTAAATCCGGTCCGGTTAGCGAAATTGTGCCGTGGCGATTAACCACCCGGTGCCAGGGTAAGGTGCTGCCTTCAGGGAGACGCTTTAACACACCGCCCACCTGGCGCGCGGCGCGGGGCGATCCCGCCAGTTTCGCCACATCACCGTAAGTGGTGACATAGCCTTCGGGAATAGCGGCGACGATTTGCCAGACGCGTTGGGGAAATGAATCTTCTTTTTCCATCTTTTCTTCCTGAGGTAATTTTTCAGCATAATCTGGAAAAACGCCCGAGTGAAGTCGCATTGCGCAAGAAACCAGCATCTGGCACGCGATGGGTTGCAATTAGCCGGGGCAGCAGTGATAATGCGCCTGCGCGTTGGTTCTCAACGCTCTCAATGGGGGCTCTGTTGGTTCTCCCGCAACGCTACTCTGTTTACCAGGTCAGGTCCGGAAGGAAGCAGCCAAGGCAGATGACGCGTGTGCCGGGATGTAGCTGGCAGGGCCCCCACCCATTTCTGCCTCCCACCGTTTCGTCAAAAAAAACCAACATGGCTAAACTTTAACCACAACTGACGTCGCAAGAATTGTCTGGCTGCGCAGTACGCTTCGGAGGTATGTCTGATGAAGTATGTTGATGGTTTTGTGGTTGCCGTTCCTGCCGATAAAAAGGATGCCTATCGGGAAATGGCCGCTAAGGCTGCGCCATTGTTTAAAGAGTTTGGCGCGCTTCGTATTGTCGAATGCTGGGCCAGCGATGTACCGGATGGCAAAGTGACCGATTTTCGTATGGCGGTGAAAGCGGAAGAGAATGAAGAGGTTGTCTTTAGCTGGATTGAATACCCTTCAAAAGAGGTCCGCGACGCTGCTAATCAAAAGATGATGTCGGACCCACGGATGAAAGAGTTCGGCGAGTCCATGCCGTTTGACGGCAAGCGAATGATCTATGGCGGATTCGAGTCAATCATCGACGAATAGGTAGCGTGACGGGCTGTGCGGCGTGCCGTCAGCCCAAAAATTCACAAATGTTGCTCGGCCCAGCGTAAGAAATCTTCTTTCGGTAATGCCTTGCTGTAGAGCCAGCCCTGACCGTAGTGCACGCCATGCTGGCGTAGCCACTCTTCTTGTTTACTGGTTTCGATTCCCTCCGCTACCATTTTCAGTTTCAGTGTTTTTGCCATTTCGATGATATGCGGCGTGACATTTTTATATTCCAGCGCATCAACGAAAGATTTATCGATCTTCAGAATGTCGACATCCAGATCCTGTAAATAACTTAAACTTGAATATCCCGTACCAAAATCATCAAGATAAATTTCATGGCCCGCCTCCCGGTAGCGAGAAATTATCGGGGCGCTGGTTTTCGGATCGGCAAACTCGCGTTCAGTGAGTTCAAGCGCGATCTGTCTGGGATTAACCTGATAGTGATTGATCATTTCACGCAGCAATTGCGGGATTTTTTCCGAGGTGAGCACGGTGGATTCAAGATTGATCGAAATATGCTGCTGTGGATGCTGACGCAGCCAGTCGCCCATATCTTCAAAGACGCTTCTTATAATCAGTAGCGTCAATGGCTCAGAAAGGCCCGTTTGCTGTGCCAGCGGAATAAAACTATCTGGTGACAACCAACTACCGTCTGTCTGCGGCCAGCGCGCCAGTGCCTCAGCACCGACAATTTTGCCATTGGCTAAGGAGACAATCGGCTGATAGTGCACGCAAATATCACGATTTTCGATAGCATCCTGCAGCCGATGATGCGGTGACTGGATACGGCGCAAAATACGCAGCACAAACATCGCTGCCAGCAGGCCAATCACCAACCCGAGCGGTAACCAAATAAAGACTTGCCGATGCCAGCCTTTCTGCAACATTTTCGTTGAAGCCCAGGTGATGATCGAAATATTCATCTCCGGGAAGGGCAGGATATCGTAAATGATTCCATTATTTTCGATATGCTCACCGGGTGTTTTTTGTAGCCTGGTAATAATTCCCTGAGCAATTTCATCGCTGCTGGTTATGACAACGTTATGGGCATTGCCAATAATGGCGGCATCAATTTGCCATGAGCTATAGGGAATGACATCAATAAAGGAAGCGGGGTCGATCATGACGACATAATGTGCCGTTCCCATGGCGACCATGTAACGGATAATGCCTAAATCGTTATGCGATGTTAACCAGACACGATAACCATCTTTCGAAATTTTACCTGGCTCGGGGAAGGTATCGGGCGGACTTTCATGCTCCAGAGACGAACACTGGGGAACGTTGTTATCGATATAAACCACTTCCTGAATATAGCGATAACTGTAAGATACCCGACGCATTTCCATGAGATGGGCTTCGCTACAGGCAGCGCCTTGCCATCTTTCCAGCTCTTGCAGCGCATCTTTCCCTTGTGTCGCCACCTTATTGGCCCGAATAGCGACGCGGGAGGAATAGGTATCCAGCTCTTCAATAAACGATGTTTCTACCTGCTGATGGGCCAGCCAGATGCTTAAGCCGACAGGCAGCAATACTGAAAGAATCAGTACTCCCGAAATAAGGCCGACCAGATGTCGTGTTCTCACCAGCATATCCTTATTAACACAGTGTAGGGAAAGTATATCTGATTGTGGAAAAAGGCTGGCAGGAGATAAGGAGGTAGAGCTGGTATTTCATGAAGTGATGGGTGGAAACGATCATTGTCATTTGACCAGGCGCAGAGCTTTACGCCTGGTATGTAACCCTAACTTAAGATGTTGATTCGGCGCGAGCGAGGGTAAAAATATCGTAAAAAGACAGTTCACCTTTACGGACGATCATTTTTTGCAGTTGTTCCTTATGAACATCCGCGACACGCGGAGAGTTCAAGATGGCTTCAACCAGCGCGGCAGGTACAAAGCGCGTGTTGTACCATTCGCCGTTATAGCAAACGCGGAAATCCAGCACGTCGATATCTTCATAGCGGTAGCGTGGGTAGACATCGAAAAAGAAGAAACCATTAAGCAGGATAAATAATACAACCAGTAGCCAGACAGAGCCTGACAGCGTTTCGGACTGCAACATCACCGCCAGGGTGGCAAAAAAAGCAACGTACATACCGATAAACAGCCCCGGATGTTTACGGATAAAACTGATACTAAAGCGGGGTTTGTTGTCGCGTTTTTCGCGGGTATTCAGAGACTCAATCGTTTCGGTCAGCAGGCGTTGTATTTCGGTCATCGTTTGCCTTCGTGGTATCTGCAACTTTCCAGGGAACACCCTATTTTAACGTGGGAATAGTAGAGGGGAAGTAACAGATCTACCACAATTTTGCATAACAGTTGCGAAAAACCGATTACAATTTTTTAATTATTCTGGCTGGATTACCGCCCACGACAACGTTGTCCGGGACATCTTTTGTGACAACTGCACCTGAGGCTACCACGACGTTATCACCAATGGTCACACCAGGGTTAATGACCGCGCGTCCGCCAATCCAGACGTTATTACCGATGGTGACGGGTTTCCCCAGTTCAGCACCGCTATTACGTGCTACAGGGTCGATGGGATGTGTTGCCGTGTAGATATGAACGCCTGGTGCCAACATACAGTTATCACCGATGCGAATAGGGCAGACATCAAGCATCACGCAATCGAAGTTGGCGAAAAAATTATTACCGAGAAAAATGTTATAGCCATAGTCACAGCGAAACGTTGGCTCAATATAAGCCTCTGTCACCTGACCGAATAGATCAGCGAGAATTTGCTGGCGTAATGTGTGCTCTTCCGCCAGGGAATGATTGTATCGGTGAATAAGCTGACGAGCGCGCAGGCGATCGCGAGATAACGTCTCATCTGCCGAGCGATACAACTCACCAGCAATCATCTTTTCTTTTTCTGTGCTCATTACTGACCTCCGGTTGCTGAAAATGCGGCAACACAGTAAGACGAAAAGTCAGTGAAGAGAACGTTCCCATTACATCTGTGTGATAAAGATCACATAGGGTATGTCTTCATGGTGAAAAGTATAAAATTCTTAATAAACAGCCGGTTATAGCTCCGAAAGCGAATTATTTATTAGCGAATAAATTTCCATACTGAGGAAGGGATCTTGTCGTATAGTTTATTCATGGTCAATTCGGCGAGGCGGTGATCTGCGGCTGAGTAAAATACCGCCAGTTCATTATCTGATAATTCGTATTTATTTTTCTCGATAACACGCTCCAGCGTGTCAATTGTCTGGCAACGACGTAAACGCATTAAATAATCGGTTTTCGTTAAAGGTTTTTCGGACATACTTCTACCCATGGTTGTAATAATTCTAACAAGATAAACTCGCAGGATTCTCTTTCGTCGCATTGACAAAACAACGGAATAGTCGATTACCTGACTTCCGCCATTTCTGAAGATCCTGCATATTAATACCATAACTGCTGAACAACATAAAGGTGTCATCCAGATATTCGTCGATCTGCTCAATGAGCTTATTGTCTTCATTATACTTAATTTTGTAATTAAGTGCGAAGGTCGCAATATGCTCAATCAGTTCATTCAACTGGAGGTTGATCGCCGAGGTTGGGTCGTTAACCCAGCCATGATTGCTTTCTTCAAGGTTTGCAAGACAGTCATGATACAGGGTTTCACAGAGAAACTTAAGCTGTGCGATATCATGTCTTTTGGGTGAGTATTCATCCATAACGCGTCCCCTTCTTAGCGGTTGAACTAACGGACACCTTTCGGGATGGAAAAAACTTACTGACCTGGACTTGCCCTCTCGTTTGTTAGCTTAACTATAAGCCACTCTTTGCAGGTTTTCATCGCATTATTACGAAAAATTACAATTAGGAAGGAATCGGGACAGGACTCACTTTTTCATACTAGCACTAACCCGCAGCAGGTAAAAGCAGTTTGCTCGAACTGTTCATAACATTTCAGGATTATCGCCAGATGAAATTGGTGACACTAATACCAGGATTGCTCTGAATATGACGTAATAACCGAGGAATGAATAAAGAATTACCGCAAATAATTAAGAATAGCCTCTAAATGATTATGGATTATTAAATCTATTAGCGCTACTTAATATAAATTAACTAACAATCAGTATTTTTTATGAATTTTATACGTGGTTAATACTGGTTTTCGTATGAGATCCTGAGTTGGTGGTTCAATTACTCCTTAATGTTCGTAGGTTATGCATAAAAAAGGCCGCTTGCGCGGCCTTAGTGATTACACGTTGTATCAATGATGATCGACAGTATGGCTGTGCTCGATATCTTCATTCTTGCGGCTAAAGCGGCGGCGAACCACCACAAAGAATACCGGAACGAAGAAGATTGCCAGTACCGTTGCGGTCACCATCCCGCCCATTACACCGGTACCTACTGCGTTCTGCGCGCCGGAACCAGCACCAGTACTGATAACCAGCGGCATAACGCCGAGGATAAACGCCAGCGAGGTCATCAGGATCGGACGTAAACGCATCCGCACTGCATCAAGCGTCGCTTCAATCAGACCTTTACCTTCTTTATCCATCAAGTCTTTGGCGAATTCGACGATAAGTATCGCGTTCTTCGCCGACAACCCAATGGTTGTGAGCAGGCCTACCTGGAAGTAAACGTCATTGGTCAGGCCACGGAAGGTGGCAGCCAGCAACGCACCGATAACCCCCAGCGGAACGACCAGCATAACGGAGAACGGAATCGACCAGCTCTCGTACAGCGCCGCCAGACACAGGAATACGACAATCAACGAAATCGCGTACAGTGAAGGTGCCTGGTTGCCGGAGAGGCGTTCCTGATAGGACATCCCCGTCCAGTCATAGCCAACACCGGTAGGCAGTTTGCTCGCCAGTTGTTCCATCAGCTCCATTGCTTCACCGGTACTTTTACCCGGTGCCGCCTGGCCTAAGATTTCCATGGATGGCAGGCCATTGTAACGTTCCAGACGCGGCGAACCGTACTCCCAACGAGAAGAGGAGAATGCCGAGAACGGCACCATCTGACCATCAGCAGCACGAACATACCAGTCGCCGATATCATCCGGCAGCATACGGTATTTCGCTTCTGACATGACGTAAACTTTCTTCACACGACCGCGGTCGATAAAGTCGTTCACATAGCTACCGCCCCATGCAGCGCCCAGAGTGGTGTTAATGTCATTGATAGAAACACCCAGCGCCTGCGCTTTTTCCTGGTCGATATCAATCTTAAACTGCGGGGTATCTTCCAGACCGTTTGGACGTACGCTGGTCAACATATCAGGGTGCTTCGCTGCTTCTGCAAGCAACTGGTTACGCGCCTGAGTCAGTTTTTCGTGACCAAGGCCAGCCTGGTCAATCAGCTCAAAGTCAAAGCCGGTTGCAGTACCCAGTTCCACGATTGCGGGCAGGTTAAAGGCGAAAACCATCGCATCTTTGATTTGCGAGAAAGCGCGTGTTGCACGCATGGTAATCGCTTCAACTTTGTTTTCTTCGCCCGGACGATCGGCCCAGTCCTTCAAGGAAACGAACGCAATACCGGTATTCTGACCACGTCCCGCAAAGCCGAAGCCGTTAACGGCGAACACCGACTCAACGTTGTTCTTTTCTTTGGTCAGATAGTAATGCGTTACCTCATTGAGCACTTTCTGCGTACGTTCCTGCGTTGCACCTGCTGGCAGCTGAACCATGGTCATAAATACGCCCTGGTCCTCATCTGGCAAGAAGGAGCTTGGCAGACGCACGAACAGATAGGCCATGCCGACCACGATGATCAGATACAGCACCAGGTAACGCCCCGTACTGCGCAGAATACCGCCTACGCTGTCGGTGTAGTGGTGCGTGCTCTTCTCGAACATGCGGTTAAACCAGCCGAAGAAGCCTTTTTTACCTTCCCCGTGATCGCCTTTGGCAATCGGTTTCAGCATGGTGGCACAAAGAGCCGGAGTCAGGATCAACGCTACCAGTACCGACAGCGCCATTGCTGAAACAATGGTAATAGAGAACTGACGATAGATAGCACCAGTAGAACCGCCAAAGAAGGCCATCGGTACGAATACCGCCGACAGTACCATCGCGATACCGACCAGAGCGCCCTGAATCTGCCCCATCGACTTACGGGTAGCTTCTTTTGGCGGCAAACCTTCTTCCGCCATAACACGCTCCACGTTTTCTACCACAACGATAGCGTCATCCACCAACAAGCCGATAGCGAGCACCATCCCGAACATTGTTAGCGTGTTTATCGAGAAGCCAAAGGCGGCAAGGACGGCAAAGGTCCCGAGCAATACCACCGGTACGGCAATGGTCGGAATCAACGTCGCGCGGAAGTTCTGCAGGAACAGATACATAACCAGGAACACGAGGATGATCGCTTCGACCAGCGTTTTAACCACTTCGTGAATAGAGATTTTCACGAACGGCGTGGTGTCGTACGGGTAAACAATTTTCAGACCCGACGGGAAGAACGGTTCCATCTTCGCCAGTTCAGCACGGATTGCCGCAGCGGTATCCAGCGCGTTTGCACCGGTCGCCAGCTTGATCCCCAGACCGGAAGCCGGTTGGCCGTTAAACTCTGCGATGATGTCGTAGTTCTCACCACCCAGCTCAATCTTCGCCACATCACGCAGCAGTACGCGGGAACCATCTTGATTCACTTTCAGCAGGATTTTGCCGAACTCTTCAGTAGAGGTCAGACGCGTCTGAGCAATAATAGAGGCGTTAAGCTGTTGGCCTTTCACCGGCGGCGTACCACCGAGCTGACCCGCCGCAACCTGGGCGTTCTGCGCTTTGATGGCGGTAATGACATCAACCGGCGTTAGCTGGAATTTGTTCAGCTCATTCGGGTTCATCCAGATACGCATCGCGTACTGTGAACCGAACAACTGAACATCACCCACGCCCGACGTACGGCTGATGGCATCTTTCATATTCGCCGCTACGTAGTCAGAGATATCCTCCTGCGTCATGGTGCCATCGGTGTTGATAACGCCGACAACCATCAGGAAGCTGCTGGATGATTTCTCAACGCTCACCCCTTGCTGCTGAACTTCTTGCGGCAGCAACGGCATCGCCAGCTGCAGTTTGTTCTGCACCTGAACCTGCGCGATATCCGCATCAGTACCAGACTCAAAGGTCAGGGTGATCTGCACGGTACCCGTGGAGTCACTGTTAGAGGACATGTACATCAGGTTATCGATACCGTTCATATTCTGTTCGATAACCTGTGTCACCGTGTCCTGCACTGTTTTCGCATCAGCGCCGGGGTAGGAGGCGGAGATCGTTACTGCCGGCGGTGCAATCGTAGGATATTGCGCCACCGGCAGTTTGAGGATCGCCAGCCCCCCTGCCAACATGATGATAATGGCGATCACCCACGCAAAAATCGGGCGATCGATAAAGAAATTAGGCATGTCTTAACGGCTCCTGTTTAAGTTAAGACTTGGACTGTTCAGGCTGAGCACCGCTTGCGGCTTGCTGGTTATTATCAGCGGTAACTTCTTGTGCTTTTACCTGGACACCAGGACGCACTTTCTGCAGCCCACTTATTACTACGCGATCGCCTGCTTTCAGACCTTCTGTCACCAGCCACTTATCGCCAATAGCCTGGCTTGCAACGATCGGACGGGTTTCCACTTTGTCATCCGCGCCAACTACCAGTACGGTGGCATCACCACGCGGCGTACGGGTTACGCCCTGTTGCGGGACTAAAATAGCGTTTGGATTAAGCCCTTCTTCCAGACGTGCGCGCACGAACATACCCGGCAGCAGAGTGTGATCCGGGTTCGGGAAGATAGCGCGTAGGGTGATAGACCCAGTGGTCTGATCAACGGTAACGTCAGAGAATTCCAGCGTACCGTCCTGCGGGAACTTAATGCCGTCACTGGTGATCAGCGACACTTTGGCTTTGCCGTTCTCTTGTTTCAGCGTGCCATTCGCCAGTTCCTGTTTCAGGCGCAGGAAGTCGTTGCTGGACTGGGTCACATCAACGTAGATCGGATCAAGTTGCTGCACGGTTGCCAGCGCAGTCGCCTGACCGTTCTGTACCAATGCGCCTTCCGTCACGTTCGACTTACCAATGCGACCGCTAATCGGAGAGGTGACTTTGGTGTAAGCCAGATTGATCCGCGCAGTTTCAACGGCAGCTTTCGCCGCAGTTACCGCAGCATTCGCCTGTTGCGCATCAGCCAGAGCCTGATCGTACTCTTGCTTACTGATGTACTGAGTACCGAGCAGTTTCTGATAACGATTCACCGTCAATTGCGCGATATTGGCTGCAGCCTGGGCTTTCGCCAGATCACCTTTCGCACTGTCGTATGTCGCCTGATAGGTCGCAGGATCAATCTGATAGAGAGAGACACCTGCTTCGATGTCGCTACCTTCTTTGAAATTACGCTTCAGGATAATCCCGCTAACTTGAGGACGAACTTCTGCGATCCGGTAGGCACTGGTGCGACCCGGAAGCTCGGTTGTGATCTGCAGAGGTTCAGTTTTGACTGTTACTACGCCAACGGCGGGCATCTGCTGGCCACCTTGTTGGGCCTGTTTGTCGTCACATCCTGTTAGGGCTAAGCTGCCTGAGAGCATCAGAACGACCGCCAGAGGCGTAAACCCTCTGTTTTTGTTCATATGTAAACCTCGAGTGTCCGATTTCAAATTGGTCAATGGTCAAAAGTTAATAAACCCATTGCTGCGTTTATATTATCGTCGTGCTATGGTACATACATTCACAAATGTATGTAAATCTAACGCCTGTAAATTCACGAACATATGGCACGAAAAACCAAACAAGAAGCGCAAGAAACGCGCCAACACATCCTCGATGTGGCTCTACGTCTTTTCTCACAGCAGGGGGTATCATCCACCTCGCTGGGCGAGATTGCAAAAGCAGCTGGCGTTACGCGCGGTGCAATCTACTGGCATTTTAAAGACAAGTCGGATTTGTTCAGTGAGATCTGGGAACTGTCAGAATCCAATATTGGTGAACTAGAGCTTGAGTATCAGGCAAAATTCCCTGGCGATCCACTCTCAGTATTAAGAGAGATATTAATTCATGTTCTTGAATCCACGGTGACAGAAGAACGACGTCGATTATTGATGGAGATTATATTCCACAAATGCGAATTTGTCGGAGAAATGGCTGTTGTGCAACAGGCACAACGTAATCTCTGTCTGGAAAGTTATGACCGTATAGAACAAACGTTAAAACATTGTATTGAAGCGAAAATGTTGCCTGCGGATTTAATGACGCGTCGGGCAGCAATTATTATGCGCGGCTATATTTCCGGCCTGATGGAAAACTGGCTCTTTGCCCCGCAATCTTTTGATCTTAAAAAAGAAGCCCGCGATTACGTCGCCATCTTACTGGAGATGTATCTCCTGTGCCCCACGCTTCGTAATCCTGCCACTAACGAATAACCCTGAATCTGACTCCAGGATTTTTCCTGGACATTTTCGTCGTTGCTATTCTGGTTCACTGCGTCGTGATATTCTTGCGGTTTGACTTTTTCAGGTCGTTCTTCAGGTTCAGAAACCTTCATTCATCATGACTATGTTCCAGTATTACAAACGATCACGGCATTTTGTTTTTTCAGCATTTATTGCTTTTGTTTTTGTCTTGTTATGCCAGAACACGGCGTTTGCGCGGGCGTCATCGAATGGTGATCTGCCGACAAAAGCGGACCTGCAGGCGCAACTTGACTCACTAAATAAACAAAAAGATCTTTCTGCTCAGGACAAACTGGTGCAGCAGGATCTGACAGATACATTAGCCACCCTCGATAAAATCGATCGCATAAAAGAAGAGACAGTTCAGCTACGGCAAAAAGTCGCTGAAGCGCCGGAAAAAATGCGCCAGGCGACCGCGGCGTTAACAGCACTTAGCGATGTCGATAACGACGAAGAAACGCGCAAAATTCTGAGTACGCTTTCGTTGCGCCAGCTGGAAACTCGCGTTGCCCAGGCGCTGGACGATTTGCAAAACGCACAAAACGATCTGGCGTCTTATAACAGCCAGCTGGTTTCGTTACAGACGCAGCCCGAACGCGTGCAAAATGCGATGTATAACGCTTCGCAGCAGCTGCAACAAATTCGCAGTCGTCTGGATGGGACTGATGTCGGCGAGACTGCCTTACGTCCCAGCCAGAAAGTGTTAATGCAGGCTCAGCAGGCGTTGCTGAATGCGGAGATTGACCAGCAGCGTAAAAGCCTGGAAGGGAACACCGTCTTGCAGGATACCTTGCAAAAGCAACGTGATTACGTGACGGCGAACAGCGCCCGTCTGGAGCACCAGTTGCAGCTGTTGCAAGAAGCGGTAAACAGCAAGCGCCTGACTTTAACTGAAAAAACGGCGCAGGAAGCCGTCTCCCCGGATGAAGCCGCGCGTATTCAGGCTAATCCGCTGGTGAAACAGGAACTGGAAATTAACCAGCAGTTAAGTCAGCGTCTGATTACCGCGACTGAAAACGGTAATCAGTTGATGCAGCAAAACATTAAAGTCAAAAACTGGCTGGAGCGGGCGCTGCAATCGGAACGCAATATTAAAGAGCAGATTGCCGTCCTGAAGGGCAGCCTGCTGTTGTCTCGTATCCTTTACCAGCAACAACAAACGCTGCCCTCGGCGGATGAACTGGAAAACATGACCAACCGCATCGCGGATTTGCGTCTCGAACAGTTTGAAGTTAACCAGCAGCGTGATGCACTCTTCCAGAGCGATGCGTTCGTCAACAAACTGGAAGAAGGTCACACCAACGAAGTCAACAGCGAAGTTCACGATGCGTTATTGCAAGTGGTTGATATGCGTCGCGAATTGCTGGATCAACTCAACAAACAGTTGGGTAACCAGCTGATGATGGCCATTAACCTGCAAATCAACCAGCAGCAGTTAATGAGCGTATCGAAAAACCTGAAATCCATCCTGACTCAGCAAATCTTTTGGGTGAACAGTAACCGTCCAATGGACTGGGACTGGATCAAAGCGTTCCCGCAAAGCCTGAAAGATGAATTTAAGTCGATGAAAATCACGGTGAACTGGGAAAAAGCCTGGCCTGCCGTTTTTATCGCTTTCCTCGCTGGTTTGCCGCTGCTGTTGATTGCCGGGCTGATCCACTGGCGTCTGGGCTGGCTGAAAGCGTATCAACAGAAACTGGCTTCCGCTGTGGGTTCCCTGCGTAACGATAGCCAGCTCAACACACCAAAAGCGATCCTTATCGACCTGATCCGCGCGCTGCCGGTGTGCCTGATTATTCTCGCGGTTGGCCTGATTCTGTTGACCATGCAGCTCAACATCAGCGAACTGCTATGGTCGTTCAGTAAAAAACTGGCGATTTTCTGGATGGTGTTTGGCCTGTGCTGGAAGGTACTGGAGAAAAATGGCGTTGCCGTGCGTCACTTCGGCATGCCGGAGCAGCAGACCAGCCACTGGCGTCGGCAAATTGTCCGCATCAGTCTCGCGTTGCTGCCTATCCATTTCTGGTCTGTGGTGGCAGAACTTTCCCCGCTGCATCTGATGGATGATGTGCTGGGGCAGGCGATGATTTTCTTCAACCTGCTGCTGATTGCCTTCCTGGTATGGCCAATGTGCCGCGAAAGCTGGCGTGATAAAGAGTCGCACACCATGCGACTGGTCACCATTACCGTGCTGTCGATTATCCCGATTGCATTGATGGTGCTGACTGCCACGGGTTATTTCTACACCACGCTGCGCCTCTCCGGGCGTTGGATTGAAACCGTTTATCTGGTGATCATCTGGAACTTGCTCTACCAGACGGTATTGCGCGGCTTAAGCGTAGCGGCGCGGCGTATCGCCTGGCGTCGTGCGCTGGCGCGTCGGCAGAATCTGGTGAAAGAGGGCGCAGAAGGTGCCGAACCGCCGGAAGAACCCACCATTGCACTGGAGCAAGTTAACCAGCAGACGCTGCGTATTACCATGTTGCTGATGTTTGCGCTGTTCGGTGTCATGTTCTGGGCAATTTGGTCCGATTTGATCACCGTGTTCAGCTATCTCGACAGCATCACGCTCTGGCATTACAACGGCACTGAAGCTGGCGCTGCGGTGGTGAAAAACGTCACCATGGGCAGTCTGTTGTTTGCGATTATCGCCTCAATGGTGGCCTGGGCGTTGATTCGCAACCTGCCTGGTTTACTGGAAGTGCTGGTGCTCTCGCGACTGAATATGCGTCAGGGCGCGTCGTATGCCATTACTACCATCCTTAACTACATCATTATTGCCGTTGGTGCGATGACGGTGTTCGGATCGCTGGGCGTCTCTTGGGATAAACTCCAGTGGCTGGCCGCAGCATTATCCGTAGGTCTTGGTTTTGGTTTACAAGAAATTTTCGGTAACTTCGTCTCCGGTTTGATCATTCTGTTCGAACGTCCGGTGCGTATTGGCGATACGGTAACCATTGGTAGCTTCTCGGGGACGGTAAGTAAGATCCGTATTCGTGCGACAACGATTACCGATTTCGATCGCAAAGAAGTGATCATCCCGAACAAAGCGTTTGTTACCGAGCGTCTGATCAACTGGTCGTTGACTGACACTACTACGCGTCTGGTGATCCGTCTCGGCGTGGCCTATGGCTCCGATCTGGAAAAAGTGCGTAAAGTGTTACTGAAGGCGGCGACTGAGCACCCAAGGGTGATGCACGAACCAATGCCGGAAGTCTTCTTTACGGCGTTTGGTGCCAGCACGTTGGATCATGAGCTGCGTCTGTATGTGCGTGAACTGCGTGACCGTAGTCGTACTGTCGATGAGCTGAACCGTACTATCGATCAGCTGTGCCGTGAAAACGACATCAACATTGCCTTTAACCAGCTTGAAGTGCATCTGCACAACGAGAAGGGCGATGAGGTGACGGAAGTCAAACGCGACTACAAAGGCGATGACCCGACGCCAGCGGTAGGGTAATAACCAAAGGGGGCGACATTTAGTTGCCCCGAGATTACTGACAAAGTGCGCGTTGTTCATGCCGGATGCGGCGTGACCGCCTTATCCGGCCTACGAAACCGCAAGAATTCAATGTATTGCAGGAGCGGTGTAGGCCTGATAAGCGTAGCGCATCAGGCAGTTTTGCGTTTGCCCACAATCTTAGGGGACATTTAGCGGCCCCATTTATTTCTCACTTTTCCGCCTCATCATCGCGCGTTAATTTCTTTTCATAATCGCGTTTTACAATATCCAGCGCGCGCAGCACGGTGCGGGCTGGGATCTGATTTTCTTCCAGCAGCACAATCAAATCGACAGCCAGTTTGACATCGTCAGGGGCATTTTCCAGTGACATACTCTCTCCATTGCTAGCGGGTTAAGCGCGCTAGCCTGTTTTCGATTTTTTCCAGCGCATGGCGGCAGCGTGCCAGGCGCGCTTCATAGGCTTCCACTTCACGATGCAGCGTTTGCTGTTCCACGAGATCGGTCACCCGCGCCAGGCGGGCTCTGCGTTCGGCAACCATCTCACGTAGCCGCCGCTCAAAATCCTGATGCTGAATACGTTTACGCTGCCAGCGGGCAATTTTCGGTGGCGCACTGTCCCACTCGCGCAATGACCAGGCGGAGGCTTCACGCGCGATGGCTTCCAGTTGTGCCGCCAGATGTTCCGCCAGCCAGGCCACTTGCGGCAGCTGTTGCTGCTCAACTGCATGACGAAGCGCAGCCAGATTATCGCCCGCCTCATCGAGACAAGCCTGCAGTGTTGTCGCACGGGTTTGAAAAAGGTGTCTGTCAAAACGGGCACTTAGCGTGGCAAATTGCGCTACCGGGGCACAACGCTGACGCAGCGTAGCGAGCTGTCCTTCCAGTTTTTCCAGCAGCAGGGCGGTTTTCACGATAAGACCTCAATGAAAATGATAATTGTTATGCTAAAGTAGCCACTCTGTAAGCTGACAACACTCAATATGCAACGAATCATTTTAATCATCATTGGCTGGCTGGCGGTAGTGCTGGGTACGCTGGGCGTGGTATTACCGGTATTACCGACGACGCCGTTTATCCTGCTGGCGGCCTGGTGCTTTGCCCGTTCTTCCCCGCGCTTTCACGCCTGGTTGCTGTACCGCTCATGGTTTGGCAGCTATCTACGTTTCTGGCAGAAACATCATGCGATGCCGCGCGGCGTCAAACCGCGGGCGATTTTGCTTATTTTGCTCACGTTTGCCATTTCTCTGTGGTTCGTCCAGATGCCATGGGTGCGCATCATGTTGCTGGTAATTCTCGCCTGTTTGCTTTTCTATATGTGGCGAATTCCGGTGATTGATGAAAAGCAAGAAAAGCACTGAAGCACAACAATCGCAGTTGCAATTATTGCGTACAGCCAGTACATTCTGGCGTTTTCGAGCACAGGCGCAGGCGGTCAAAGGTTAAACAACTGTTACTTTTGATACGTTTAAAACGCGCCGTGAGTACCACCGTAACAAGCAGGCATACACTTATGACCGCGACTGCACAGCAGCTTGAGTATCTCAAAAATAGCATCAAAAGCATTCAGGACTACCCAAAACCCGGCATTCTTTTCCGCGATGTCACCAGCTTACTGGAAGACCCGAAAGCTTACGCTCTCAGCATCGACTTGCTGGTTGAGCGTTACAAAAATGCGGGCATTACCAAAGTTGTCGGCACCGAAGCGCGTGGCTTCTTGTTTGGCGCTCCGGTAGCTCTGGGTCTGGGCGTTGGCTTTGTACCGGTCCGTAAACCGGGCAAACTGCCGCGTGAAACCATCAGTGAAACTTACGACCTGGAATACGGCACCGATCAGCTGGAGATCCACGTTGATGCCATCAAACCGGGCGACAAAGTTCTGGTGGTGGACGATCTGCTGGCAACCGGCGGCACTATCGAAGCGACCGTTAAACTGATCCGTCGTCTGGGTGGTGAAGTGGCTGACGCTGCGTTCATTATCAACCTGTTCGATCTCGGCGGCGAACAGCGTCTCGAAAAACAGGGCATTACCAGCTACAGCCTTGTCCCGTTCCCGGGCCATTAATTATCGCCAGTCTTGTGCTGCCCACGCTACGGACAGCACAAGATGTGCATTCAGCCTCGCCGTTCTGACGGGGCTGTGTTAGCATTACCCCTTCGTGAATCCACCTTCCAGCGTTTCAGAGCCTGCCAATGAGTTATCAGGTCTTAGCCCGAAAATGGCGCCCACAAACCTTTGCTGACGTCGTCGGCCAGGAACATGTGCTGACCGCACTGGCGAACGGCTTGTCGTTAGGGCGTATTCATCATGCTTATCTTTTTTCCGGTACCCGTGGCGTCGGAAAAACCTCTATCGCCCGACTGCTGGCGAAGGGGCTAAACTGCGAAACCGGCATTACCGCGACGCCGTGCGGCGTGTGCGATAACTGTCGTGAAATCGAGCAGGGGCGCTTTGTCGATCTGATTGAAATCGACGCCGCCTCGCGCACCAAAGTTGAAGATACCCGCGACCTGCTGGATAACGTCCAGTACGCTCCGGCGCGTGGTCGTTTCAAAGTTTATCTGATCGACGAAGTGCATATGCTGTCGCGCCACAGCTTTAACGCACTGTTAAAAACCCTTGAAGAGCCGCCGGAGCACGTTAAGTTTCTGCTGGCGACGACCGATCCACAGAAATTGCCGGTGACGATTTTGTCGCGCTGTTTGCAATTTCATCTCAAGGCGCTGGATGTCGAGCAAATTCGCCATCAACTTGAGCACATCCTCAACGAAGAACATATCGCTCACGAGCCGCGGGCGTTGCAATTGCTGGCGCGCGCCGCTGAAGGCAGCCTGCGAGATGCCTTAAGTCTGACCGACCAGGCGATTGCCAGCGGTGACGGCCAGGTTTCAACCCAGGCAGTCAGTGCGATGCTGGGTACGCTTGACGACGATCAGGCGCTGTCGCTGGTTGAAGCGATGGTCGAGGCCAACGGCGAGCGCGTAATGGCGCTGATTAATGAAGCCGCTGCCCGTGGTATCGAGTGGGAAGCGTTGCTGGTGGAAATGCTCGGCCTGTTGCATCGTATTGCGATGGTACAACTTTCGCCTGCTGCACTTGGCAACGACATGGCCGCCATTGAGCTGCGGATGCGTGAACTGGCGCGCACCATACCGCCGACGGATATTCAGCTTTACTATCAGACGCTGTTGATTGGTCGCAAAGAATTACCGTATGCGCCGGACCGCCGCATGGGCGTTGAGATGACGCTGCTGCGCGCGCTGGCGTTCCATCCACGTATGCCTCTGCCTGAGCCAGAAGTGCCACGCCAGTCCTTTGCGCCCGTCGCGCCAACGGCAGTAATGACGCCAACCCAGGTGCCGCCGCAACCGCAATCAGCGCCGCAGCAGGCACCGACTGTACCGCTCCCGGAAACCACCAGCCAGGTGCTGGCGGCGCGCCAGCAGTTGCAGCGCGTGCAGGGAGCAACCAAAGCAAAAAAGAGTGAACCGGCAGCCGCTACCCGCGCGCGGCCGGTGAATAACGCTGCGCTGGAAAGACTGGCTTCGGTCACCGATCGCGTTCAGGCGCGTCCGGTGCCATCGGCGCTGGAAAAAGCGCCAGCCAAAAAAGAAGCGTATCGCTGGAAGGCTACCACTCCAGTGATGCAGCAAAAAGAAGTGGTCGCCACGCCGAAGGCGCTGAAAAAAGCGCTGGAACATGAAAAAACGCCGGAACTGGCGGCGAAGCTGGCGGCAGAAGCCATTGAGCGCGACGCGTGGGCGGCACAGGTGAGTCAACTTTCGCTACCAAAACTGGTCGAACAGGTGGCCTTAAATGCCTGGAAAGAGGAGAGCGACAACGCAGTATGTCTGCATTTGCGCTCCTCTCAGCGGCATTTGAACAACCGCGGTGCACAGCAAAAACTGGCTGAAGCGTTGAGCACGTTAAAAGGTTCAACGGTTGAACTGACTATCGTTGAAGATGATAATCCCGCGGTGCGTACGCCGCTGGAGTGGCGTCAGGCGATATACGAAGAAAAACTTGCGCAGGCGCGCGAGTCCATTATTGCGGATAATAATATTCAGACCCTGCGTCGGTTCTTCGATGCGGAGCTGGATGAAGAAAGTATCCGCCCCATTTGATCGTAAGCACAGCTTACGTTCGTCATCCTTAACGTGATTGAGAGAGAAACCTATGTTTGGTAAAGGCGGTCTGGGTAACCTGATGAAGCAAGCCCAGCAGATGCAAGAAAAAATGCAGAAAATGCAGGAAGAGATCGCGCAGCTGGAAGTCACCGGCGAATCTGGCGCAGGTCTGGTAAAAGTGACCATCAACGGTGCACACAACTGCCGTCGCGTAGAGATCGACCCGAGCCTGCTGGAAGACGACAAAGAGATGCTGGAAGACCTGGTGGCTGCAGCATTCAACGACGCAGCACGTCGTATTGAAGAAACGCAGAAAGAAAAAATGGCCTCTGTATCCTCCGGAATGCAGCTGCCGCCTGGCTTTAAGATGCCGTTCTGATGCAAACCAGCCCGCTGTTAACACAGCTTATGGAAGCACTGCGCTGTCTGCCGGGCGTTGGCCCGAAGTCGGCGCAGCGTATGGCGTTCACGCTGCTTCAGCGCGATCGTAGCGGCGGGATGCGTCTGGCGCAGGCGCTCACCCGGGCGATGTCGGAAATCGGCCACTGCGCCGATTGCCGCACTTTCACCGAACAGGAAGTCTGTAACATCTGTTCGAATCCGCGTCGTCAGGAAAACGGTCAAATCTGTGTGGTGGAGAGTCCGGCGGACATCTACGCCATTGAGCAGACGGGGCAGTTTTCAGGCCGTTATTTTGTGTTGATGGGGCACCTGTCACCGCTGGACGGCATCGGTCCGGATGATATCGGCCTTGATCGTCTGGAACAGCGTCTGGCAGAGGAAAAAATCACTGAAGTGATCCTCGCCACCAATCCCACGGTTGAAGGTGAAGCTACCGCTAACTACATTGCCGAGCTTTGCGCGCAATATGACGTGGAAGCCAGCCGAATCGCTCATGGCGTACCGGTTGGCGGCGAACTGGAAATGGTCGATGGCACCACGCTGTCACACTCCCTTGCCGGGCGTCATAA
This sequence comes from Escherichia sp. WS1152, assembly GCF_046487665.1. Lineage (NCBI taxonomy): Bacteria > Pseudomonadati > Pseudomonadota > Gammaproteobacteria > Enterobacterales > Enterobacteriaceae > Escherichia > Escherichia sp. WS1152. Next base: position 13,716 of record NZ_JBJQJA010000008.1, on the reverse strand, counting down.
GATTCGTTTTTAAGCAAACGAGAGCAGGATCACCTGCTCTCGCTTGAAATTATTCTCCCTTGTCCCCATCTCTCCCTCATCCTGTTTTTAACCTTAAAATGGCATTATTGAGGTAGACCTACATGAAAGGACAAGAAACTCGTGGTTTTCAGTCAGAAGTGAAACAGCTTCTGCACCTGATGATCCATTCTCTCTATTCCAATAAAGAAATCTTCCTGCGTGAGCTTATCTCTAACGCCTCCGATGCGGCGGACAAGCTGCGTTTCCGTGCGCTATCTAACCCGGACCTGTACGAAGGTGATGGCGAACTGCGCGTTCGTGTCTCTTTCGATAAAGACAAGCGCACGCTGACCATCTCCGATAACGGCGTGGGGATGACCCGCGACGAAGTGATTGACCATCTGGGGACTATCGCTAAATCCGGTACCAAATCATTCCTCGAATCCCTGGGTTCTGACCAGGCGAAAGACAGCCAGCTGATCGGTCAGTTTGGTGTTGGTTTCTACTCTGCGTTTATCGTGGCCGACAAAGTGACCGTGCGTACTCGCGCGGCAGGCGAAAAACCAGAAAACGGCGTCTTCTGGGAATCGGCTGGCGAAGGTGAATATACCGTTGCCGACATCACCAAAGAAGATCGTGGTACTGAAATCACCCTGCATCTGCGTGAAGGCGAAGACGAGTTCCTCGATGACTGGCGCGTGCGTTCCATCATCAGCAAATACTCCGACCATATCGCGCTGCCGGTAGAGATCGAAAAACGCGAAGAGAAAGACGGCGAAACCGTTATCTCCTGGGAGAAAATCAACAAAGCGCAGGCGCTGTGGACTCGTAACAAGTCGGAAATCACCGATGAAGAGTACAAAGAGTTCTACAAACACATCGCCCACGACTTTAATGATCCGCTGACCTGGAGCCACAACCGCGTTGAAGGTAAGCAGGAGTACACCAGCCTGCTGTACATCCCGTCCCAGGCTCCGTGGGATATGTGGAACCGTGATCATAAACACGGCCTGAAACTGTACGTCCAGCGTGTGTTCATCATGGACGACGCAGAACAGTTCATGCCGAACTATCTGCGCTTCGTGCGTGGTCTGATTGACTCCAGCGATCTGCCGCTGAACGTTTCCCGTGAAATCCTCCAGGACAGCACGGTAACGCGTAACCTGCGCAATGCGCTGACCAAGCGTGTGCTGCAAATGCTGGAAAAACTGGCGAAAGACGACGCGGAAAAATACCAGACCTTCTGGCAACAGTTTGGCCTGGTACTGAAAGAAGGTCCGGCGGAAGATTTCGCTAACCAGGAAGCGATCGCCAAACTGCTGCGTTTTGCTTCTACTTATACCGATTCTTCTGCGCAGACCGTGTCTCTGGAAGACTACGTTTCCCGCATGAAAGAAGGGCAGGAGAAAATCTACTACATCACTGCAGACAGCTATGCGGCAGCGAAGAGCAGCCCACACCTGGAACTGCTGCGTAAGAAAGGCATCGAAGTTCTGCTGCTTTCCGACCGCATCGATGAGTGGATGATGAACTATCTGACTGAGTTCGACGGTAAACCGTTCCAGTCGGTGTCTAAAGTTGACGAGTCGCTGGAAAAACTGGCTGACGAAGTTGATGAGAGCGCGAAAGAAGCGGAGAAAGCACTGACTCCGTTCATCGACCGTGTGAAAGCCCTGCTCGGCGAGCGCGTGAAAGATGTCCGTCTGACTCACCGTCTGACCGATACGCCAGCGATCGTTTCGACCGACGCGGACGAAATGAGCACTCAGATGGCGAAACTGTTCGCTGCGGCGGGCCAGAAAGTGCCAGAAGTGAAATACATCTTCGAACTGAACCCGGATCACGTACTGGTGAAACGTGCGGCAGATACTGAAGATGAAGCGAAGTTCAGCGAGTGGGTAGAACTGCTGCTGGATCAGGCGCTGCTGGCAGAACGCGGCACGCTGGAAGATCCGAACCTGTTTATTCGTCGTATGAACCAGCTGCTGGTTTCCTGATGTCATGCCGGATGACCTTTGTGTCATCCGGCATTTTTCTTTTCATCATCTGCACTTTCCGCAAATTATCTCGCCATTAACCGTTTCAGCCTCAGGTGCCTTTCTTGAGGCAATCGCCTGTTGGTGGTATCGTTTATCGCTTTTTCAAAAAATTCGACACATTTTAAGGGGATTTTCGCAATGCGTATCATTCTGCTTGGCGCTCCGGGCGCGGGGAAAGGGACTCAGGCTCAGTTCATCATGGAGAAATATGGTATTCCGCAAATCTCCACTGGCGATATGCTGCGTGCTGCGGTCAAATCTGGCTCCGAGCTGGGTAAACAAGCAAAAGACATTATGGATGCTGGCAAACTGGTCACCGACGAACTGGTGATCGCGCTGGTTAAAGAGCGCATTGCTCAGGAAGACTGCCGTAATGGTTTCCTGTTGGACGGCTTCCCGCGTACCATTCCGCAGGCAGACGCGATGAAAGAAGCGGGCATCAATGTTGATTACGTTCTGGAATTCGACGTACCGGACGAACTGATTGTTGATCGTATCGTAGGCCGCCGCGTTCATGCGCCGTCTGGTCGTGTTTATCACGTTAAATTCAATCCGCCGAAAGTAGAAGGCAAAGACGACGTTACCGGTGAAGAACTGACTACCCGTAAAGACGATCAGGAAGAAACCGTGCGTAAACGTCTGGTTGAATACCATCAGATGACTGCACCGCTGATCGGCTACTACTCCAAAGAAGCGGAAGCGGGTAACACCAAATACGCGAAAGTTGACGGCACCAAGCCGGTTGCTGAAGTTCGCGCTGATCTGGAAAAAATCCTCGGCTAATTCGAAAGCGCGCACGGACAGTCCCCTCGCCCCCTCGGGGAGAGGGTTAGGGTGAGGGGAACAGGCCCGCACAAGCAAACTTATCAGCAATCTCAGGCCGGATATTCATTCGGCCTTTTACAAAAACCTCAATCTGCGCTATTCCTTTTTCTGATTTGACCTCTCACAGCAATTAGTTCTTCTTCCTCACTTTTCCGCTACAATTATCAACAAGTTGAATCGATAAGAGGCGGTAATGCGTCAGACTAAAACCGGTATCCTGCTGGCAAACCTGGGTACGCCCGATGCCCCCACACCTGAAGCGGTAAAACGCTATCTGAAACAATTTTTAAGCGACAGACGCGTGGTTGATACCTCACGGTTGTTATGGTGGCCGTTGCTGCGCGGCGTGATTTTGCCGCTGCGCTCGCCGCGTGTGGCGAAGCTGTACGCCTCGGTCTGGATGGAAGACGGCTCGCCGCTGATGGTTTACAGCCGCCAGCAACAGCAGGCGTTGGCACAACGTTTACCGGATACGCCCGTAGCGCTGGGCATGAGCTACGGCTCGCCATCACTGGAAAGCGCCGTCGATGAACTCCTGGCAGAGCATGTAGATCATATTGTGGTGCTGCCGCTTTATCCGCAATTCTCCTGTTCTACGGTCGGTGCGGTATGGGATGAACTGGCACGCATTCTGGCGCGCAAACGTAGCATTCCGGGGATATCGTTTATTCGTGATTACGCCGATAACCACGATTACATTAATGCACTGGCGAACAGCGTACGCGCTTCTTTTGCCAAACATGGCGAACCGGATCTGCTGCTGCTCTCTTATCATGGCATTCCCCAGCGTTATGCAGATGAAGGCGATGATTACCCGCAACGTTGCCGCACAACGACTCGCGAACTGGCTTCCGCACTGGGGATGGCACCGGAAAAAGTGATGATGACCTTTCAGTCGCGCTTTGGCCGGGAACCCTGGCTGATGCCTTATACCGACGAAACGCTGAAAATGCTCGGAGAAAAAGGCGTAGGTCATATACAGGTGATGTGCCCGGGCTTTGCTGCGGATTGTCTGGAGACGCTGGAAGAGATTGCCGAGCAAAACCGTGAGGTCTTCCTCGGTGCCGGCGGGAAAAAATATGAATATATTCCAGCGCTTAATGCCACGCCGGAACATATCGAAATGATGGCTAATCTTGTTGCCGCGTATCGCTAAAGCTGAGCGGTAAAGAACTGAGCGCCGTCGCGAAGAGCCTCGTCGGCGGTTTTCATCATTCGTGAATAATGCAAAAAGGCATGCAGCGTACCTGGGTAGAGTTTGAACTCACAGGGCTGCTGATGCGCCGCTAACGTCTGGTAAAGCAGACGGCTGTCATCCAGCAGCGGATCGAACTCCGCCCCGGCAATAAAACAGGGCGGAACTTCGCGAGTGAGATCATTATTAAACAGACAGTAATACGGTGACTCGCGGTCCGCGTCGTTGCTTAAATACGCCTCTTCATACATCTGCAAATCCTGTTGCGTTAAGCCATCCCAGACACCGCCCAACAGACGACGAGTCACGGAATCCCGTAATCCGTAAAGCCCATACCACAGCAAAACACCCGCAATTTTACCGCAATCGATCTGTTTATCACGCAACCACAACGCACTGGCGAGCGCCAGCATGGCACCTGCGGAATCACCGGCAAAGCCAATGCGGGACATATTGATTTGATAATCCTCCGCCTGCTGGTGGAAATAACAACAAGCAGCCACAATTTCCTCTATCGCTTGCGGAAAACGCGCTTCAGGTGAAAGGGGGTAATCAATACCAATCACCGTACATTGGCTGTAGCTTGCCAGCAGGCGCATGATGCGATCGTGGGTATCGAGATTGCCGAGAATAAAACCGCCTCCATGCAAATAAAATAGCGTCGCCGGGCTATCTGGCTGCGGACAAAAGAGACGTGTTTCCACCTGCCCATATTTTGTTGGAACCATGTAAGCTCTGGTTGCCATTTCTGGAGCGCCCGCATTCCAGAATCGGCGCTCAAGCGTGTAATACTGTCGTTGCTCAGCAATCGTTCCCGTTGCGGGCCAGGACGGTAAATCCGGCTGAAGAGTATTCACAACGGTCTTCATTTCAGCAGAAATAAGGTCCAGAACAGGTAGTTTGTTTTCCGGCTTCATACAAAAACTCCTTTCAAATTACGTCATTGTAAGGAACCACTGCCATGAAAATGCGATCCCGCCTGCTGATATTGAAACTGGCTGCGTCTCGCGCGCTCCCGTCAGATTGTGTTAACATTCGCCGCTCAGTTAACCACCCGTAAAAACAACCATGAAATTTCCCGGTAAACGTAAATCCAAACATTACTTCCCTGTAAATGCACGCGATCCGCTGCTTCAGCAATTCCAGCCAGAAAACGAAACCAGCGCCGCCTGGGTCGTAGGTATTGACCAGACGCTGGTCGATATTGAAGCGAAAGTGGATGATGAATTCATTGAGCGTTATGGATTAAGCGCCGGGCATTCACTGGTGATTGAGGATGACGTAGCCGAAGCGCTTTATCAGGAGCTAAAACAGAAAAACCTGATTACCCATCAGTTTGCGGGTGGCACCATTGGTAACACCATGCACAACTACTCGGTGCTCGCGGACGACCGTTCGGTGCTGCTGGGCGTCATGTGCAGCAATATTGAAATTGGCAGTTATGCCTATCGTTACCTGTGTAACACTTCCAGCCGTACCGATCTTAACTATCTACAAGGCGTGGATGGCCCGATTGGTCGTTGCTTTACGCTGATTGGCGAGTCCGGGGAACGTACCTTTGCTATCAGTCCAGGCCACATGAACCAGCTGCGGGCTGAAAGCATTCCGGAAGATGTGATTGCCGGAGCCTCGGCACTGGTTCTCACCTCTTATCTGGTGCGTTGCAAACCGGGTGAACCCATGCCGGAAGCAACCATGAAAGCCATTGAGTACGCGAAGAAATATAACGTACCGGTGGTGCTGACGCTGGGCACCAAGTTTGTCATTGCCGAGAATCCGCAGTGGTGGCAGCAATTCCTCAAAGACCACGTTTCTATCCTTGCGATGAACGAAGATGAAGCCGAAGCGTTGACCGGAGAAAGCGATCCGTTGTTGGCATCTGACAAGGCGCTGGACTGGGTAGATCTGGTGCTGTGCACCGCCGGGCCAATCGGCTTGTATATGGCGGGCTTTACCGAAGACGAAGCGAAACGTAAAACCCAGCATCCGCTGCTGCCGGGCGCTATAGCGGAATTCAACCAGTATGAGTTTAGCCGCGCCATGCGCCACAAGGATTGCCAGAATCCGCTGCGTGTATATTCGCACATTGCGCCGTACATGGGCGGGCCGGAAAAAATCATGAACACTAATGGAGCGGGGGATGGCGCATTGGCAGCGTTGCTGCATGACATTACCGCCAACAGCTACCATCGTAGCAACGTACCAAACTCCAGCAAACATAAATTCACCTGGTTAACTTATTCATCGTTAGCGCAGGTGTGTAAATATGCTAACCGTGTGAGCTATCAGGTACTGAACCAGCATTCACCTCGTTTAACGCGCGGCTTGCCGGAGCGTGAAGACAGCCTGGAAGAGTCTTACTGGGATCGTTAAGTTATCGTCGGTTCGTAGGCCAGATAAGGCGTTCACGCCGCATCTGGCATTTGGCTCTCGATGCCCGATGCGACGCTGGCGCGTCTTATCATGCCTACATATTTTTCATATTTTACATCCGGCAACCACCGTTTACCCCGTCACCACTTCACCCGCCGGTGGCGTTTCCAGCAGTTCCAGCATAGTACGGGCAATTTCACGTTCACCCATCACTACCTGATTCGCGCCACGTTCGGTGATATACGTCACTTCATCGTCATAATGGGCGCGGGCGATAATCTCAATATCCGGGTTTTTCGCGCGGGCAGACGCCACAATCTCACCCGCTTCATAACCGTTGGGGATCGTCAGGATCAGCCATTTTGCACATTCCAGATGCGCCAGTTGCATAATTTCTTCGTTCGCTGCATTGCCCAATACAGCGCGGACCCCACGCTCTCGCAGCTCATCAACACGGGTTCGTGACGTCTCAATCACCACCAGCGGAATATCAGAGGCGAGCAATTTCTCCCCCAGCAGGCTGCCTACACGACCGTAACCCACCAATAGCGCATGGTTGCAAATATCCACTGGGATCTGTTTCTCTTCTTCGATTGCCTCTTCCAGCGTCTGCTCTTCCAGCGTTTCGGTCTTCGCCAGATATTTCTCCAGTAGTGCGAACAGTACCGGGTTGAGCATAATCGACAGGATCGCCCCTGCCAGTACCAGGTTTTGTCCGGCCTGCGGCAGTAAATTCAATGCCATTCCCAGTCCCGCCAGGATAAACGCGAACTCACCAATCTGCGCCAGGCTGGCGGCGATGGTTAATGCCGTACGTTGGGAGTGACCAAACAGTCGCACCAGGAAAAATGCGGCTAACGACTTACCAAACAGAATAATCGCCAGCGTCGCCAGCACTGCCAGCGGTTGCTGAATCAGAATTAACGGATCAAACAACATCCCGACGGAGACAAAAAACAGCACCGCAAACGCGTCGCGCAATGGCAGCGTATCGTGGGCGGCACGGTGACTCAGTTCAGACTCGTTCAGTACCATCCCGGCAAAGAACGCACCGAGTGCAAAGGAGACATCAAACAGCTCCACCGCACCAAAGGCAATCCCTAACGCCAGCGCCAGCACCGACAGGGTAAACAGCTCGCGAGAACCGGTTGCCGCGCTGCGTGCCATAATCCACGGCACCAGACGGCGACCTACCAGCATCATAATGGCGATAAATGCGATCACTTTGCCGATGGTGATCCCCATATCGACTGCAAGAGTGGCAAAGCCCACATCGCCCTGTTCCATCATTCCTGCCACTGCGGGCAGCAACACCAGCGTCAGAACCATTACCAGGTCTTCCACAATCAACCAACCGATGGCGATTTGCCCACGCTGACTGTCAATTAATTGCCGTTCTTCAAGTGCGCGCAGTAACACCACGGTACTGGCGGTGGAAAGACATAAACCGAACACGATACCGGTCATTAACGACCAGCCCAGCACGGCAGAGAGCGCCATACCCAGCAGCGTCGCCACGGCTATCTGGGCGATCGCACCGGGAATGGCGATGGCCTTTACCGCCATCAAATCCTTCAGCGAAAAGTGCAAACCGACGCCAAACATCAACAGAATGACGCCCAGTTCAGCCAGTTCCGGCGCAAGCTTGGTATCGGCAACAAAGCCCGGAGTGAATGGTCCTGCCAGCACACCCGCTAACAGATATCCCACCAGAGGAGAAATACGTAGTTTATTGGCCAGCATGCCGAGGATAAAGGCGAGCACAAGGCCGCCAACAATGGTGGTGATAAGCGGGGTGGCGTGATGCATTCCGTCTCCTTTTCCTGGTGGTTATTGTCCATTTTTGGCCGGGAAAACCAAAATTACAGGTAATAGTTTATGACAATTTCATTGATGATGTTCATGAATAATTATTGAATTTTGCAGAAAAATGGAATTAGCTGCAAAAAAAGCACGGATCGGAAAACAGAAGGCGGTTTAACAGAGGAAAGGCTTATGGCGACTGTAAAACGATGCAGCCAAAGTTTGCCTTTGGCTGCAATGAAATCAGTCTTTATGCCGGTTATCAGGCAGGAATATGGTCAACATCCCCAATAGTGGCAGGAAAGCACAGATTTTATAGACTAACTCGATACTGGTGTGATCGGCGATAAGCCCCAGAACTGCCGCTCCCAGACCTCCCATACCAAAAGCAAAACCGAAAAAGAGTCCAGAAACCATACCGATACGTCCCGGAAGCAGCTCCTGAGCGTAAACCAGAATGGCAGAGAATGCCGAAGCGAGGATAAATCCAATAATCACCGTTAAAACCCCCGTCCAGTGCAGGCTGGCGTAGGGTAAAATCAGCGTAAACGGCGCAACGCCGAGGATAGAGCCCCAAATCACATATTTCCGCCCAATTTTATCCCCTACAGGCCCGCCGATCACCGTACCTGCCGCAACGGCAAACAGGAAGGCAAACAGATGAAGCTGAGCATTCTGGATAGATAATCCAAATTTTTGCATCAGATAAAAGGTGTAATAGCTGCTGATGCTCGCCATATAGAAATATTTCGAGAAAATGAGGATTAACAGAATGCTGACCGCCAGTACCACTTTGTTGCGCGGCAGTGGATTGATAATCGTCGCTTTGGGTTTTCCTTTATTCATTCGGTGCTGTGCCGAGTACCAACGGCTGATTTGCGCCAACACCACGATCGCCAGCAGTGCCGCAAGCACAAACCAGGCAACGTTGCCTTTGCCATAAGGCGCGATAATCACCGCCGCCAGCAAGGGTCCCAGGGAACTGCCAAAGTTGCCGCCGACCTGAAAGATAGATTGCGCCAGGCCATGCCGCCCGCCGGAAGCCATACGGGCTACGCGAGAAGATTCCGGATGAAAGACCGATGAACCGGTACCGACCAGCGCCGCCGCCAGCAGAACTGCGCCAAAACTGCCCGCCAGCGCAAGCAGCACCAGACCACTTAAGGTAAAGCACATGCCAATTGGCAACGACCACGGCATCGGATATTTATCGGTCCAGTAGCCGACCACTGGTTGCAGTAGCGAAGAGGCGAGCTGGAAGGTGAGGGTTATCATGCCAATCTGCATAAATGTCAGAGAAAATTCTGACTGAAGCAGCGGATAAATCGCCAGAATCAGCGATTGGATCATGTCGTTCAGCAGATGTGAGAGGCTGATAGCACCTAAAATACCAAACGATGTTCGGGCCTTGGTCGTTGACGCAGCCGCGCCCGCCACAGGCTGGGGTTGTTCACTCATTGCCATAGGAAAGTCACTTTTTCAGGGTTGCGATGTAAAGAATGATCTTATTTGTGATTATTACCCGACTAACATACCTGTATGCGTCGCCTGAAGGAAGTCTCAACGCCGAATACAGAATTTCTAATCTGGATGCAGATTTATCTTCACCGGACGCAGACTTGTCTATGATGTCGCGTCATACTATTTTTCAACACGTTGAAATCAGGTCAGGGAGAGAAGTATGAAATTATTGCAGCGGGGCGTGGCGTTAGCGCTGTTAACCACATTTACACTGGCGAGTGAAACTGCTCTGGCGTATGAGCAGGATAAAACCTACAAAATTACAGTTCTGCATACCAATGATCATCATGGGCATTTTTGGCGCAATGAATATGGCGAATATGGTCTGGCGGCGCAAAAAACGCTGGTGGATGGTATCCGCAAAGAGGTTGCGGCTGAAGGCGGTAGCGTGCTGCTACTTTCCGGTGGCGACATTAACACTGGCGTGCCCGAGTCTGACTTACAGGATGCCGAACCTGATTTTCGCGGTATGAATCTGGTGGGCTATGACGCGATGGCGATCGGTAATCATGAATTTGATAATCCGCTCACCGTATTACGCCAGCAGGAAAAGTGGGCCAAGTTCCCGTTGCTTTCCGCGAATATCTACCAGAAAAGTACTGGCGAGCGCCTGTTTAAACCGTGGGCGCTGTTTAAGCGTCAGGATCTGAAAATTGCCGTCATTGGGCTGACAACCGATGACACAGCAAAAATTGGTAACCCGGAATACTTCACTGATGTCGAATTTCGTAAGCCCGCCGATGAAGCGAAGCTGGTGATTCAGGAGCTGCAACAGACAGAAAAGCCAGACATTATTATCGCGGCGACCCATATGGGGCATTACGATAATGGTGAGCACGGCTCTAACGCACCGGGCGATGTGGAGATGGCACGCGCGCTGCCTGCCGGATCGCTGGCGATGATCGTCGGTGGTCACTCGCAAGATCCGGTCTGCATGGCGGCAGAAAACAAAAAACAGGTCGATTACGTGCCGGGTACGCCATGCAAACCAGATCAACAAAACGGCATCTGGATTGTGCAGGCGCATGAGTGGGGCAAATACGTGGGACGGGCTGATTTTGAGTTTCGTAATGGCGAAATGAAAATGGTTAACTACCAGCTGATTCCGGTGAACCTGAAGAAGAAAGTGACCTGGGAAGACGGGAAAAGCGAGCGCGTGCTTTACACTCCTGAAATCGCTGAAAACCAGCAAATGATCTCGCTGTTATCACCGTTCCAGAACAAAGGCAAAGCGCAGCTGGAAGTGAAAATAGGCGAAACCAATGGTCGTCTGGAAGGCGATCGTGACAAAGTGCGTTTTGTACAGACCAATATGGGGCGGTTAATTCTGGCAGCACAAATGGATCGCACTGGTGCCGACTTTGCGGTGATGAGCGGAGGCGGAATTCGTGATTCTATCGAAGCAGGCGATATCAGCTATAAAAACGTGCTGAAAGTGCAGCCATTCGGCAATGTGGTGGTGTATGCCGACATGACCGGTAAAGAGGTGATTGATTACCTGACCGCCGTCGCGCAGATGAAGCCAGATTCAGGTGCCTACCCGCAATTTGCCAACGTTAGCTTTGTGTCGAAAGACGGCAAACTGAACGACCTTAAAATCAAAGGCGAACCGGTCGATCCAGCGAAAACTTACCGTATGGCGACATTAAACTTCAATGCCACCGGCGGTGATGGCTATCCGCGCCTTGATAACAAACCGGGCTATGTGAATACCGGCTTTATTGATGCCGAAGTGCTGAAAGCGTATATCCAGAAAAGCTCGCCGCTGGATGTGAGTGTTTATGAACCGAAAGGTGAGGTGAGCTGGCAGTAATCCGAAAGTGCCGGATGTTCGCATCCGGCACAATGCTTAATCGCGGCGGGCGATATCAGCAAATTTGGCATCGAGGATCTTTGCCAGATCGCCTGCCGCCAGTTCGATATCCAGTCCGCGCTTGCCGCCGGAAACATAAATAGTGGCAAATTCTTGTGCGGGGGCGTCGATAATCGTTGGCAGACGTTTTTTCTGCCCCAGTGGGCTAATCCCCCCAACCAGGTATCCCGTCGAACGCTGCGCGACCATCGGATCGGCCATCTCAACTTTCTTGGCACCCAGCGCTTTTGCTACTTTTTTAAGATCCAGTTGACCTGCAACCGGCGTAACGGCCACTGCCAGATGTTTCATATCACCGTTCACTGCCACCAGCAGCGTTTTGTAGACCTGATCCGGATTCAAACCTAATTTTTTGACGACTTCATCGCCAAAATTGGTTTCAGCCGGATCGTGCTCGTAGGTATGGATTTGAAACGAAATCTTGTTTTTTTCGAGTAATTTAACTGCGGGTGTCATGGTAATTTTCCTGCCTTAAACAAAAAAACGAAGCAAGCATACGCCTGATGGCGGTCCAAAAAAAAGAGTCATCTTGCCTAAGAGTATTGGCAGGATGGTGAGATTGAGCGACAATCGAGTTACACCGTCGCTTAAAGTGACGGCATAATAATAAAAAAATGAAATTCCTCTTTGACGGGCCAATAGCGATATTGGCCATTTTTTTAGCGCAACATTTGCGGCAAATTCCCTTCTCCATACAGGTGTAGTGCACCGACCGCGACCACATATCGCCCCGGCGGCATGGCGCGTAATTTATCCCGCCAGGCGAGATTTCGCTGATGCATCAGCACATCGTACAGCGACTGACTGAACGTATTGGGCAGCGTTATTTCATTATTTTGCGGCGGCGCATTCAGCCACCAGCTCATCATTTGTTGCAGCAACCGTGCGTTGGTATGCCAGTGGGTCAGCGTATCGTCCAGCAGCGCCAGTCCTTTGTCAGGGAGCTGGAGCAACATGGCAATCTGGTTTTCAGCCCCTTCCAGTTCAATCACGGGTTTATGTTGTTGCTTCGCCGCCTGCAATAACTGGTAATCGATACCGTATTCTGCCCGCAGCCCCAGTTTTTGTGCCTGCGTCGCCTGAAGAACCATCGCGATTTGCCACAGCGGTTGGGTAGAAAAGAGTGACGGAGAAATGCCCATCACCTGGCTAATGTGCTGCAGATTTTGTAATTGCTCCTCGCTAATACGCTCTTCCAGCGCCTCGCAGGCAGGCAAATTAGCAAAAGGCGTATCGCTGGTGGAAACATCCGCCTCGACGATCAGCGCATCGGCGTTTTTGAGCTTTTTGAGCAAACGGGCGGGCAGGGGAGCCATATCGTGGCTACCCATATGAATACTGCCAATCAGATGAAAATGGCGATTGCCGGGGAGGGTGATATCGATGGCAGGCCAGGAGTAATGATTACCGCGCAGCGCGGCCCAAAGCGTTTTTACCCGGTACAACAGATCCATACGACCTCCCTTTGTGAAATATCATGCTAGCGCGCGGGGAGGAATGGCGCAAATGGAGTTGGGGACTTGTTTAATGTGTTTGTATGATTCAGTATGTTCTTGTATCGCTATTCACAGGGAAGCAACAGTTAAAAACTATGAAACAGGCAACAAGAAAACCGACGACACCCGGAGATATTCTTCTCTATGAATAATCTGGAACCGCTCGCTTTGAAAATCAATGAGTTAGCAGAGTTGCTGCATGTTCATCGTAATAACGTCAGTACACTGATCAATAATAATCGTAAACTCACCACTGAAATGGCATTCCGTCTGGCGAAAGTTTTTGATACCACAGTCGATTTTTGGCTAAACCTCCAGGCGGCAGTTGATCTTTGGGAAGTTGAAAACAACATGCGTACCCAGGAAGAATTGGGACGGATTGAAACAGTGGCTGAATATTTGGCACGCCGTGAAGAGCGTGCAAAAAAGGTCGCGTAAGGCCAAAACATCGCTTCATCTCGTAGGCCGGATAAGGCGTTCACGCCGCATCCGGCATCCGAGCACCATTGCCTGATGCGACGCTTACGCGTCTTATCAGGCCTACAAACCTGTGCCTGAACCGTAGGCCGGAGAAGGCGTTTACGCTGCATC